>CAZSVU010000246.1:0-6417 GCA_964610275.1 uncultured Polyangiaceae bacterium | reverse complement strand
ACTCCTGGGGCTCGCCATACGCTTCCACGCTCTGCTCGAACAGGTGTCCGAGGCACCAGCTCACATCCTCCGCTGCGCTCGCGTTGCGGACGGCGAGCACGGCCTGTCCGAGCCCGTCCAGCGGACGGTTGAGCTCGTACTCCAAGGCCCTGCCAGCCAGCATGAGCTGCTGCTGGGCCCGCTCTCGGGTGGCCAGCACCTCTTCGGCCAGACTGTCCCGGACGATCCGGAACGTAGGATCTCCGGCTGGGTTGCGATCGACCAGCGCTGAATTGCGCGTCCGGTTGTCGGCCACCCGGTGTGCCCGGTCCAGCGCGTTGCGGATCTGCAGCGTGGCCTGAACCGTTCCGAGCACGGTCTGATGGTGCTCCACGCCCAATTGCTCGAGGTCGATGAGCTGCCGCTGGATCTGCGCCATTCCTTGGATGAGCTCGATCTCGGCGCTCGCGGCCTCGAAGCGCATGGTTTGCGCGGTTTCCAGGCGTTGTCGTTGCTCCTGGAGGCCGCCGCGCGCCACCTCGATCATTGCCACGACGGCGGCCATGGCCGCTGGCGCCCCGCCGTTCCAGACCTGTGCGTTGGCCGCCACCTCGGCGGCGGACTGCACGGCGTTGAGGACCGTCTCCATGCGGATGTTGATCACCAGCTGCTCTCCGGTGTCGCTGATGAACTGCAACGTGTCCGCGTGCACTCCCTGGGTTTGCGCCAATGCGGCTTGGTCCACTGCAATCTGGCGCGCGCGGTTCTCGATCAGTGTCTCGAGCGCGTGCCGTTCGGCCTCGGCCTGCTCCAGGTCGAGGCGGAGCGCGGCGACCTCGCCGTCGCTCTGGCCGCAAGACTGCCAGTACCTGGAGTCGACGAGCCGATCCGGATCGAAGCTCGATCCGCACAGGCCCACGAGTTCGTCGTCCTGGTTCTGACGGACGGCTTCGATCTCGTTCAATAGGTCGTGCTCGTTGCTCTCGAACGTGCGCGAGTTCGCCAGGTACGCGGTCTCGGTCGTCGCCTGCCGCAACACCGCCTCGCGCGCTGTGGTGAGCTTCTGCTCGAAGTTCGTGGGCCCCGCAGCCAGGCTGCTCTCGCGGTACACGAACGGCACGTACCCCTCCGCAATGCCCAGTCCATCCGCCCCCGCCAGCGAGAGACCGAACACGTGGTCCAGGGGACTCAGCACCCCGACCACGTTTGCCGTCCCCTCCTCGGGGGCCACGCCCCAGTCTTGCAGCAGCACCGAGACCGCGACGGCCTGCAGATAGGCCCGGAGCGCTCGGTCTTGATTGTCCTCGCCGGCCCTCACACCGACAGCACCTGGCACTGCTCCGTCGAGCCGAGCCAGCTCGGCGTCGATTCGGGCCTGCAGGTCGACAACCAACCCGACCGCACGCAACGCTGGGTAGGGCGCAGCCAACGTGGGCGCCGATTCGACCCCCGCATCGAGCGGCGGTGCCGCTGCCGAAGCAGGGTCCACGCTCCGCAGACACTCGAGCACGCCCGGGTGCAGCACCACCTGCGCCACTGGCGCGATGGCCGCGGCCGCCGCTTCGTAGTGCCTCCGCTCGTCGCCTGCCGTTTCGGACTGGAGGGACGCGTCCAGCCCCTCCACCAGGTGCTGCTGAGCCACCAGTGCAGCCGGCGCTGCTGCGGCCAAGAGGTACGAGCCCAGCGCCCGCGCGTCGTCTGCGGTCATCGAGCCCGCCTGGCACGCAGCCACTGCCGCGCACGCGAGCTCCGGCACCGAGCCGCACGCTTCCTGGCTCAGGTCGGACTCGAAGCCTGCGACGTCACCGACGCCGAGGGCTCGTTCGCAGGCTGCGGCCAGCTCGACATTTGGAACCGCTCGGTCCCGCATACTGCGAAGCAGCGGCGCATGATGCTGCTGAAGCAGCGCCGTCGGGTCAGCGGTAGCTTCGCATTCACCGGGCCAGCCAAAGACGTCGCTGACGTTCGGGAGCGGCAGCACCGTCGCTTCAGGCAATGGAACCGGAACGGCCTGGAACTCCAGGGGATCCGTCGTGGGATCTCGCTCGAGCCGGACCGATCCCCGCAGCGTGATCGGTTCAGGAAACAGCCCGTAGACGGCCTCCTCGAAGCTGCCTTCCAGGGTGCCGCGCTCGGCGTCGCTCAGATCCAGCACGAAGCGGCGCCCCAGCGCACGCCCGCCAAAGACGCTGCCCTCCCCGCCCAACCCCGCATCGATATACTGGTCCAGCCCGAGCTCCAAGCGGTCGGCACTTCGGTAACTCCCGCTTCCAAACGCGGCGCCGTACTGGCTCCGTGGAAACAACAGTGAGGTTTCCGGATCGACGCGTGCCACCAGGACCCCAGCATCCTCGATCAAGTCCAGCGATACCCTGGCCTCGCCGAGGTGGATCGGTCCGGCGTCGTAGCGAAATGTCCCGCGATACTTGCCGCTGACTCCTGTCTGGATCGGCGCCGTGACGACCAGATCTCCCAGGGTGGTGTAGATCATGACGCTGCCGGAGCTGGTGGGTTGCCCCAGCGACGTTGGATCCACGTTGATGCGAACGACGGTGGTGCCCGTGAACTCGCCGCGTTCGAGCTCTGAGACGAGGTGCTCGCCGTTCGTCGTGATCCGGTAGCGCACCGGCGATTCGCTGGTGCTCGTGAGCGTGATCTCCAGCGACTCGTCGTCGTCCGTCAGCACCACGCTGCTGGGTGACACGGCGACGGTGCCCGCGGACACCAACGGCAAAACAGCCTCGTCTCCATCCCCTGCGGGAAGGGCGCACTGACCACGGGGTGAGCACACTTCGCCCCCGGGACAGGGTGCGTCAGCGCTGCATTCCTCAACGCATTCAGCCAGGTCGCAGTGCTGCCCTGGGGGACAGTCGACGCTCAGCACGCACGGCGAGCCCGGGGGCACGGAGGCCTTGGTCGCGATCCTCGCTGCGCTGGAATCGAGCGTCTCCGGAGAGGGGCCGACCACGACTCTCGCGCCCCCTGCCCCGGCCTGGCCGCTGACTGCGTCCCCCGGGCCAGCGTCACCGAATCCACATGCCGACAGCGCCAGCAGCGCTCCCAGCGTCACCATCGATTGTGCTGTTCCTACTCTTCTTTCCACGGTTACCTCCAGCGCGCTCACACGCCGCCGTCACGGGGGACGACCAAGTCCACCCCAACCAGTCGCTCTTCGCGCGTCTCGCCGCTGACGCCCATGGGCGCCCCCGGGCTTTGCCCTCCCAGGCCGCCCACCCCCATCCGATACGTTACCCCTCGACGCCCGAGTTCGCCTCCAACGCCCACCAACGGGATAGACGGTCCGCCTCCGCCGGCTCCTCCCGGGCCCCCGTCGCCACCCCGCCCACCGCGAGCCCCGCGACTTGCAAGCGGGCGTCGGCAAGGCTCTTCATGGAAGCAACTGCCGAACCCACCGTCTCCACCGAGGCCACCCTCCGCACCGCTCCCGCCGCCGCCTCCTCTGCCACCGGCTCCGCCGCGCGCAGTGGTGAGCACCGCCTGATCGAGCGTAACCTTCGAGGCCAGTAGCAACAGTGAGATGGAGGCGCCACCCCCGCCCCCGCCGAGACCGGCCCCGCCCCCGCAGCCACCCGGACCCCCTTGTCCACCCCCGCCGCCCACGACGTAGCGCAGGTCCAGCGGATGCAGGTCGCCGTAGAAGTAGCTTTCGCCCCCGCGCCCGCCCCCGCCGGGCTGCCCCAGGCTGCCGAATCCGCCCGGAGCCCCAGGGTTGGCCGGGATGTATCCACGCACGTCCACGGCGCCGAATCCCACCTGCGCCGACACGCCGCGCGCGCCCGGAGCTCCGTCGTCCCCAGCCTGCCCAGTCGACGCGGCCAGAGGCCACCCACCGGAGGATTCACCGGGCGCGGCACCCAGGGCGACGTTCCCGCCGTCGCCTCCTCGTCCGCCCCAGGTGTTCACCGACCCGACCGGGCAAACGACCATCGGGGGCGGTCCTGCAAGTTTGTCACCTCCGGAGGCCACCTCCGAGCAGGGCTGCGTGAAGCTCTCGCAGAACACGGCGCCGACGCTGCCACCCACCCGGCCGCGACCCAGCGAGTCCTCGGCATCCTCGCCGTCCGCACCGTCGAAGCCGTCCGCGCCGTCCCCGGCCACGAGCTCCACCCGGGTGAAGGTGACGTTGCGCGCATCCACCACGAAGGCGCCGATCGAGCTGTCACCGGGATCGTTCGCGTTGGCGGCACTGAACGCGATGCGGTCGATCACCACGGGCTCGACCACACCGTCGATGACCAATGCACGGCTGGTGGGCGAATTGACCTCGGCTCGCGCTTCGGTCCGGCGCCAGCGCTCCTCGCACAGGTACCCGCCGTACAGGCTCACCGCCGTGTCCCGAATGGTGATGGACTCGGCGTACTCGCCCACGCAGACGTACACGTCCTTGTTCTGCGCCGCCGCCAACTCTACGGCCTGCGCAATCGATCCGAGCGGCTCGTCGATGCTCCCGTCACCAGACGCCGAACCCGTGGGCGCCACGAACACGGCCTGAGCCGCGTCACCGTCCACCCCGTCGCAGTTGCTGTCCTCGAACGCATCATCCGGTAGGTCTTGATCGGTACAGCTCGGTAGGGCGGCGACGGCCGTCCCGGCCGCTCCGGCCGCTCCGTCCACCTGCCCCGGACTCCCTGACGTTTCTCCACCACCGGCACGGCCCCCTTGTCCACCCCCGCCAGCAGCAAAGCCGCTGCTCCTGCCACCGGCCGCGGCTTCGGCGGGGGGCAAGGTCTCCGGCTGTTCCGCGTCACTTGATGCGTGCCCCCCGGTCTCCCTGGCTGAGAGCACCGCCTCCGACGTCGTGGGCGTCCCGGCGCTGCCCGAGCAGGCGTCGCAGTCACCCTTGTGCTCCGCCGCCGCGGCACAGCCAGAGAGCCCCAGCACCCAACTCGCCGATAGTAGACACCACCCCATGGTTCTCGCGGTCATCCCAGACCTCCTCGTGCAGGTTTCGATCGGCCTCTTCGGACACCGCTCCGAGCGGTTGCGCGAAACCCTCCAGTCGGGGGCGGAGTGCGGAAACCGCGCAACCGACCCCGCGAAACGACCGACGTGTTGGCTCCCCCCAACCCCTGGACGGCGCCCGGGCCCGCCCTCGACCGGTCCGAGCGGCTGCCCATGAACCCCATGCAACGCTCACCTTCCGCAGAACGCTCCTGGCTCCACCGCAAGCTCGGGCAACTCGAGATCCTTGCCGAGCAGGCCACCACCGAAGGCGAACGCCTGGCAGCGACTCGGGCCCGAGAGCGCGTTCGTCAGCACCTCGAGGACTTGCAGGACGCGGCGCCCTCGAGTGTGACCTGGGACTCGTGCCCAGCCCCCCCGCACTGGCAGTTCCAGTTGCCTGACGAGTGGAGTCGGTGCGTCCTGCTCGCCGTGCTCCACTCCCACGATCTGCAACCCTACCGCCGCGGTAGCCAACGTGCGCTCACCGTCTGCGTCCAGGCTCCTTCCAGCCTGATCCGCGAAAGACTGTGGCCGGACTATCGGGATCAGGCCCAGGCGCTCTACCGAGCTCTGACCACTGTGGCCGACCGGTTCCTCGCAGTGGTCTTCCAGAAGCGCCACACTGCGCCCCCGGCCTGGAAGTGGGTCCGACTCAAGCCGCCGCGCCGGGTTTCCCCGCCCCGGGGTCCCACCTGCTGGCTCTAGCGTGTGCTCTCGAGGCTCGGCCGATCATGCTACGCCGCCACACCGTGCGGTGCGGCGCACCCTCAGCGAGTTCGACCTGCACGCAGGTGAGGCCCTCACCCAGGGCGAGTTGTTCTGAGCGCAGCCCGACATGACGGACGTGTCATACGATCTTCGTCGAATCTGCGGACGAGGGTCACTGAGAGGGTTCACGGCCGGCTGGCAGGTGCCGTTTCGACTCGAGCCACGAATTCCACCCTATCTTCCGAGAAAGGCGCCTGATCTGGCACAGCCGAGCCTGGGAGTGCGAGGGCCGACCCCAAACCTGTCGTGGACACGAGCCGCGGGATGGTTCACGACACTGGTCTCGACGTGCGGTGGATTCACCTAAGCAGGTTGGCTGGTGTCGACCGGTGCCGCGGAGTCGACTGGTTAGGAGAACGACCAAATGTCAGAAGGTGCAATCAAACGGCTGACGGATAGGGGCTTCGGCTTCATTGAGACCAGCACTGGCCAGGACATATTCTTTCATATGTCTGCGGTCGAGGGCACGACGTTCGAAGAGCTCCGCGAAGGGCAACGAGTGTCGTACACGGAAGGGCAAGGCCCGAAAGGACCAAGAGCCGAAGGCGTGAAGCCACTCTGAATCAGCGAGCGCGATCCTGCCCACGCTTTCACGAGCCCCGGCAGGGTAAGGAAGACGCCGCCCGCCTTACCGGGCACTGGCTTCGGGGGCCAGTGCCCAGGGCGGGCTCGGATCGGACCTGTCGCAGCCGGTCAAGCCGGGGC
>CAZSVU010000245.1:3068-12974 GCA_964610275.1 uncultured Polyangiaceae bacterium | reverse complement strand
AGCCCTCACCCGCAGGGGGGCTCGCAATAGCGATCGAGGATCGCGCTCGCTGATTCAGCCTGCCGTGGGGCGCAGCACTCGGAGGAGCTCCCGGTGGGGGCCACCGTCGGCGCCGGCGCGTACCAGCAGGCGTAGACCCCAGCCAACGAGCACTGCGGAGACCACGACCAGTGCGAGTGAATGCGCCCAGTGGGACAGTAGCGGAATGTGATACAGCCCGGGCAAAGCCCCGAGCAACAGAGCCAGACACGGGACGCCGAAGGCCAGCCCGGGACGGGTGGGTAGGATGTGGTGTATGGCCTTGAGCGTGACCGGCATGGTCATCTGGAAGATGAGCATCCCCAGCACGGCTGCCACGGGTGTGCGCACCAGCGCGCTCACGAGTGGCGCGGAAATGAGCAAGGCCGCAACGCTGGTGGTGGCCCAACCCAGCCGATCGCTCACGAAGCCGCCCAACATCTTTCCCCCGCAGGCAGCCAGCGCCAAGAGCACCATCACTTCCGTCGAGACGCCGCGCCAGGAGCCGCTCACTGCGCCCCCCACCAGGGCGCGCACCGTGACCGAGCCCACCAGCATGCTGGCACACACGAGTGCGACCAGCAGGGCCCGTGATTGCGGTTGAGGGAGCGACGAAGTCTGCCTGCCCCGTGCCGATGGATCGACCAGGCGGGGCAGCAGCAGGACGGATGCGGCCAGCAGCGCAACGATGACCCAACGCGCTTCCACGCGCTGGCTGCCCATGAGGATGCCCGCAGCTAGACCCACCGCGCCCGGGCCGACGAACACACCGGACTCGGTCGACCGGTTGCGCGACACGGCGAGCACGTGCGCGCCTGCCCCGACGTGGAAGAGCGCGTTTCCGATTCCGACGACCACGACGCCCGCGATCGCCGTCCACGGCGCCAGGACCAGCGACGTCGCGGCCAGCAGTGCGCCGAGCATGGCCGCCTCCCGATATGCGCCCGTTCGATCCGCGACCGCCCCGGCCGGGATCTGCCCCCCGAACGCCAGCGTGTTGTACAGCACCACCAGAGCCAAGATGGTTGGGTATCCGAGAGCACTCGTGCCCAGGTAACGAAAGATCAGGTAGCCACTCGTGCAGTCGACCAGGGCATGCACCGCGCCGAGCGCCAGCGCACGGCTGGTCGTCCGACTCCACAGTGCTTCCGCTTCCGACCCCGACGTCATCGATGACGTCTTCTATACCTCGCGACGATCGGCTCGCAAGCCGATCGTAGACTACTCCGAGGCGTCGGCCGTGGCCGCGAGCTCCTCGGGCCCCCGCTGCAGCTGGGCCATCACCTCGAGCTCAGTGCCCTCAAAAGTGCCCAGCCCGCGCACTCCGTCGGCGTCCACGAGGATCCAGTGCAGTCGCATGCGATCGCCGGGAAGTCGCTCTAGAATGGCGCGAAGGCCATGCTCCAGATGTAATGGCACGCCCCTCCAGTCGGACGGAGGCGGGGCCGGTTGCGTGGTTTCTTGCGCGACCAGGATTATTCGAGCGCGTGTCCCGGTCGTATGGATCCACGGGCCAGAAGTCGCCAACGTTGCGCATGAAATCGCGACGTTTCCTCCCTCGAGCGACCGCTGGTTCCCCCGGGCTCGCTCTACTGTCTCTCTGGGCGATGCCCGGGTTTGTCGTTGGTTGCCCGGGGACGATGGAGAGTCTCGTGCTCGCCGATCTACGGTGCTGGTGCGGCCGTCTCGTCGTTGCTCGGGGGCGGTACCACGGGCGCGCCGCTGGAGGTGGCGATCTCCAGGCGGCACCGTCCTGCTGATCCGTCCAGCGAGCGAGCATAAGGGACTGACTTGTCCAGCGGCGCGACGTACACCGATCCGGCACCCACGGGCCGCGGGATGATCGCACCGGCGGTCAGAGGGCGACCGGGGCGTGCGTTCTCGACGATGACGACGATGTCGTCGCCTTCCCGGCGGTAGCCCCAATAGGACGCGCCCAGGCTGTCCTCGGGCTGCTGGGCGCAGCTGACGCCATCCGACGAGATCGCGATGACGAGCTGACTTGCGGCATCGATGGTCGGAACGACCGCCTGCCAGAAGAAAGCCGGGTTGCCGGGGTAGCCCACGACGGCGGCCAGACACGTGCAGCTCGCCTGAAGGCTGTCACCCGCCAGGGCCAGGTCGTGGCGTGCGCCCAGCATGGCGCGGTCGGCACCCTGCTGGTCCAGGAAGGTATCGTTCGACTCGCTCGATTCCGCCATCGGCTCATCGAAGTCCTGCGCGTCGTCCATGTCCCCCCGGGCGTGGACATCGGCGCTTACCGAAGCCTTGCAGGCCACGAGGTTCGCCCCGACAGCCACCAGCAGACACACTTGCAGACCTCGCACGAGTGGAAGCGTCGCATTCCCGCGGCCCGATGGGCAAATCCTCAGTGCACCGACGCCTCGTAGCCGTCGATTGCGACTTCTGGGAAGGAGCACTAGCCTCGGCCGGTGGACGTCGAGGCACTGCGAGCCCGGCTCGCCGACGAGCCCTCCCTGCGCACGGTCGGCCGCGTCCGCTCGGTGATTGGGCTGACAGTCCGGCTTGCCCTGCCTGGAGCTCGAGTGGGAGAGGTGGTGGTGCTGCACCGGCGCGGGCAGCCCCTCCTGGCTGAAGTGGTGGGCTTCGACCAGGGCGAAGCCATCGCCATCGCCCTGGGCGACCTCAAGGGCGTGGGCCAGGACGACCGGGTGGAATCCACCGGTTCCCAGCTCCAGGTGGAGGCCGGCAGGCCTCTGTTGGGCAGAGTGCTCGATGGGCTCGGCCGCCCGCTCGATGGACAACCGGCACCGCCCGGGCTGCACTCGGTGCCCGTGGACCGAGCCCCGCCGCCTGCCTTGGGGCGACGGCCCGTCCAGCAGCCCCTGGCCACCGGAGTCCGCGCCATCGACGGAGCTCTGACCCTTGGCATCGGGCAGCGAGTGGGTCTCTTTTCCGGTGCGGGGGTCGGCAAGAGCACACTCTTGGGGGCGATGGCTCGGGGCACGTCCGCGGACGTGGTCGTCGTGGCGTTGGTCGGGGAGCGCGGACGCGAAGTCGGCGAGTTCCTTGATCAGTCTTTGGGTAGGGACGGGCTGGCTCGGTCCGTCGTCGTGGCCGCCACCAGCGACGCTCCCGCCCTGGAGCGGCTCAGAGCAGCCCAGGTCGCCACGGCACACGCCGAGTACTTTCGTGATCAGGGGGCCAACGTTCTGCTCCTGGTGGATTCAATCACGCGCGTGGCGCGGGCGCAGCGCGAGGTGGGACTGGCTGCGGGCGAGCCGCCTGCGCGCCGTGGATACCCACCCAGCGTGTTTGCGCTACTGCCCCGACTGCTGGAGCGCAGCGGGCAGGGGGAGCGGGGGTCCATCACCGCCATCTACGCGGTTCTGGTCGAAGGCGACGACCTGGATGAGCCGATCGCCGACGAAGTGCGAGGAATTCTGGATGGGCACATCGTGCTGGGGCGCAGCCTGGCGATGCGTGGCCACTACCCCGCCATCGACGTCACTGCGTCACTGTCGCGCGTCATGGATGCGGTCGTTCCCAGCGAGCACACGGCAGCCGCGCGACGACTCCGTGCGTTGGTAGCGGCCTATGAAGAGAAGCGGGATCTCATCGCGCTGGGTGCGTACGTGAGCGGAAGCGACGCGCGGGTCGATCAGGCGATTGCCGCGCAAGCCGACCTGGAACGCTTCCTGCGACAGGACGCGCATCGCCTCGAGCCCTTCGAGACCACGATTCTGGCCCTTCGCGATTTCGCCAGCAAATACCCAGAGCTCTGAGCGATCCGTCAAGCGGTTCGGGCTTCTTTGTCGGCGCTGCCGCCCAACTCCTCGTCCAGCTGCTGCAGCAGCTTGCGGGCGCGGCGGCTGAGCTTCTTGGGGACGGTGACTTGCAGGACGACGTGCAGATCTCCGCGCGCCCGTCGGTCGAGCCGAGGGAGTCCTTTGCCCCGGAGGCGGATGACCGCGCCGGGTTGCGTGCCTGCATCCACCTTCACCGTTGCCGACGTATCGTCGGGTAGATCCACGATGATCTTGGTGCCGAGCGTGGCCTCCGCGAAGCTCAAGTGCTCTCGCGTGATCAGATCGTAGCCGTGACGCTCGAAGAACTCGTCGTCTTGAACCTCCACGTCGACGTACAGATCGCCGGGGGGCGTCCCCGGGGGACCCGGCATGCCTTGACCCGGCACACGCAGCCGCTGCCCCGTATCGATGCCAGCGGGGAATGTCACCAGTACGGTTCTGCGGCGGCTCACCCGCCCCTTGCCATCACAGTCCCGGCACGGATCGGTGATGACCTTCCCGGCGCCGCCACAACGCGGGCAGGTCTGGCTGAACATGATGAACCCGCGCTGGCTCGTCACCTGCCCGACGCCGCGACAGGTCGGGCACGATTGAGGCTTGGTACCGGACGCCGCGCCGGACCCTTCGCATGCGTCGCAGGGAACCAGGCCGTTCACGCTGACTTCCTTCTTGGCGCCCAACATTGCTTCACGCAGCGTCACACTTCCGTCCACGCGGACATCCTGTCCACGCCGCGGAGCACGCTGCCGTCCGCCCCCGAAGTCTCCGCCGAATCCACCGAAGAAGTCCGAGAACATGTCCTGAAAGTGGCTCAGAATGTCCCCGATGCCCGCACCGGCGAAATCGAATCCGCCGCTGCCCTGCAAGCCCGCATGCCCGAAGCGGTCATACGTGGACCGCTTGTCAGCGTCCGACAGCACGCTGTACGCCTCGGTCGCTTCCTTGAACTTGGTTTCGGCGCTCTCGTCACCCGGATTGCGGTCGGGATGGTACTTCAGCGCCGCTTGCTTGTACGCGCGCCGGACTTCGTCCGAGCTGGCCTCGCGCGAGACCCCGAGTACTTCATAGTAGTCGCGCTTGTCGGTCATGAGCAGTCGATGTCCGGATACACCCCGGAACCCAAGTTAAGCCCGGCGCTTGGGCTGTCAACGACCAGGACGGAACCCCTGTGCCGCAGAGCCTTCAGTGTGGTTCGACGCCGTCCGGGCTTGGACCTTCCGGCCCTACGCCCGAACGATACTGTTCGAGCAAAGTGGCCTGCTGCTGAGCCTGAGACTGCGCTTCGGCCAGCGCGGTCTCGAGCCCTGCGAGTCGAGAGGACGCGTCGCGCGCTTCCTCGAGCTCAATCTCGAGCTGCTTGACGCGGTAGCGCGCCGCGGCCAGGTCCCCCTCACGCTCTGCGTTCAATGCTGCGAGAGCATCCAGCTTGGTGGTGAGCTCCGGATCCGCACTGGCGTGCGTGGGTCGCGCTTCCAGTTCCCGCACCAGCTCTTGGCTGATGCGTTCCGCCTCGCGCAGCTCGCGCTCGAGTCGTCGGATTTCCTCCGCGCGCTGGCGTAACTGCTCCTCGAGCGTCGCCAGATCTCGGCTCGCCTGTTCCTCGATGCCTTCGAGCTCGGCCAGTCTGTCCCCGCGCCCCTGCTCGGCCGCCTGTACTTCAGCTTCGCGCAGCTTGCGCTGCTCAAGCTCGCTGCGCGCTGCCTGGGCTTCCTGCTCGAGCGACTTCTGCTCCGCACGGAGCGCCTTGGCCTCGGAGCGCAGCTCCGCCAGCTGCTCCTGCGTTGCATCGAGCTTCTGTTCCAGCTTGGTGACTCGTTCGCGGGCTGTGCGTTCTGCGGCCGCGGCGGCTTCGACGTGCGCCTTGGCATCCTCCGCCTCGGTCTGCACTTCGTCCGCGCGGGCGTCGGCCGCGGTGGCGCGCGCCTCCAGCTCGGCGATCCACGCTTCGCGGCGTGCGAGTTGCTCGCGGAGCTCGACCAGTTGCCCCAGGGCACTGCCGGACACGGGCTCGCCGTCGCGGTCGTCTCGTGCACCGTGTTGGCGTGCCGGAGGCTGTGGTTGTGCCGGCCGCGGACGACTCGGAGCCTCGGCGGGCAGGGTCCACTTCAGGGGCAGCTGGACGACCGTGTACTCGTCCACCCGTTGCGGCTGTTGGCTCGCCAGCGCCACGAACCACTCGGGTTCCTCGGCACCACCCGGTACGAACCCCGCATCGATGGCCGGGGCCGGATCACCCTGTGGGGCGAACGCGGCAACGGCATAGCCCACGAACGGACTCTGCCCCAGCATGTGAACCTCCTCGAACTCGTCGGCGAGGAGATCGTAGAGGGCGTAGTACTCGAGCTCCTGCGCGGCGGACAGGTCCGGGAGCAGACGATGCTTGACTTCGGGATTGGGGCTGGCGACCAGAGCGACCCCGCGTCGAGCCAGCGTCCGCTTCACTCGGCGCAGGAGGTTCGCTGGCTCTTCGAACTTCGACAGGTTCTCGACCAACGCCAGGTCGAAGGCGCCGTCGCGGATGCTGAGGCTGCCTTCGGACAGCGGCGCAAAACTGAGACTGCGGGACGTGTTGCGTGCTGCGGCTTCGGCGGCGCGGGCAGGATCCGAGTCGTAGACTTGGATGAGTCGCGCGCCGCGTTCCAACAGCAGGTCAGCCAGGGACGAGGAGGCGTCGCCAAAGACGATCACACGACGCCCATCCACCAGGGATTCGGCGTATGCGGCCAGAGCAGCGCTGGCTCGGATAGAAGGGAGCTCCAGCATGAGCGGCGGGGCAGGGGTGTACTACCGCGAGAGCGAAGTTCCTACCGGCTTTTGCCGTGCGTGCAAGCAGAGACGCAGGGCGTGCGCCCGGCGCAACGAATCAGCGTGGGATCGGCGTGTTCCGGGCGAGCGGCAGCTACGGCTGGCGGCACACCGCGGGGATCTTGCAGGGGGAGCCGCAATTGAGCGCCATGGCGAAGCGGCTCACCTGCTCCGGGGAGTCCTTGCCGAGGCCGGTTCCAGCGAGACAAAGCATGACCGCGTCGTCCGTGTTCAGCTCCCCCGAGGGCTCGACGCAGAGCCCGTTGACGCAGTGGCCATCCTTGCTGCCGTGCGCCGGCGGGCAGTTGGCGTCGCCCGAACACTCCAGCGCCCGACAGTCGCTGGGAGACTTCGGTTCCGAGGCCGGGGCGACGCTGCAGACACCCACCAGGCGTCCGGTTGCCCGAAGCACGAGCTCGGACCGGGAGCCGTCGGCCTTCTGGCCGGCTGCCGGCTTCAGCTGGCACCCCTGCTCGCGGTCGCATTGGGCCCCGAGCTCACGCCCTTCGGTGTCCCGAAGCTCCCGCTGACTGACCCGGCGGCAGCTCACGGTCGCCAGCACCACCGCGGCCAGAAAAACCAGTCGTCCCCACGTTCGTGCCCGCATCGCGATCCGCATCGTAGCGCCAGCGCCAGTCGGATGGATCGCTTTTTCGCTGGGGTGGTAGCCTCGACGCCCACTCATGCAGGCCGTGCACCGCAAGACCCTGGTCGTCGATGGAATCACCCCTGTGGGCGCCTACGCGGCGCTCAGGCGGGACGCGGGAGCGGGCTCGTTCTTGCTCGAAAGCGTCGTGCCGGGCGAACGCTGGGGACGCTACTCCATTCTCGGCTACCGACCGCGCTCGCAGATCGTCTTGCGCGCGGAGCCCGGAGTGGAGCCGTTTCAGCGGCTGAGCGAGTTGGTGCGCACGGGCGGCGAGCAGCCGGACGACGTGGCGGCTCGATTCACCGGCGCACACGTCGGCATGGTCGCGTACGACGTGGTGCACTACGTGACCAAGGTCGATCCGTGGCCCACGCAGACCGAGCCGCTGGCGCGGCTCATCGGAGATGGGACCGTGATCGTGTTCGACAATCTCGAACACACGGCCACGATCGCTTCGCGCGATGCAGCCAGTGTCGAGCGGGCCGAGGCCGACCTGACCCGAGTGCCCGCGCTCCCACCGCTGCCCCGGCCGGATCCAGCGGCTCAGCCGCCCGACGTCGACGTGAACATGAGCGACGAGGAGTACGGTCAGCGCGTGGACGCGTGCAAGGAGTACATCCGCGCTGGTGACGCATTCCAGATCGTCCCGGCCCGCACCTTCTCGACTCCGGCGGGTGAGGCCGACCCGTTTGACGTATACCGTGCGCTTCGCGTCCTCTCGCCGGCCCCCTACATGTATCTCCTGGAGTTCCCGGCACGCGATGACGCTCCAGCCGTGGCGATCGCTGGAGCCAGCCCCGAGACTCTGGTCAGAGTGGAGGACCAACGCATCACGCTGCGCCCCATCGCGGGCACGCGTCGCCGCGGGCGCAACCCCGAAGAGGACGAGCATCTCGCCCAGGAGATGCTGTCCGATCCCAAGGAGCGCGCCGAGCACGTCATGCTCATCGATTTGGCGCGCAACGACGTGGGTCGGGTCTCCGAGCCCGGTAGCGTTCACGTGCCGGTACGCATGAAGGTCGATCGCTTCAGCCACGTGATGCACATCGTGAGTGAGGTGGAAGGCCGGCTCCATCCCGGGCAGGGTTCCTGGGACGTGCTGCGTGCCACGTTCCCGGCCGGGACGCTGACCGGAGCGCCGAAGGTGCGAGCCATGCAAATCATTCGCGAGCTCGAGAAGCGGCCTCGGGGGGCCTACGGAGGGGCTATCGGCTACGTGACCCAGGGCAACGATCTCGACTTCGCCATCGCCATCCGCACGGTGGTGATGCAGCGCGGACGCTTCGAGGTGACCGCCGGTGCCGGGATCGTCGCCGACAGCATCCCGGCGCTCGAGGCCAAGGAGACCCGCAACAAGGCCAAGGCCGCCCTGGCCGCGATTCACGCCGCTCGGTGCAATCGGTAGCGCATGCGGCCTGCGACTGCGGTTGACGGCGCGGCACAGGAGTAAGGACCTCCCATGCTTCCGTGGCTCCTCTCGACATTGCCGGACTGGGCGCGGCCCGCGATCAGCTGGTTGCTGCAGCCCTCGGTGCTGGCCACGCTCGGCGTCTTCTCCGCGGTGGTGTTCGTGGCGAGCCTGGTGGGGGTGCCGATGTTTCTGGCGCGCGTGCCCGCTCACTTCTTCACGGCGCGCGAGCGGGAGCGCTACAGCGTGCCGCCTCCCGCGCGTTCGCGCTGGCGGTGGCGTCGCACTGCTTGCGTGGCCCGGAACGCGCTCGGCATCGTGCTGCTGTTGCTGGGAGTGGCCACGTTGGTGTTGCCCGGCCAGGGGCTTCTGACCATTCTCGTGGCCCTATGTCTCGTGGACTTCCCGGGCAAGCACAAGCTCCTGCGAAGAATCGTGGCCTCCCCGCGCGTCTTTAACGTCATCAACTCGCTCCGGCGCCGTGCGGGCCACCCCCCACTGGATCGAGCCCTGCTCACTCAGGACCAAGCTCAGAATGATTGACGAGAACGCATTCGGCCTACTGGTCTCCTACTTCCAGATCGAGGACGACGAGTACGGGCTCGAGCCGGAAGAGTTCGTCGACCGGTACCGAGCCTTCCGGGCTGCGCTGGACGAATGCAGGTCGGGTTTCCCCCTGGGCAAGGATGCGCGCGCAGTGGACCTGGGGCACGCCGTGTACCTGGAAATCGGCGAGGGGGACGAAATCGAAGATCCGTTTCATTGGCTGCGCGACGTCCGCGCACGGCTCAGCGCTCGGGACTTCGTGACCGTGGGCGTTCTGTCCCACGGCAGTCGCTGGGTGGAGACGCAAGTCGGCGAGTTCCACGCTGCGGAGGCGTCAGCGGGGGATGTTTCGGTGACGCGTGTCAGCTTGCCCAGCGAGCCATTCCGTCGAGCGCTCTACGCCGACGCTGCGTCCCGCGTGGACGACGACTGTCCCGGCTGGGGTCCGGGCCTGTACGTGGATGCCGAGGCCATCGAGGCTCTGGGGAAGAAGCTCAAGAACGCGCCGACGGCGTTGGTGGCGAGCGGGGCGACGTTTTATCGATTTGCCCGCTGAAACCTGGTGTGGCGCGTTTCGGGGGCGAGACGGCGTGGGGTTTGGAAGCCGGCGAGCTGTGCTCGCCGGCGGTGTGTTCGGGTGGCCCGCTGAAACCTAGTGTGGCGCGTTTCGGGGGCGAGACGGCGTGGGGTTTGGAAGCCGGCGAGCTGTG
>CAZSVU010000245.1:0-2968 GCA_964610275.1 uncultured Polyangiaceae bacterium | reverse complement strand
CTCGCCGGCGGTGTGTTCGGGTTGCCCGCAGAAACCTGCTGTGGCGCCTATGGTGGGGCAGCAGCAGGTGGGGACGGCGTTGGATTTGGAAGCCGGCGAGCTGCGCTCGCCGGCGGTTTGTTCGGGTGGTTGTAGATTCTGGCCGAGCTTGGGCTCGGCCAGAATCTACAACCAGCCCTCTCGCCTGTACCAAGCCGCAGAAATCCGGGCGCCCTCTTCGAAGTCCACCTTGGGCTCCCAGCCGAGAGCTTCGGAGGTTCCGCTGCTGTCACACACCCACTGCTCGAAGAGCTCGTTGCACTTGTCCGGGGTGAGGATGACCGCACGGTCCGCCGCCTTGCCGTACGCCTCGGTGGCCGCCGCGATGGTGCGGATCAGCCCGCGCGGCAGTGCAAACCGGATGAGCGCTCGCTTGTTCAGCCCGGCTTCGATGGCGTGGGCCAGGTCGGCCGCCGTGTAGACCGATCCATCGTCGATGAAGAACGCCGAACCGCTCTCCACGTTCGCGTCGATGGCCGCGATGCAGGCCGACGCTGCGTCTGGGCCGTAGATGATGCTGAGCTTGTTTTCCGCCGATCCCATGTACGCGAGGATTCCGAGCTTGACCGCCTTGAAGAACGCCAGAAACTCGCGATCCCGGGGCCCGTAGATGGCGGGGGGTCGGAGGATGGTGATGGGTAGCTCGTCCTTGAGAGCCAAGGCCGCGCGCTCCGCAGCGAGCTTGCTGCGCGCGTACCGAGTAACGGGGTTCGGCGTGGCATCGGCTCGCACCGGGGTGCCCTGGGTGTCGCTCGGACCCATCACCGTCTGACTGGAAACCAGGACGAACCGAACCAGCGTGCTCCTGGTCTTCAGGGCCGCCTGGAGCAGGTTCTCCGTCCCGCCGGCGTTGACCCGGTAGAACTCTTCCGTGCTGCGCGCCTTCACCAGGCCAGCGGAGTGGATGACGGCTTCGACGCCCTGCACGGCGCCGGACAAGCTGTCTGCATCCTCCACCGCTCCGTAGACCAGCTCGACGTTCTCGAGGGTGCGCAGGAAGCTCGTATCACTGGTCTTGCGGACGAGCGCGCGGACCGGGCGCCCTGCGAGCGAGAGCTGTTCGGCGACGTGCGAACCCAGGAAGCCGGAACCACCGGTTACCAGTACCGTCATGTCTGCGCGCTCACAGCTCGCGTTCGTAGAGGCGGTAGGTCTTGTAGACCTTGCCGCCCATCAGCTTGATGCCGATGTTCACCGGGTGATTGTCTTCGAGGGTCCAACCGAGCTCACCCCAGGTGCAGCCCGTGCGCATGCCCGCCTGGTTCATCTTGCCGTACAAGTAGAGGCTGAGTCCGGCGTACTTCTTGACCCCGCGGTACTTCTTGCGAATTCCGAGAATGATGAGCCGACCCGACTTGGGGCCGTTGACCTTCAGGCGCCAGAGCAGCTTCACCAGCCCCGTGGGCAGTAGCTTTCCGTCCAGATCCCGGATCATCTCGTTGATGTTGGGCAGCGCGAGGCCCACCGCTGCCGGCTCCCCGTTGATCTCCGTGATCAGGGTGAGCTCAGGGAGCAGGATCAGCTTGAGCTCCTTGGCCAACTGGGTGAGCTCCGCCTCCGTCAACGGGACGAAGCCCCAGTGCTCGGACCAGCCGTCGTTGTACACGTCCATGATCACGCGCACGTCGCGCTCGAGTTGGCTCAGATCGGCATGTCGAGACTGGACCTCCGGCATGGCATTGATCTGATCCAGCGCCTTCTGAGCACGGGCCGGGATGTCTCCCACGCTGTAGCGCCAGCCAAAGCAGTCCTTGAGCTTGGCGAACCCGGCCTGCTCGATGAGACCTCCCTGGTACGGCAAGTGGTAGCTGTTCAGGAACGTCGCGGGGGAATCGAAACCATCCACCAGACACCCGACCTGGCCGTTGAAGTTCAGCGAGAACGGACCGCGGACGCGCTTCATGCCACGAGCCGCGAGCCAGTTGCAGGCCGCGTCCAACAGTTCGCGCGCGACATCGGCGTCGTCGATGGTATCGAAGAAGCCGAAGAACCCGGCTTCGTCCTGGTGCCGTTCGAGGTGCAGATGGTCGATTTGAGCCGTGCACCGACCGACACACCAACCGTTGCGGTGTGCGGTGAAGACGGTGCCCTCTCCGTGATCGAAGAAGGGGTGGCTCGGCTTGAGCGTCTGTTTGATGTCCAGATCGAGAGGACGGATGTAGTGGGGATCGTCGCGGTAGATGTAGTTGACGACCTCCAAGAAGTCGCGCAGCGATCCGCCCAGAGGCGTTTCCCGGATTTCTACGGACATAGGCGAGCCAGAGGTAACTTGTGCCGCGGCGCGCTGTCAATCGAGCGGCGATCGACGCAGGAGGCCGGCTGCCGCCGCCCCGTGCAAATCCCCCGGAACTGGTTCCCAGATGGGCCGCGCTGGCTCAGATTACGCCGAATTTCTTCCCGACCTGGTAGAACGCCTCCAGTCCGCGGTCGAGGTGCTCGCGCTCGTGGGTGGCCATGTAGCTGGTGCGCAGCATTTGGTGCTTGGGCGGGACGCCGGGCGAGATGAAGGCGTTGGTGTACACGCCGTGCTCCTCCAGCAGGTCCTTCCACATCAAGATCGTGCGCAAGTCCTGCCGCACGTAGACCGGGATCACGCTGGTCTCCGTGCACCCGAGGTCGAAGCCCATCTTGCGGAGGTTGTCCCGCATGTAGGTGAAGTTCTCCCGGAGTTTCTCCTGCCTCCAGGGCTCTTCCTGCATCACTTCGAAGGCCGCCATGGCCGCGGCCACACACGGCGGCGCGGCGCTGGCTGCGAACAAGTAGGAGGGAGCGAAGTGGCGGATGTAGTCCAGCACCTTGCGCTCCCCCACCAGCCAGCCGCCGATGCTGGCCATCGACTTGGAGAACGTACCCCCGATGAGGTCCACCTGATCGGACAGCCCGAAGTGATGTGCCGTGCCGCGCCCTCCCGGGCCGATCACCCCAAGGG
>CAZSVU010000244.1:0-13071 GCA_964610275.1 uncultured Polyangiaceae bacterium | reverse complement strand
CATCCCATGTTTCGGCGCACGCTGGCGGCCGGCGAAACATGGATCAAGGATGCGGCGTCAAGCCGCCACGGTGGTACTACGCGGGAGACCGACTATGCTGCCGCGCCGAGATGCTCGCTACGCGTGCCGTTTCCTTCGCCCTCACCCTGACGGCTGCTGCCGGGCTGGTGGTCGCCCCGTCGTGCTTGCGGCCACCCCCGGCTCCCGCCCGCGCCGAGCACCAGACCGTGGCGGTGGCGAAGCAGCCCACGACCATTGGCGTTCGCCCCTTCCGCAACCCTGAGCTTTCGGCCGAGGAGCGCATCGACGACTTGCTGGCGCGGCTGACCATCGAGGAGAAGGTCGAGCTGTTGTCCACCGATTCGAGCGTGCCGCGGCTCGGAATCGTGGGCTCGGATCACGTCGAGGGGCTGCACGGGTTGGCTCTGGGTGGACCGGGTCGGTGGGGAAGGAACCAGCCGATCACGACCACGACTTTCCCGCAGGCGATCGGGCTGGGCGAGACGTGGGATCCGGAACTCGTGCGCCGAGCCGCCGCCGTGGAGGGCCGTGAAGCTCGCTGGGTGTTTCACGCGAAGCGGCGCGGCGGCATCGTGGTGCGTGCGCCCAATGCCGACCTGGCCCGTGACCCGCGTTGGGGGCGCAACGAGGAGAGCTACGGCGAAGACCCACATCACGCGAGCCGGATGGCGGTCGCTTTCGTCCAAGGACTACAAGGAGATCATCCGCGCTATGTCCAGGCAGCGTCCCTGCTGAAGCACTTCGTGGCCAACACCAATGAGGACGGGCGCGGTCACACTTCGTCGGACTTCGACGAAAGGCTGTTTCACGAGTACTACGCCGTGGTATTTCGCGCCGCCATCCAGGAGGGGGGCGCCCGCGCGTTCATGGCCGCCTACAACGCGCACAACGGCATTCCCTGCACCACCCACCCCATGCTGCAGGAGATCACCGTGAAGAGCTGGGGCCAGGATGGAATCATCTGCACGGACGCTGGCGCCCTGCGTAACCTGCTCACGGCGCACAAGCAGTTCACCGAGTTGCCGCGGGCCGCGGCGGCCGCGGTCAAGGCGGGGATCAGCCAGTTTCTGGATCGCTACCGCAGTGCTGTGGACCGAGCGCTGCATCGGGGTCTGCTCACGGAGGCCGACCTGGATCGAGCCGTCCGTCAGAACTACCGGGTGATGCTCCGCCTGGGCCTGCTCGATCCCCCCGCCGAGGTGCCCTACGCCGAGGTCGATGCGAGCCGAGAGCCCTGGAACACCGACGAGCACAAGGCCCTGGCGCGGCTCGTCACGCAGCGATCCATCGTGCTCCTCAAGAACGACGACGACACCCTGCCGCTGGCCGCCGAGCGACTGAAATCGGTGGCCGTGATCGGGCCCCATGCCGACGCAGTGCACCTCGACTGGTACAGCGGCACGCCGCCTTACACCGTGTCAGCGCTGGAAGGGATACGCAGTCGGCTCGGAGCCAGTACCCCAGTCGAGTTTGCGCGCGGCGACGACGAACGCGAAGTGGTGGACGCGGCGAGACGTGCCGACGTCGCTCTGGTGGTCGTGGGCAACCACCCCACCGGAAACGCGGGTTGGGCGCAGGTGGCCCGACCGAGCTACGGCAAGGAGGCGGTGGACCGAAAGTCCATCACGCTAGAAGACGAAGCGCTGATCAAGATCGTGCGTCGACACAACCGCAGGACGGTGGTGGTGTTGCTGGCGAGTTTTCCGTATGCGATCAACTGGACCGCCGAAAACGTTCCCGCCATCGTGCACCTCACCCACAACAGCCAGGAGCTCGGCAACGCGCTCGCCGACGTGCTGTTCGGGGACGTCAACCCCGCCGGGCGCCTGGTGCAGACGTGGCCCCGCGCGCTCAGTGACCTTCCGCCGATGATGGACTACGACATCCGTCACGGCAGGACCTACCTCTACTTCGAGGGCCAGCCGCTGTTCCCGTTCGGCTATGGCCTGAGCTACACGAGCTTCGCCTACTCGAACCTCCGAACCAGTGCGGAGACCATCCCACCCACCGGAGCGGTGAAGGTCAGCGTGGATGTAGAGAACACCGGTCCGCGCACCGGCGACGAGGTGGTGCAGCTCTACGTGCGACGTCTCGGCTCTGCGGTAGCTCGACCGCGGCAGAAGCTCGCGGGCTTTGCCCGCGTGGGGATCAAGGCTGGGCAGAAGCGCACCGTCGAGCTCGAGCTCCGGGCACGTCAGCTGGCGCACTGGGACACGAAGCACCAACGCTTTGTGGTGGAGCCGGGCGAAGTGGAGCTGCGCGTTGGCAGGTCGTCGGCGAGTATCGAGCTCGTCAAAGTGGTGCGAGTGATTGAGTAGGGCCCTGTCCCGGAGACCACCAGAACACTCGGCGAGGCGCGCTCATCGATGGTCACTTTCGGGACCGGGCACTCGCTCAGGTGCGACGGATTACTTCTGCTACTTCCGCTTCCCTTTGCTCGCGCGCTGCAAGAGGCCCGTGTACTGACGCTTGGTCAGGGTGAGCTTGCCGCGTACCCAGGCGCGCATGGCGGGCGCGAGCGCCCGATCCCACTCGGGCGCGACGCGCAAGGACAGGAACTCCGAGTAGAGCTCGGTCAGCTTCTGATCGAGCTGTTCGATCAGGCGCAAGCGTTCGTAGACCGGCTGGTCTGATTCCTCGCCGAGCACGGCAGGAAGCTTGACGCCGGAGACCGCGAACGTCTTGGCGTCGAAGGTGAACGTGTACTCCTGGACGCCGACGCTCAAGCGGAGCGCCGCCTTGACCGGCACTTTCCCAGTGCGCAGCGCCGAGGCGGCCTCAGCGGTCGCGCTCGGCTGCTGCCCTCGGAGCATGACGCGCTCCCTGGGGTTGTCCGGGCTGCCCAGGACCAGGCTGGTGTCCATCCAGCCGTCTGCCGCGCGTCCTTCAGGGAGTGCCAGGTGGCCCTCGAACAGCTCGATCTTGAACCAGAGCCAGGCCAGAAACTCGGCCCCCAGAAAGCGTGTCTGCTCGATGTGTTCGTAGCGGTCCATGTCGAGGTTCTGCTTCGTGGTGGGAGCTAGCGCAGGTGAAACAGGGTGGGTTCGAGCCCCGACAGGGCTTCCAGCTTGCGGGCGGCCAGCCCGGACTCGGCGGCGACCAGGTAGGGGCTGGCCACATCCAGCTCGAGATCGAAGGTGGTCCCAAACAGAGTGTCGAGCCGCTCGTGCATGCTGGGGGACTGACTCCAGAAGAAGGCGACCCGAGCGTCGAGATCCCAGCAGAGATCCACCATGCGCATGCTCGGCAGAACCTTGCGTTTGAGCTGGCCGACGACCGTGCCCTTGATGACGTCTTTCTCCGCCTTGGTGAGCTTCTCCCGCCCCGACTTCCCGAGCGCCGCCTGGCACGCCTCGGCGTACCGGGCTTGGAGCAGCGTGGAGGGGAGCTTCCAGCGGTCCTGCCTGAGCCCCAGCAAGAGATAGGAGCCGAAGAAGACCTTCTCGTCATCCAGGTCGAGGTCGAGGATGCTGCCCGCGACGCACCAGCCGAACCGCTCGCCGACCTCTTCGTCTGTCCGCAGCGGCCGAAACGCCCGCAGCCGAATCCGCTCGAGGTACTTCTGTTTGAACCCCCGCGGCGGTGCTCCGCGCACGTAGAACTTGGTGAGGGTGACTGGACCGGAAAATACGCCCAAGGCTCGGACTCCTCGCTTGAACCGCCACGGGTGGAGGTCGGCAGCTATCCTGTGGCGCTGGTCAGCGTCAAGCGGCAAGCCTGTGCGGCTGCGGGAACGCCGGTTCGTGGCCGGAATCTCGACGAGCCGTCGCGGCCAGCACAACGCCGCGAGCGCGTCGTACGCCAGGCGGGTAGCCTGCGTAGTCCAGACCTCCGGGACGCGTCGCTCCCCGCGGCGAGGCCAGTCCCGAGTTCTCGGTGGTTCGAGGAAACCGTGCAGGTCATGTTGCTGCAACCGCCATGCCCGAAAACTCATCCGACGCGATCCCGTGTGCTTTCCGCCGGGTGGGCTCGGCCGGCGCGGTCGAGGCGAGCGCGCGGTGCGATCGTGCGCGAGACGATCGTTCTGGCAAGTCGTCTTCAGATCGACGCGTCGCGCGGAACTCCCTCCGTGCGGCGCCGCAATCGGCGCATCGAGCCAGGCGCGGCAGCGCGGACGGACGCCCCGCCGTTCATGGAGTGCTCCGCCGCTGCGCGCGGGCGCAACGGAAGCCGGAAAGGGCTATATTGCCGAGCGATAATCCTTATCGCGCTGACGGGTCAGGCTTTCCTCCCCGGCGACTCCCGACCTCGCCGTGAGGTTTGCACATCGCGAAGACCTCACTGCGCGTCGCGAATTGCACGCCGGATCACGCCAACGGATTCCAGTCGTGCGACGACATTGCAGAGGGTTGTTGCCCTGATGAACCGTGCAGGTGTTGCAGGAATGCAAGGCCCAACCCCGCTGCAGTTGGTGCGATGGTCTTCGCGGACGCTGCAGCAGCGCGAGAGTGGGTAATTAGTTTTCCATGCTGAGGAAATGATTACACTCGCAAGTTTCGGAAACATTGACGGCGCGCATGTCTCCGATGAGACGAGTTTGGGGGATAGTTTGGGGGACGAAGAGTACCCGCCTCTAGCGGGCGTGACTGGAGGCCCTTTGGTGTCAAGGCGAACGAACCCGAACGTCTACTTCTTCCTTCGACTGATTGCCGTCAGCGGGCTGACCATTGCCGGTCTGGCTGTGGGATGTAGCAGTCCCGAGAAGACCGAGAATGGCACGTTCATGGCCACGGGTGGTGGGGCCGGCTCGGACGGCGGCGCGAGCGACGTCGTATGTGGCGCCGGGCAGGTGTCGTGCAACGGCGTGTGTGTGTTCACCGAGACGGATGCCATGAACTGTGGCGCGTGCGGCGTGCAGTGTCCGACCGGCGCGACCTGTCAGGGCGCGGCTGGCTGCGTGTGCCTGGCGAGCCTGACCGATTGTGGCACCGCGTGTGCGGACACCCAGTCGGACGCCTCGAACTGTGGCGGCTGTGGAACGGCGTGTGCGGCAGGGCAGGTTTGCTCCCTGGGTCAGTGCGCTTCCGGTTGCGATCCGACACTGGAGCTTTGTGGCACGAGTTGCGTGGATCTGACCACCAACGTGGCCCACTGCGGCAGCTGCGACAACGTGTGCGCCGGCGGCCAGAGCTGTGTGGGCGGTAGCTGCGCGTGCCCCAACGCCGGTGAACAGTTCTGCGCGGGTCGGTGTGTCAACACCCTGACCGACCCGGCCAACTGTGGCGGTTGCGGCGTCAACTGCGGGGGAGCAGCGTGCGACAACGGCGTCTGCGAGGTCAGCGGTGCGGGCGGCGCGACCGTGGGCTCGGGTGGCGCGACGGTGAACTCGGGGGGCGCGGAGCAAGGCTCGGGCGGTGCGACGGTGAGCTCGGGCGGCGCGGAGCAGGGCTCGGGCGGAACGATCGTGGGCTCGGGTGGCGCGCAGGGTTCGGGTGGCTGGGTGATTGGCTCGGGCGGCGCAGAGCAGGGCTCGGGCGGCGCAGAGCAGGGCTCGGGCGGCGCAGAGCAAGGCTCGGGCGGCGCAGAGCAAGGCTCGGGCGGCGCGGAACAGGGCTCGGGCGGTGCGCAAGGCTCGGGGGGCACGCAGAACACCGGGTGCGACGACGACGGTGATTGTCCCAACGGCTACTGCGACAACGGCACTTGCGCGTGCTGGTCAACCAGCGCGATGTTCTGCGATGGAGAGTGCATCGACGTCTTCTGGACCACGGACAACTGCGGCGCCTGCAACAACGTGTGTCCGCCGAGCGAGCCCAGCTGCAGCAACGGCGTGTGCGTCTGCTACAGTCCGCCGTGCGCCGCCACCGGAAGCGGTGGGGCCACGGGCTCGGGCGGCGCGCAAGGCTCGGGCGGCGCGCAAGGCTTGGGTGGGTCCGGCGTGGGCGGCACCCAGGGCTTGGGCGGCTCCGGCGTGGGCGGAAGCAGTGGTGGTCCTACGCTGCCGGACATCAACGGTGGCCAGAACGGCTGGGCCTCGCGGTACTGGGACTGCTGCAAGCCGCACTGCGCCTGGCCCGGGAATGCCAACCCTCCACTGGAAGCGTGCCAGATCGACGGCACGAGTATCCAGAGTGATCCAAATGCGCAGAACGGCTGCGAGGGAGGCCCCGCCTTCATGTGCTACGACTACGCGCCGTTCTCCGTGAGCAGCTCCGTGTCCTACGGCTTCGCCGCGTTCAACTCGGGGAGCTGCGGCACCTGCTACCACATCCAGTTCGACGGCAGCTCGCATAACGGCGGCGCCGACCCGGGCGCGGCGTCGCTCAACGGCAAGCACATGATCGTGCAGGTCATCAACATTGGCGGCATCGAGGGCGGGCAGTTCGACCTCCTGATTCCCGGCGGCGGCGTCGGCGCCATGAACGGCTGCTCCACCCAGTGGGGTAATGCCGATCTCGGAGCGACCTACGGCGGGTTCCTCACCTCGTGCGCCCAGAGTGGGGACCGCGCCTCGTGCGTCCTGAGCATGTGCCAGGCGGCGTTCGGCTCCGCGTCGGACCTCATGGCCGGGTGCACTTGGTTCACCACGTGGTTCGGGACCGCCGACAACCCGAGCCTCAGGTACGAGCAGATTGCATGCCCCTCCGAGATCCGAGCGATCTCCGGCATGGGCTGAAACGGCCTTTGGTGTGACAGAACCCCTCGCCAGCTGCTGCGTCTGCAGTGGCTGGCGAGGACGCGTTGAGGAGCGGACAGCGGGGAAGGCGGAGACCCGAACGGCGTGAGCCCCTGCGAAGTCCGGCGGATTCGGTTCGGCACGGCAGCCCGCGCTTGCGCTCGCCGTTTCCGGCCTCAGAATCTAGGCTCGGAGGTCGGAAGATGAGGCTTGGATTGGGCAGAGTCGTATTGGGGTATGCGGGAGTGGTGGTGCTCGCGCTGGTGGGCGCGCCGGCCTGCGGGGACGAGAATGGGTGTCCCGAATGCCAGGCGGAGAAATGCTCCGATCTGGTCAGTGTGTGCGAACCGGACGCGGAGTGCGCGTGCATGTCCGACTGCGCGGCTGAAAAAGGGATCCCCAAAGTCGGGGATTGCCTGGACGACTGTGGCCTGACCGAGCGCCCCTCCGGATTCATCGCGCTCGAGGAGTGCATGGCCACGGCTTGCCCGGACGCGGACGAGTGCTCGACTCCGAACGACTACTCCCCGCCAGAGCGGGTCCTCGCGGGCGACACCACCATCGAAGGACTCGGCGGAGGCGACCTGGCCGACTGCAGCTTCGATCTGGAGCTCGGCTTCGACCCGGAGGGCTCGGTCCTGCAGCTCCTGAGCGAGGACGAGAACCTCTGCGTGCGGCTGGAGCGACGCAACGACGGCGCCGGCAGCCTGGCCAACACGAGCTGGACGCTGCTCAGCATGCGGGTCGGGCCGCTGGGCTCGGTGGCGTTCGTCGAGGACCCGGAGGCCCTCTGCTACTACTCCAGCCACCACAACTTTCTCGATTGGGCGCACGCCTGGACCGGCGCCACGCGGCACGACCTGGAGCTGATTGAGGACGGACACGGCGGCTCCCGGACCTACGCGCTGCACACGTTCGAACAGGGCCCCATCGACTCCGACACCTGCGCGCCCGTGGCCGATGGGACGGGTCCCATTGGCGATCCGATCGAGCTGTTCCCGGTCAACCCGTGATGGCGCAGCGAACCCCGGCGGTGTCGCGTGCGGTCGAGGTCGGGCTGCTCCTTGGACTCGCGACCGCCTGCCAGCCCAGGACAAGTCGGGACGAGTCGGCTTGTGCCGAGGCCGACGCGCGACTCGGACATCGGGTGTGTGTCCACGAAGTCCCGAGCACCAGGACGTGGAACGCCATCACCTTCGAGGCAGCGGCGGTGGACCAGGAGCGATCCACCACTTACCTCGCACCGGCGACCGACGACGCGCGCTTGCCGGCGCTCTTTGTCGACGCCACGGCCTTCGACAGCCCCGAGCAGTCGTTGCACTACAAGTTCTTGACCGAGTCGTTTCCCGAGTTTCGATGGCTCGACTACGCCGAGTACCTGGAGCTGGTTCTCGACCCGGAGCGGCGAGAGTGGTTTGCCGGCAGTGTGACCGAGTACCTCGTCCCCGGTCAGGATTCGGTCTTCGGGTTCACGGCCTGGGATCTCGGGACCGATCCGGGCGCGACCATCACGTGTCGGCAGTTCCGAGACCTGTACGACCTGCTCGACTCGCGCCTGCAGGTGGGTGATGTGGTGGTGGTCCCGGCAAACGATCTGCAGCGTGACGTCCTGGCGAGTTGCGACGTCCCCACGTACGATCCTTCGACCGCCCTCAGCTACGAAGCCTACACCCTCGCGCGCGGTTGCGGTACGGTGCGACGTTACACGCTGGCCGAGCTCGCCGCTGCAGAGCAGCAAGCGGAGCTCGGTTGGCAGGACCTACTGGTGACCGATGAGGCCCCGCTGGACATCGAGACGGTCATCGCCGGCAGTGTGACCGGAACGCGACAGGGCGAGCTCTCCCACCTGAACGTGCGAAGTGCCTCGCGCGGCACGCCGAACTGCTACGTGCGAGACGCCTACGAGCTTCTGGCCGAGTGGGAAGGCCAGCTGGTCGCGCTGGAGTGCGGCCCCGACCAGGCGACGGTGGAGCCCATCACGCCAGAAGAAGCTCGAGCCTGTTGGGATGCCCTCCGACCCGAGCCGGTGGACGTGGTGCCGCCCGATTCGACCTGGAGCGAGCTGGTGGGGCTGCTCGCGCTCCCCACCCAGACCGCCGACGAACGCCGCACCGCCGTCAGCCGCTTCGGCTCCAAGGGCGCGAATCTGGCCATCCTGTACCAGCGGATTGACGCCGGCTTGACCCTGCGAGGTTTCCTGATCCCGCTTCACTACTACCAGACGTTCATGGCCGAGAGCTCGTGGTCCACGGATCTCGGCAGCGGGGTGGAGACGCTGAGCTACCAAGAAACCATCGAGCGGTGCCTCGATGATGCCGCCTTCCTGACTGACGGCGCTGTGCGCCGTCAACGCCTCGACGCCCTCCGCGCGTCCATGCGTGCGGCTCCATGCGACCCACAGCTCGTCACGGCCATCGAGACGGCAGTCCTGGCGGAGTACGGGACCGATGACGTGATGGTGCGGTTCCGTAGCAGCAGCAACGCCGAAGACGCCCTGGGCTTCAACGGCGCCGGCCTGTACGACTCGACCAGCGTGTGCCTTGCCGACGAAACCGACACGGATGCTCTCGGCCCCAGCCACTGCGATGTCGATCAGCCTGACGAGCGCGATGTGTGTCGCGGGTTGACCCGGGTGTGGGCGTCGCTCTGGAACTTGAAAGCCTTCGAGGAACGCGCCTGGTACGGCATCGATCAACGCCAGGTCGCGATGGGGATCTTGGTCGATACCCGCACCAAGAACGAACGCGCCAACATCGTGGCGTTCACGGGAAACCCCCTATTGCAGGGTGACTCACGCTACTTGGTCAATGCCCAGGCGGGTGAGCTCGACGTGGTGTCTGCGCTGCCGGGGGTGTGGCCCGAGAAGGTTCTGCTGACCGTCGAGGCAGGCGCCGTCGCCCGCATCGAGCGCGTACGCGGCTCCACCGAGCTGGAAGCGGGGCATTGGGTTCTCGACGATCCCACCCTCGAGTCGCTCGGCATGCACCTATTCGGGATCGCTGAGGTCTTCCCCATCGACGAGGCCGTTCCAGCTCCGGGGAGCGTCCTCTTGGACACGGAGTGGAAGCAGCGTGAGGACGGCCAGCTCGTCATCAAGCAAGTGCGACCATTCCTGCAGTAACGATACCGGGTTGGCTCGAACCACCTGCCGACAGCGCGCAAGCCGGGCGTCGGCCTACGGGTAGCGCGGGCGTGGCGGCCGGCGTCGCGCAGAGGGGCGCCCGGAGGTGGATGACAACCCTCTGAGCCCGTGCCATGTTCCGTGCCGTGGACTCCCGGCCTTCCGTGTCCCTGGCGGTCATCGCAGCCTACCTGTTGCTGCCCGCGCGAGCGCTCGCCGACGACCCGAAATCCGTGGCGGCCGAGCCCCGGCCCGCCGCGTCTGCAGTCGCACCGACCCCGTCGGCGACGCCAGCGCCAGTCGCGATGCTCGAGGAGATCGAACAACTGCAGCAGCTCGCGACGCGGATTCGGGCGCTGAATGCCGGCAATCTCGACCCCACCGTCGAGCCCCAGACCCTCTTCGACGTTCCGTTGCAGCGCTCCGCTGCCGTGGACCTAGAGGTCCGACGACTGACTCGAATGCTGCAATCCGACGAGGGCGAAGCAGGCGGGGGAGCTGAGGCCGCTGCCCCGCCTGTGCCGAAGGCAGCTTCGGTCAAGGCTGCATCCAGCGCGTCCCCGGCCGACGGCGGCGCGGACGCGGCGGACCAGCCCGCGCCCGATGCCAGTGCCCAGCCGCCGGAGGACTCCTCGCCGGAGGGCCTGAGCGAACGCCTCTGGCTGGCCCGGATCGAGGTGGACCGCGCACGCCTGGTGTTCTTGCAGCTGCCCGAGGCCCGCCGCACCGCGCTGCTCGAAGAGCACGCGAAGCGTCGCAAAGGGCAGATCCCGTCGCCCACTCCGTCCGCCTCTGCGTCTGCAGATCCAGGCCAGAAGGCGAAGGCCGAGCGCCTGGCGGCACTCGAAGCCGCGAAACGTGCCCGCACCGAGGCGGCTCGCCTCGTCCAGGAAGAGCGCGCGCGCCTGCTGGGGGTCAAGGCGGAGCACCGGACCTTTGAAGCGGACCTGGCCGAGCGGGAGAAGCAGCTCGAGGCCAGGGCAGAGCAAAGCCTGGCCTGGCGCCGGCGGGTGGAAGAGGTCATCACCAAGCGAAGCGAGGGACTGGCTGGGCCTGAGCTCGCGGATCGGACCTATGACGAGCTCGTTCGAGCGCTGCGTGGCTACGAGGACGAGCTATCCGAGGCACTTCGGGAGACTCGGAGCGACAGCCGCACCCCCGCTGTCGGAGACGACCGACTCGATACCCTGGGCGCCAGCGTCGATCGCTCGGCAGTGGACACTCTCAGGGCCGAGCTGACTCAGGAACAGGCCAAGCTGCGACGTCGCGAGGGGAAGTTCCGTCGCGAGCAGGCACGCCTGCTCATGCAGCGCGTCGGGTCGCTGAATCGCGACCGACTCGACTTGGCTCAGCACCTCTCCAGCGCAAAGCGCTCCGAGATTGTCGGCTTCGGAGCAGCGGGGTTGCGGCAGGCTGGCGCCGAGCTAGGGCAAGTGGCCCAGGTCGCTCGCTATCACTTGGTGATGGCGCTGGAATGGTTGACCGATTCGGATGCGCGCCGGGGCACCGCTGCCAATGCGATCGTGGCCACCGTGTCCGGGTTCAAGGTACTGGCGGTGCTGCTGCCATTCATCTGGTGGCGCCGCCGAGCCACCGGGCTCATCAGCCACTGGCAGGTGCGGCTGAGCAACTCGTACGGGTCGCTCACCGCTCCGCCTGCGATCGAGCGCGTGCAGCGATGGCTGGCGATCTACAGCAACTGCAGAGTGTCCCTCGAATGGCTGGTGGTCGTGTTGGTGACCCACGCGCTACTGCCTCAGGAGCTCGCCGAGCTGTTCGAAGTCAGCCTGCTCTACGTCAGCTTGACGTGGCTTCTGGGCGGCAAGGTCATCGTCGACGTGCTCAATGCCATCGCCGCGGAGGCGCCCCGGGTGTTGGGCGCCAGCAGCAGCGGGGAACTGCGCCTGCGATCGCTGAACCTGGTGGGTCGGGTCGTCGTCGCCTTCGGACTGGCCCTGTCGCTCACCGATCGTCTAGTGGGTGCCGGAACCGCACATGCCTGGGTGCTGAAGGTCTGCTGGATCGCGGCCGTCCCGATTGCCCTGTACCTGGTTCGCTGGTGGCGGCCGGTGATCTTCGAACGGTTGAGCCTGCGTCGCCGGAAGAACCGGTTCGTGGTCTGGGTGGAGCAGCAGGAGCAAGGGTGGCGCGGGTCCATCGCGGCAGCTGCCGGTGGCGTGTACCTGATGGGTCTCGGACTCTGGAGAACTGCGCGACACTATCTCGGCGGCTTGGAAATCACCCGGCGCCTACTCGCCTACTGGTTCCGACGAGAGGCGGGCCAGCGATCCTTGAGCCCCGACAACGGTTCCTCGGACTCTCCACTCGGCGCTGCCGATCGCGTGGCGCTCGACCCCGAACAACCGGGCCAGAGCTACGTCCCGAGCATCGCCGACGCCCAAGTGAACGAGGTCATCGCCCGCGTCGTGGCGCCGGGCGGGGGCGTGTTCGCTGTGGTCGGCGAGCGCGGGTCGGGCAAGACCTGCATTTTGCGGCGCATTCAAGAGAGCAGCACGGACTCACTTTCCGTGAGCTGCCGTCGGGGTGGGTATGCTGCCCTCGTGGAAGATCTGGCGAAGCTATTCGGCACCGATACGCCCCGGGATGCCGACGTGCTCGCGGAGCGGATTGACGCACGCACGGAAGACAACGCTCTACTCTTGGACGACGCGCACCGCCTCGTTCGCCCGGTCATCGGGGGCTTCGACGACTTCGACCGGGTGATGGCGCTTGCGCGCAAGGCGAGCTCCAACAGTGCCTGGATATTCGCTTTTGACGACACCATTTGGCGCTATCTGGAACGCGCCCGCGGGATCCGGCCCCTGTTCGACGACGTCATCTTCATCAAGCCCTGGTCCGAGGAAAGTGTGGCGCAGTTGCTCCGCGAGCGATCCGAGGCGGCGGGCATCGAGCCCAACTTCGAGCGATTGGTGACCGGTCTTCCCGAAACTGCCGACGACATCGATCGAGCGGAAGCGCTCACCCGGGCACGACGCAACTACTATCGTGTGGTGTGGGACTACACTGGCGGAAATCCGGGGCTCGCGTTGCACTTCTGGCGCGAGTCACTGCGGGTCGACGCAGAGGGCAACAGGGTCGTTTCGCTCTTCGTCGTCCCGGACTCGAGCGATCTCGAGCGTCTACCGGATGCGACCGTGTTCGTGCTCCGCGCCGTGCTGCAGTTGGAACCCACCCAGCACGAGGACATCGTGGCGGTCACGGCCTTGGGCCATGACGAAGTCGCCGACGCGCTGCGCTACTGCAAGCTCAGGGGATAAGTTGCACAGGACTCAGAGGGGCACCGGATCACCTG
>CAZSVU010000243.1:0-13102 GCA_964610275.1 uncultured Polyangiaceae bacterium | reverse complement strand
ACCATCCCATGTTTCGGCGCACGCTGGCGGCCGGCGAAACATGGATCAAGGATGCGCCCGCGTCCAGGAACGTTGACGTCGCCCAGTGCTCGATACACCATGCGCGCCGCGGGCGGGCGTTCGAGCAGCCCGCAATGGACATGCCGAAAGTCTGCTTCTGGGCAACCAGCTTCCAAGCCGACAACCAGGCGTTGGCTCACTACCTCGCAGAGGTGCCCGCCTTTCAGGTCGTGGTGGCGCTAGACCGCCCCGAGGACTACCAGCGGGAGCCCGTCAGCTCGCTGCTGCCCTTCAAGGGGCGACTGTTGGATCGCCAGAACCGCGCCGCCCTCAGTGAGCTCAGACGACTCGACCCCGACATTCTGGTGGTGGACAACCACCTGCCCGGCGTCCCCATTGCACCCCGGTGTCTGGTGCTCTGGCACGGATTCGGTTGGCGCGTCGACGACTTGAGCGGCATGCGCAAAGAGTTGGGGAAGTTGTTCGGTGATGTCACTCGTCCGAACCCGGCCTTTCGCTGGAGCGCGTTTGGCCAGTGGGATCGAGACTATCGCATCGAGCACTCCCGGCTCGCCCCGGAGAACGTCCTGGCCCTGGGTGCACCCTACTCGGACCTTCTGCTTCCGGGCAGTCCCACGCGCGAGCGCTTCCGACCCGAGGCGGTTCAATCGAGCTATACGGTGGACGTCGTCAACCGCAAGACCGTCACCCTGGGATTGACCTGGCACCACGGGGGACCGCTGGGGCACTGGGGAGACGACGAGGCTCTGCTCACCGAGCTCGTGAGCCATATCGGCCGACTCGGCGCCAACGTGCTCCTGCGCATGCACGACCGACACCGGTACGAACGCCGCGACGTTCGCCGGGTAGAAGCCCTGGCCCGACACCACGAGCACGTGCAGGTGAAGTTCAAGAGCGATCATCCGGACTCGTTGGTGGATCTGCTCCTGACCAACGTGCTGGTTTCGAACTACTCGTCGCTGCTGAACGCATTCTACTACACGGGGCGTCCGAGTGTGCACATCGACCCCATCGACGCCGCGCTGGGGGAGTACGTTCACCGCACTCTGCGGGGCGGCAAGTTGCGGACGACACGCATCCGCGAGGACCCAAGTCGCCAGTGGAAGCTCAGCCCGGATGATATCGGGGGCCTGAGAGCAAGCAGCTTCCCCGATCTACTCGCCGCCATCGAGCAGGCGCTCGCCGACGAAGCTTGCTGCCAGCAGCAGGCCGCAGCGTTCTGTCGCCGCCACATCGAAAAGGCCGACGGCCAGACGTGCCACCGCTTTCGGCATCTGCTCGAGACCTGGCCCTGAAGCATTTGACGCACCGCTGGCCGGGCGCGGCCGGAAGACCGCCGAGCAGATCGAAACCAATCCGCTGGGCACGCGTGGGCGAACCGTTTCGGTGCCACCACGCTTCGGTCCCTGGGGCGTCAGGCAACCGGTCCAGGATCGCGCTCGCTGATTCCAGACCGGCGAGCGTGCAGCGTCCGAGCTTCGTCGTAGAGATCCGCGAGCGCAGCTGCACGCCTGCGATTGTCGTACTCACGCTCCATCTTGGCTCGCCCGGCAGCCGCCAACCCGACCCGCAGCGAACGTTCGTTCATGAGTCGACCCAACCGCTCGCTCAGGGCATCGACGTCGCGTTCCCGCACGAGATACCCCGTCACTCCATCGTCGATGATCTCAGGAATACCACCGTGGGTGGTGCCAATGGGCACAACCCCACAGGCGCTGGCCTCCTTCACCACGATGACTCCAGACTCACGGTCGCCGTTCTTGGCCACGACACTGGGTGCGAGCAGCACGTCCGAGCTCCGGAGCCGGGCACTCACCGCCTGGGCGGACAGCACTCCCGCGAACTCGACCTGGTGCTCGATACCGAGTGCGGCGACCAGCTTTCGCAGCAACGGTTCGAGCTCGCCGTCACCGACCAGGGTGAGTCGCGCGTCAGGCCGAGCTCGCGCTTGTCGCGCGAAGGCGCGGATGCCGTACTCAAAGCCCTTCTTCTCCACCATCCGACCGATCATGATGACCCGAGCGCCGGACACGTCGTCAGGGTCCGAAGCCGGCGCGAAGGCTTCGAGATCGATGCCGAGCCGGTGCACGCGCAAGCGGCTCTCCGGCACCCCCGCTTCTTGCAGCAGCTCCTTGAGCTCCGTGGACGCGCACAGACCCAACGTCATCCGCTGGAGCATGCGTGGCCCGAGCCAGGCGTAGCCCCACCGCTTGGGCAGGAAGCGCTGCATGCTGCTGAGCAACGGAACGTCAAACCCGTGGAAGGTGACGATCAGGGGCAGCCCGAACTTCTCTGAGTAGCGCAGGGCGAATATCCCAGCCGTGCCGAAGTGAGCGTGCACCAGATCGTATCGGCCCGACGCGAACAAGCTGTCGAAGTGGCTACTGATGCGGGTCACATGATAGAAGCGCCCCGCCAGATATATGGGCTCGAAGGGGAACCTTTCCTCGTTGAGACGTCGCTTGGTGAAGACCTCGACCTGGTAGCGGGTGTGCCCCCTGATCTCTTCGTAGACGAAGGTCTTCGAATAGCTGAGAAACTCGGAGACGAAGAGTGCAACCGTAGGCATCGGACGGCCAATCGGAACCTATTGCGCTCACGCGGCGAAACCCGCGTCAGGCTAGCAGGACAGTCGTCGAGAAGGAAATTCGATCCCGCTGCAGCTGGAAGCCCCACCGGTCGGCAGCCCGACTACTGGTCTGTCCCACAAGTCGCAATCGTTGTCCTCCGCCGAACCGAACGTGGGGGTGGCGGTCCGGCGGAGGACAGCTCCGATGCGATCTGGCCAGAGCACCCTGTCTTTCATGCGTCACCTTCGGTGCCGCTGTGCCCTGTCCCGAACACCACCAGGACGCCCCACGAAAACTCTGGCAGGCGCACCCATGGATGGTTGCGTCCGGGACAGCTCACTAGAAGATTGACACCGAGAGCGAACCCATCCCCGAATAGGGCGATGCACGAGCGGGATCTGGTCCGCGGCGCCTGGGTGAACTTGGTGGGGGCGATCGCCAAGCTCATCAACCCTGTCTTCTTCGTGCTGGTCACCTGGATGTTCGGGACGGAGGTCATGGGCGTCTACTTCCTGGCGACCTTCATGATGCAAGTCGTGATTGGTGCCGTGGCCGCCGGATACAACCAGGGTGTGATCGTCTTCGGGAGCCCTCACGTCGACGACAAGGATTCGGACGAGCTCTATCAAGTATTTGCCAACGCCTTCGCCGTGACCCTGGGGCTGAGCGCTGTGCTCGTCCCCGCCGGACTTCTGCTCGTCGATCCTCTGGTCGCCGGATTCTACTCGTCTCGGCCCGAGCTCGGGTCAGCTCTGAAGGTGCTGATCTGGTCATTGCCGTTGGCCGCACTGGCTCCGGTCGCCATCGCTTCGACCAAGGCCAAGATGATCATGGAGTACGACACGGCCATCAACGGCTTCTGTCGCCCCATCGCGCTACTCGCATTCGCCGTGGTTGCATGGTGGCTGAAGCTCGGGCTGGTGGGCCTGATGTGGGCCCACGTGGCGACCCACGCGCTCTCGGCAGCGCTGGCGCTGTGGGGGTTCAGCCGCCACTTCTCCATCTCGCGCACACTGGGATCCCTACGCCGCCTTCGCTGGCACCGAGAGCTTCTCGCGTTTTCAATCCCGCAGAGCATGAACATGACCTTCAACCGTTACCTGACGCGGTTGGACGTGATCATGCTTGGCGCGTATGGCTTTTCCAATCATCTCGTGGCGTTCTACTCGGCGGCATCGCTCATCACCAGCAGCTTGCGCGAGCTGAAGCTCGCATTCGCTACGGCGCTCGCCCCTATCGTCGCCCGTGCCCACTCGGCCGGGGACATCGAGAGCATGGAAGCAGCGCTCGGGCGCGTGTCTCGGTGGACCGTGACAGCAGTGATCCCACTCACCGTGCTGGTGCTGGCGTTGCGCCAGGACTTGCTTCTGCTGGTGGATCCGGGATTTACCGGTGACACGACCTTCATGCTGGTGCTGCTGGTTCCGCCACTGCTGAGCTCCGCGGTTGGCCTGGCCGGCAATTTCGTCGTCTACACTCGGCACAGTCGCTGGAACCTCTACAACAGCCTGCTGGTGGCCGGGCTCAACACGCTGTTCAATCTGGCGCTGATCCCCCGCTTCGGACTGATCGGGGCGGCGCTCGCGACCGCGGCGGCAGCAGCGCTGACGTCGGTAGTACAGATCGTCGAACTCGGCCTGCTCGAGCGAGTCTGGCTCAGGCTTCACTTCTTGCGCAAGCCGCTGTTGGGCATGTTCGCCATGCTCTCGGTGCTACTGATCGCTGGAGATCCGGCTCGCGCAGACCATCTGGCGGTGCGCTGCCTATCGGGACTCGGCCTTGCGTCCGGCTTCGTGGTGCTGATGGGTCTGCTGCGACACGAGGAGGTACTCTCGACCTGGACGCGGCTGCGTAACCTGCCAGCACGCTGGCGCCGCTCCTGACTTTACGGGACGGCGCGTTCACAATACATGGCTCGGCAGATGGACCAGATCGACGCGGGCAGTCAAACCCTGGGTGACGGCTGCGTTCCCGACTTCATCATCATCGGGGCGGCCAAGTGCGGCACCACCTCGTTGCACCACATTCTGGCGCAGCACGAGCAGGTCTTCATTCCGGACCGTGAGGTGTACTTCTTCGACGTCGACGACTTCGAGCAACACATCGACTTCTTCACCCACAGCGGCGGATTCAGCTTCCACGACTTCGATCGTGATTTCGCCACCTACGCCGCCTGGTACCGCGACTTCTTTCGCGACGCGCGACCCGGTCAGCTGATTGGGGAGGATTCGACGACCTATCTCACTTCGAAGCGTGCGCCCGCTCGCATTGCGCGGTTGCTGCCCAAAGCCAGGCTGATCGCCATGCTGCGAGACCCGGTGGCACGAGCCTATTCTCACTACTGGCACAACGTTCGAGCCGGATACGCGACCAGGAGCTTCGAAAGGACGCTCCGGTACAACACGGGCAACCTCCTGCAACGCGGCTACTACTACGAGCAACTGCAGCGCTATCAGAGCTTTCTCGACAGCGGGCAGCTGTTGGTGATCTTCTTCGAGGATTTCATCGAGGACACGGCAGGCACGATCGAACGCGTGGGTGCTCACATTGGCCTTGGAGAGCCGCCCGATCTCAGCGAGATCGAGACTCGCCAGAACGCAGGGAGCCACCCCTGGTTCTTGCCCGGGCGACTGCTCGTCAATTCGATGTTTCGGCCGCTCTTTGCCAAGCGCCGCCGGATCCCGAACACGCCCGGGTATCGGCCGCTGTCTTCAACTCCCGGGCCCGCTCCTCAGCGTGGCTCCCTGGTGGACCAGGTCGGCGCGTCGCTACCCAAACGCAAGACACCGCCGATGATCCCCGAGACGCGCTCGTGGCTCGAGCAGATCTTCCGGCGCGAAAACGCCGGCCTCGGCCAGTTGCTCGATACCGACGTGGCGACACGCTGGCCCTACATGCGCGGAACGTAGTCCGCCGTTCGAACCTCCCCACGCCCACAGATTCCGCTGGCGGCGGATGGCGCGCACCGGTCTGGATACCCTACGCGAGCGACTGCGGACTCGGAGCGCTTCGCGGTGCGACCGTTCACTCGAAGACCGGCGCGCCGGGGGGGCCCTTGATGGCTGCCGGCACCGGGTAGGTCGCCATGATGGCGATCATGTAGTACCGGTACTGGTGTTGGATGGCGTTCCACTGAGGTGCCGGTAGGCTCCGCTTGACGCACTTGGCGGCGCGACGCGCCTGTGGCCCCTTCCAACTACCGCTGGCGCCAGGGAATACGGTCAGCTGTCGCTTGGTGAAGTCTATCTTGGCTACGTAGTTGATCGTGCCTTCTTTGCCGGTTCGGGGAGCGCAATCGACGTTCTCCCGAATGGCCTTGGACAAGGCCTCCTCGAAGAACGAGAGCGAATCGCAGAGGTTGCCCTCCTGGCCGCGCGAGCGCGCGGAGGCGGCGCACTTCACCTTCTGCACCGCTGCCAGCCGAACCCGGTCCTCGGCCGGCGCCGCGTCCGGCGCGATCACCTGTCCATCGACGACGGCGGGGAGCGCAGAGGCTACGGGGCCGGCATCGCCTTCCTCGACGACGTTCTCGGTGCCCGAAGGACGACGCCAGAGATAGAGGGGAACGGCGAGCAGCACGAGTAGTGCGACCAGGGCAACGACGATCTGGGCGCGCAAGGGCCGGTCCCCTCCCCCACCAGGCCCGCCGACGCCGAGTCGTCTCAGGCTCGGTTCGCTCGGGGCGGGGAATGAATGACGGGAAGGACCTGCCATGCAGCACCAGCTCCGCGCCCGGGGCGCGGCGTAGCAAAGAATGCAGCGTCACCCGTCCAGCAACGCTTGCGCGCGCTGGCCGTGTTCCGCCTTCACGATGGTGGCGGCCAGGTCCAGAGACTCGGGCATGAGACCCTGCACCTGCGAAACGACCTGCTCCACCACGTGTCGCGCCTCTTCGGCGCTCGGGCCCGTGGCCGCAACGGCGAACTTGAGTGGCCCGGTACGCCCAGCCATGACCGGCACGATGCTGAGCAACAGCATTTCGGTAAGCTCGACCACACGCTGAGCAACTCGTCGCAGCGCCAACATTTCCAGAATCGTGGGTCGGTCGCTCCCTTCACGGTGCGCGCCCCGGATGTGGTAGCGCGCCACCGACAGGGCCACATTGTCCCACTCCGCGAAAGCCAATTCGTCCTGCAACTCCCGAATCATCTGGTCACGGCGCAAGAGACCCGTGAGGCCGTCACGCTTCTCCAGATAGGCGCGCGCACGCTGGTGCTGCGGCGTCCCGGGCCCGAAGCTCACCAGCTTCAGTCGACACTCGCCCAGCTGCACTTCACCACCATGCAGTAGCGCCACACTCTTTTTGCGCTCGTAGCTGTGGTCAGCGTAGGTGCCATTCGTACTGCCGGCGTCCTCGATCATCCATGAGCCCGCGTGCCAACGCGCAATGCCGTGCGCCCCCGACACGGTCGCCTCGGGAATCGAGATATCCTGGTTGCTGCGGCGGCCAATGGTCACGCTCATCTTGTCCAGGGGATAGAGCTTGCCCGCCAACTCCGGCGCGTTCGTGGCAAAGGTGCACAACACGGCCTGCCCGCCGGGGACGAAAGCCTCGGACGCAGAACGTCCGAGCGGCGGACCGGGCGAAATCCGCTCGCGCGGTATCTGGGCCTGACTGGTGGTCAGAGCCGTGGGGTTGAAGAATCGCATCCGCTTCGCGGGGGGACGCATGACCGGATCCTCGGCCAGGCAGCGGTAGATCTGCTTGACCTCGTCCACACTCAGGCCCGCTGGCACATCGAACATGATCTGCGTGCGCATGGGCTTGGCGCGGGGGCGATACCCGGGTTCGGGCACGCGGCACGTCCACATCTCCCACAGGGTCAACCCCAGGGCGTACATGTCGTCCTCGGAGCTGGCGCCACCGGACCGGAGGCGCTCGGGTGCCATGTAGTTCGGCGTGCCCCCGTCGGGCGGAGCCCCCGGACGCCGGGCGCTCAGGCGTGCGCGTTCCTGAGCAAATCCGAAATCCAGGATGACGGCGCGGTCATTGGTGACCATCACATTCCCGGGTTTCAGATCGCCGTGCACCAGTCCTTGCGCGTGAATGGCAGCAAGACCGGCACAGGTCTCACTGGCGATCTTGCGGAACTCGTCGGAGGTGTACCCTCCCTGAGCCTTGCGCCGGCGGATATGGGTGTGGAGCGTCTGACCGGCAATCTGCTCCATGACCAAGATCGGCCCCCAGGGGCTGGGCGCCAGGTCGTGGACCCGACAGACGTTGGGATGACTCACCGACCGGGCCAGGAGCAATTCCTGACGCAAAGCCTCGTCATCACCAGGCATGCGCGACTCTTCGCGCACGACCTTCAGGGCGACCTGCTCCTGGGTGCTGCGGTCGTAGGCGAGAAACACCTCGCCCATGCCCCCCTTGCCGAGACTCTGCCGTATGTCGTAGCGGTCGTTGACCTCGGTCCCCTGGGTCAGGGGTGGAACGCTCCTGGTAGACTGTGACATTCGGGTCAAGCCGTGGTCCGGCGCACCATGCGCGCAGCTAGACTCGTCGATTTCTCTCTGCACTGCAATCCCATGCACGGAACCGCGTATCGCCACGGAGCGCTGGGGCGGGTCACGCACAGGCCGGAGCGCCAGGCGGCCCTGCCGGTTGGGCGTGGACCCGTGACGCGCATCTGTGTTAGCGACGGGCTCGGCGAGCACAGTCCTAGGGAAGCCGGTGAGAAGCCGGCGCGGCCCCCGCCACTGTAATCGGGGACGAAGGCAGCCACATCCACTGGGCCGAGGCCTGGGAAGGGGCTGCTGGAGGTTGATCCGAGAGCCAGGAAACCTGGCTGTTCTCGTCTCGGTCGGTCCCAAACGTGGGGCCGGAACCTCCCGACAGAGATCCTGCGGGGCGCGGAGAATCGGGACCAGCCTGGCTGCAAGGTCAGCCCCGCGAGCTGGCAGGCGCTTCGTTCCCCCACGGATCGCAGCCGCTCCGTGGCGCATGCACCGGAGCCACGAGATGCCAGCGGGAAGGCTGGCCAGCAAGGAGAACACATGCATAAGCGCGCGATGACGATGGTGGTGGTGGGGAGTCTGGCCACGGCTGTGGCCGCCGGCTGCGGCGGTGACGGCGGCGGGCGCGCCGACTCCGAGGGGGGCAGCGCCGGCGCCGATACGGCAGCAGGGGGCAACCCGGCTCCCGGTGCGGGGGGCAGCAGCGCCGGCTCCAGTGGTGCCGACTCCGGCATCGGTGGGGCTGCCGCCGGCGCGGGCGGCATCGCCGGGGACGGGTCGCAGGCGGGCGCTGGTGGCATCCGCGAGGATCCGGAGTCCATCGCCCTCGCGGGTGTTTGGCTGGATGCCTGGGGCACGACCTACACCATCAATGACGACACGTGGGAACAGAGCTTCGACGGGGAAGCGACCGTGTTCCACATCATCCAGTTCGACAACGCAGGGCAGTTCGTGGTCGCGCAGAACGACGCCAACAACGGATACAATCCCAACCTGTGGAGCCGTTTTGACTGGACGACCTGGAATGGTTCGCTGTGGTACTGCCAGACGGCGTACGACGCGGCGGAGTCGGAAGACGCTCTGCGCACGCCACGGGCGGACGACAGTGACCCCGAGAACGGTGGGTGTGGCGGATTCGCGTGGTCCCAGTTGTTGGATCCGAGTGATGTCGGAACCGGAGGTGCCGGGGGAGCTGGAGGCGAGAGCGGAACGGCGGGGGACGGCGGGGCAACCGGCACGGCAGTCGCCGGATCATCTGGCGAGGGCGGTGCCTCGGGCAGCGCCGGTGCAGCGGGGGGCGGCGCCCCGACGGCCGGTGCGGGTGGGGCCGCGGGGGCCACGCCCACCGCCGGCTCTGCCGGTGCGTCGGGTGACGGCGGAGATCCGAGTTCTGCCGGAGTCAGCGGCGCCGCCGGCGCGGCTTGAGCTGCTACCTTTCGCCGGGTTCGTAGGGACACCACAACCACACGCGTTCTCGCGGGGCGCAGAGCGCTAGAGTCGCTGCCCCCGCGAGAGCACGCGCCGTCAGCGCCTGTGCCGGCGGTGCCACGCTCCTGTGCGCCGTGAGCGCGGCACCGGCGAACCCGAGCGGGCTCGGCCATGAGCTCGATCCGGCCGCGCGCCGACGCGGAGACACGACGCTGGGCCGAAGCTGCTCGGCACCCTTGCCGATTCGCGATCGGATCTCTTCCAGAGCGACGTCGAATCCTCCCAGTCGATCCACCAGCCCCTGCTCATGGGCGTGTCGCCCCGCGTACACGCGCCCGCCCGCAAGGGGTTCTATCTCACCCACGTCTCGGCCGCGTCCGGTGGCAACCACTTGCAGAAACGCCTGATACGCTTCTTCCAGGTGGCGATCGAGCGCGGCGCGTTCGCCTTCGTCGAGCCGATGCGTGGCCGAGTGGAGGTTGGCCCGGCCGCCGCGCTGCACGACCTCGGTGGTGATTCCCAGCCGCTCGAGCAGCGGCTCCACCACGAACCGCGCGGCGATCACTCCGATGGAGCCGGTCAGTGTGGTAGGACGCGCCACGATGGCGTGTGCGCCACAGGCCACCAGGTAGCCGCCGCTGGCGGCAACGTCGGCCAGGTAAGCGACGACCGGCTTCTTCGCTGCCAACCGCCGAAGCTCGTGCAGAATGTGATGTGAAGCGAGAGCGCTGCCTCCCGGAGAGTTGACGTGCAAGATCACTCCGCGGAGCTTCCGGTCCTCGGTCACCGTGCGCAGCAGGTCACAGATGTCCTGGTCGAGAACCGCGGGCAGGAGACCGCTCGACTTGCCCGATGCGATGGCACCGTGCATCTGCACCACGGCGATGGCCGGCCGCCGCCGCAGCGGCCGCCACCGAATGACTCGCCGACGCAGATACTTGGCGGCCGGCACCAACGGTACCTCGCCGCGGGGTTGGGGCGCGAGCTTGGTGGCCAAATCATTCTGGTAGCATGACCCGTCGGCGAGTCCCTGCACCACCGCCGTGCGCGCCGTCCACGGCCCGTCGTTGACCCACTGCTCCGCCAAGGTCCGCGACACCGAACGCCCGGCGGCGAGCCCCTCGACCAGCGTCTCCCAGGCGACGTCGAGATAGGCTTCGAGTTGCTCACGCTGCTCACCGCTCATGTGGGTCTGGATCATGAATTCGCCGGCACTCTTGTACCGACCACGGGCAAACACCTCAGGCTCGACGCCCACCTGGTCCAGCGCACGCTTGATGTGGTGCGCTCGCAGCACGAACCCGAGAGGCGCCATCTCGGCTTCTGGAGCGACGTAGATTTCGTCCGCTGCAGACGCGACGTAGGTCTCTCGCGTGCCCGCTCCGCGGGGCAGGTACACCACCACGCGCTTGCCGCGGCGGCGCAAGTCGAGCAAGACATCCCGCAATCCCGTGGCCGTGGCGCTGCCGCTGGCAAGACGACTCAGCTGGACCAGCACACCGGCGACCCGCTCGTCCTGGACCGCTTCGTCCGCCAGGCACCGAAGCACTTCGATGGAGATGGGGCGCCGACGGCGGTCCCACAGGGCGGGGCGCCGCACTACATCGGCCAATTCCCCGTCGATCTCGATCTCGAGCCACCCGCCGCGCGAGCAGGCCGACCTCCGCCGCCACCAGAGCAGCGGCCAGAACACCACCAACAAGACGTCGACGAACAGTGCAATGAGCAGACGCATGGAACGTTGGCTCCGAGGCGGACCGGTCCTCGAGGGTGGTGGCTGCGTTGAATGAAGCCCGTCAGACTTCTTCCAGCGCCGGAATCCGCTCCGGCCCGATACTGATGACTTGATCGCCAGGCTCGACCTGGACGTCGGCAGCCACGTTGAGCAGAGTCGCGCCTTCGTGCCTCACGCCGATGGCGAGGTGCCCGAACCTCCCACAGGCTTTGGCGACCTTGGTGAAGGCGACTCGCTTCTTTCCCGAGTACTCGGTCACGTAGATCTGCTCGCCCCGCAAGTTACTGGTGAGCTCCTGAATGACCTCCTGTGCACCCGGGTTGAGCAGCTCGTGGCTGAGGAAGGCGGCGTCGAATCGAGAGGTGCACACGATACTGTCACAGCCGGCCTTGCGTAGGAGTTCTTCGGTCTTCACGTCGACGCACTCGACCACCGTTTCCACGTCCGGGTTCCTGGCCTCGATGGCCAGAGTGATGGCGATGTTCTGATCGTCCGAGCGCGGATCGCCCGGTGTCTTGGCCAGCACGATCGCCTGAGTGGCCTGATCCACGTTGGCGCGGTCCAGGGTTTGATCTCGAGCCGGATTGCCGCGCACGAAGTGCACCTCCAGCTTGACCAATTCCGGGGGAAGCTCCACGAGCGAGTCGTCCACCAGGACGACTTCGCGCTGCTTACCGAAATGCGGATCGCTCCGGAGTTCGCGGAGCAGACTCTCCAACTTTCCCACCCCCGGGAAGTTGAAGATCACGAGGTGGCCGGTGGCCCGGGAATCGCTCATGCCATGAAGCTCCTTGGTCTTGGCTTCGACGAGGGCACTCGCCGCTAGCGAGAGGATGAAACCGAGCAGTCCGATACCGAAGAACATCAGCGGCATCGCCACGATGAACCGCCCCCCCGTGGTGACCGGGAAGAGGTCACCATAGCCGACGGTCGTTACGGTGACGACGGAGTACCAGATCGCATCTTGCCAGGTGAGCGCCGGGTTTTCGGGCAACTCGAAGTAGAGAAAGCCGGTCGTCCCATACAGAAGCACAGCTCCTGCCAACGCCACCACGCGCAAGGGCGCGGGTGGACTGCGGATCACCCGGCGAGCAAAGAACCTGAGGAGCGACGCCATCATCGGGCTTCCCTCCTCCACTGGTCGAGTTGGAGATCGGCCCGCTTGGCCACCTCGGCGTCGCCCCAGATGCCGAGCCGTTTGGCTCGCGCCGCTTCCTGCTCCTGCAGATAGAGCGCCATCGATGGGAAAGGGTACACCGTGTACACGAGCACCAGGCCGCGACGCACCAACTGCAGCCCCACATCCTGGTCGGCCACGAATAGCTCCGCCAGCGTCCGCCCATGTTTGTCCGTCGGCGGATCATTGAGGAGCACCCGGAGTGGCTTGTCCTCGGCCAGAGCAGTCAGTGCGTCGATGGCGGCCTGACCAAAGCGCGAGGTGGGATCCTTGTCGGTACCGGCGGCGAAGGACTTGATGCCGAGCAGCCGAACCGCAACGCTTTCGCCAGCCTGATTGGCCACCAGTAGCGTGTCGCCATCGATGGCACGAACGAAGCTGACGACGTCCCCGGTGGCGACCGTGGCCTCACTCTTCTGCACACTGCGCCGCCGCGCCTCGGCGTTCACGCCGAAGTAGAGGGACGCCCCGAGTAGGGCCGCCACTAGCACCCAGAAGAATCTCGTGCCTCGATCCACGAAAGCAGAACCTACACCGGTTCTGGTCGGACGGGGAACTGTACGCCTGACCGGTCAATCCGGTGCCAGGAGGCCCCGCTTTCCTGGCGGGCGAGCGGCTCGCCTGTGCAGCCGGATCACCCGCTGCAGGGCCAACCCGAGATCAGCGAGCGCGATCCTCGATCGCTATTGCGAGCCCCCGTCGGGTGAGGGCTCG
>CAZSVU010000242.1:0-13149 GCA_964610275.1 uncultured Polyangiaceae bacterium | reverse complement strand
TCTTCTACACGGCTCCCACTCTCAAGGGCGCAGACGTGACGCCGAGGACCGACTCGTGGGAGATGCCCCACAACTTCACGGTCAATGTCAGCAACAACGCGGGGGACACAGCGAACGTCAGCCTCTACATAACGGTCAGCGGCTCCGGTGAGCAGTACATAGGCTCCCGCACATGCACGGACTGCTCTGGAACCCCGGAAGGCTATACTCAGCTCAACTGGTCTGATGTGCAGTTCCCGTGCGCAGGCTACGCTGACAAGGCGGTCTCCTTCAGGTTCTACGCCGAGGACCTCGAAGGCTTCAGCTATGAGACCAGGGTCGCATCAGGCGACTATGTCGATGACGACAACACGTTCTTCCTCGAGAAGTCTGACGTCAGGCTGGACTACGTCTCGGGGAACGAGACAAGCGCCACCCCGCAGACAGCGGCCACATTCCAGCTCAGGGCCTACAACCTGGACCTGGGCGCCTACAACATAACCAAGACGCTGACCGTGGCCTTCAACGTCTCCACTGACAACTGGCCCACCGAGAACTACAAGAAGGTGGGAGCAAACACCACCAACGGGACGGGAAATGCATACTTCGTCTTCACACCAGACACGGACTTCACGATCTCGGGAAAGAAGATATGGCAGGGATACGTGGATACATCCCCCGGCGCATCAGACTGCTACAAGGCGGACTCCTCCGACAAATTCAACGTCACGGTCAACGTCAACTGGCCTCCGCTCTACGAGAACGTCCGCATCAACGGCCAGACCACCGACACCGCTGGCTGGGGCGAGGGGTGGAACTTCAGCACCGACGTGTGGGACACCGACAACGACGACGTCAACGTCACCCTCCAGCTCAACACCGGCGGGACGTGGAGCGACATAGAGAGCCAGACGTGCCCGACCTGCTCCACGCCTGAGACCATGACCTTCTACGTGAACCTGTCCTGCACCGACATAAACAGCAGCGCCAAGTTCAGGTTCAAGCTTCAGGACGACGCGACGCCCATGAACACGAACACGACTTCTGACAGGAGCTTCGTCGTTGAGAGGGACGCCGCAACGTACATGGTGCTGGCAGGCGACGCTAGCATAGCCAACCGTTCGGGAAGCCAGACTGATGCCTTCACAGTGCAGTGGTGGGACGAGAACGGCTCCGTACTGGCAAACGTAGAGATAAACTTCTCGGCGACATACGACTCCACGGGCACGCATTGGCAGCTGGCGTCTCCGTACACAGACAGCTCCGGGATATCCACGCACCTGTTCAACCCGACGTGCACTGCCCCCAAGTTCGAGGTAGGCGCCAGGAAGTGGAAGGCGAGGATAGAGAACGACCAGTGCTACAAGGACACGTCCACCCCCGAGTACGACGTCACGGTCATGGGAGACTTCAACATAACAATCAGCGACCCGGACCAGACGCCTACGGAGTCGGACTACTACGACAGGAAGGACGTCATAGGCTACGCCGCCGCGATAAAGGACGACTGCCTCGACCCACTTGACAAGGACAACGACGGGGTAGACACGACCTTCTACGCGGAGGGCCCGATGACGGAGGGCTGCAGCGACATAACCAGCCCCGTCACCGGCTACTACCAGTGCGACTGGTATTCCGTGAACGCGTCCAAGGGATGGTACAACGCCACCGCCGACGTGAGCGCCCCGGACTACTACGACGCCCTCGAGAGGAACTACAACGCCACACTCACAGGGTGGTTCTACATAAGGACGAGGCCGCTCCTCTCTATGGGCAATGTGACGCCAAGGGCCCAGCCCTGGGGCCTTGGGCACAACTTCACCCTTCGCGTTGACGACAACCTGGGCGACAACGTCACCGTGCTGCTCCAGTACCAAGTCCTCGGAGGGTCGTGGACGGACTACGGGAACATGAGCTGCGTCAACTGCTCCGACAACGCGCTCGGCTACACACAGCTCAACTGGACGGACGTCTCCTTCCCGTGCGCGGGCTATGCCAGCAACTGGCTCAAGTTCAGGTTCCGGGCGACCGACACTGACGGCTACAGCGTCCTCACTGACGTCCTCAATCCAGGCAACTACTACAACAATGACGACACCCTGTACGTCCGCAAGCACAATGTCACCATAGAGTACTACTCCGGGAACGAGGGAACCGCTTCCACTGCCATACCCGGGATACTCGTCCTCAGGGGATATGACACCATACTAGGCACATACGCCCTGCAGGACCCTCTCACCCTCGCTTTCAACGTGACCACTGACGGCGTCGGGACGGGGACATACCAGAAGGACGGGACGGCCACCTCCAACTCCACCGGCCATGTGCCCTACAGCTTCCTGCCGGACGGCTCCTACAGCGAGGGCAAGCAGAACTGGGCCGGATATGTGGACACAACCGAGACGTGCTACTCTTACAACGAAAGCGGCGTCTACAACATCACGGTCCAGAAGGTAAGGACTATCGACTTCGCCAACACGACCGTGGACCCGTCCTCCGGCGAGTGGGGCCAGAACTTCACGTTCAACGTGACATCGAGCACGACATCCGTCTACAACGTCACTTACATTCTCTACGTGGGGACCTCGACAAGCGGACCCTGGACCATGATAGACGCTCAAGAGTGGAACGTGACGGACAGCTGGAAGACGATGCAGTTCACATGGGATCCAGAGTGCGGCGACATAGGCTCGAGGTACTTCTACATACTCGCAAACGACACGCATGGCACCACCAACACTACGTCCGTGCAGAGCTTCACGGTGGAGAAGGACACGGTGCTGCTCGAGTACATGAAGGGCAACGCCACAGAGACCAGGAGGAACGACTTCCCGACATCGCTGATGGTGAGAGCCACCGACGCCAACGGGAGCCTGGTAAACAACCTCAGCATCAACTTCTATGTGACCCTCAGCGGCTCGACGTGGGATTCCGGGACCTCTAACTACACAAACTCCACGGGATACGCGGTATACGACTTCACCGCGGGCTGCAGCCCGAAGTACAGCGTAGGCACGCGGAAATGGAGGGCGAGGATAGAGAACGACCAGTGCTACAAGGACAACAACACAGAGAACTCGTACTACCTCGTCATAAGCGTCACTGGCGACATAACACTGGAGTTCGCAAGGCCTGACGGGTCCCTCAACTTCACCCAGGAGCAGAGCGTGCCCTACCTCGGCGCCACATGGGACGACTGCGGTGACCCGGTGACCGCGAACGTGACGTTCTACGCCAACCAGTCAGCGCTCTCCTACCAGTGCACCCCGGTGACCAAGGTCGGCGCCAACTCCTTCACGTGCGACTGGCAGACTGCGATAACTACCCCCAAGGGATACTACAACACGACTATGATGGCCAGCGCCTCCGGCCACTACTTCAACTACACATACAGGAACAATGAGCCGGGACTCTTCTACCTGTTCCCCGTCTACAAGCTCGAGGATGCGAACATAAAGCCCGTGACGCACGGCTGGGGATACCACGACTGGAACTTCAGCGTCAGGGCCTCCAGCGGCGACACGGACCCGTATGACGTCAAGGTCATGCTCGCCAAGACCTCCCCCACGGGCTACACTGAATGCGCCACGTGCCAGAACCAGACGGAGGTGTCATGCTCCTACCCCGACTGCATAGACAGCACCATATACTGGTACAACAACTTCACATACGCAGACATAGGAAGCTGGTTCTACAAGTTCGAGCTCTCCAGCAGTTCGACCAGCGGCTTCGACTCGTTCAGCATAGTCGAGGACAACGCCAGCATATACTACTCCCGGGGTGACGGTTCGACTGCTGGGCTCTCCCAGCCGGCGAGCCTCGGCGTAAGGGTATTCGACAACACAGCCCAGACATTCAATCTCGGGGACAACGCATCGGTGACGTTCGAGCTCCTTCATGGCGACTACCCCAGCGGCTACAAGGAGATAGCGACAGTGGAGACCAACTCCACGGGATTCGCCACGACCTCCTTTACGCCCACATGCAGCTACGCTGATGGTCCCCAGCTGTGGCGCGCGAGGATAGCGGGCACGGAAACTTCCTACAACTACAACCTGTCCGGCAACTTCACAATAGACCTGGACCTCTCCGACTGCCAGGCCAACCCGTCGGTCGAGGAGCACTTCGCGCCCTCCGAGACTCTCCAGTACAGCAACTTCACCGTGGAAGCCACCATAGCGACGTTCATAGGCGACTCCTCAGGCGTATACGCCACGATAGACGCTCCCCCGTCATGGGACATAGGGGACAGGGTCCAGTACGTCGGGACGCTCTACCTGGGCAGCCCACAGACGGTGAGCTGGGACATAAACGGCACGATGCCGGGGATGGCGAACATAACGGTCACTGTGAACAATTCCTATGCCATAGACGACTCCCAGTCGTTCTTCCTTGTGAACTACGAGCTGAACCAGTCGCAGGCCGCGGAGACACTGCCGGATGTTGTGGATTCCGGGGAAAGCACACTTCTGTCCTTCCCCTGCCCGGCCGCGGACTACAGACTCACGACGTTCTCCCTCGGGGTCTCTTCCCCGTCAGGCAGCGCCATACGCGCCTATGTATATAACAGGACATCGTTCGACGAGGTCGTAAACTACGGCATCGTCCAGGGAAGCACCACCAAAGAGATAAGGATATCAGGCGAAGGACCGACCCCTAACGCCACCGGCATGTGCCTTCTAATGCTTGAGAACGCCGGTACCAACGGCATCACCCTGAACTCGGCTTCCATGGAGTCCTACCTCAACAGGACCACGCGTGTCGTGGATGTCGTTCCAACAGTCTCCGCACAGGAGACCTACAGCCTTGACGGAGGGGTGGACAGCCTCAACGTCACGGTCTACGTGCTCAACTCGAGGAGCGTCCCGGTAGACGGCACTCTATGGGTCAACGTCACCGGGCCTTCTGGGTCGCTCTCCAACTACACGTCCACGCCCGTCAACCTAGCCGCAGACACGATGACGCCCGTCACAGTCCAGGGGATAGACACGTCGGGCTGGGATGGTGCCTACTCAGTGCTTGCATACCTCTCATACGCCGGGAACCACAGCAGCCGCACCGAGAGCGTCTACTATACACCAGTAGGTTTCGAGACCAGATACAACCCCTACATGTGCCCGCTGTCCAGCGACGAGTTCGAGGTTATGGTCTCGCACGAATACCCTGAGGATGTCAGCTACAACGTCAGCCTCTTCCTTCCGCCCGGATGGTCGGCGTCGCCATCGTACGTCATCCTTGACGCCATGCAGACAGGAAACTACACGGCAGCGTTCAACCTCACCTCACCAACCAGCCCCGAAACCGGTGAAATCAACGTCAGTGTCATATACACCCTTCCGCACAGGCAGGCGATGTCGTCGGAGAACGTCACAATAGACAGCGACCTCCACGGCGTCCTTGAGGTGATGAGGGAGATGCCCTCGGTAGTCTCGCCGAGCAAGGTTTTCGAGGGCGCGATAATCGTCCACAACAAGGGATGCGGGGTGATATCCGGTGCTACCGTCCAGGACTACCTGGGCGCGGGCTGGACGCCTGCCAACCCGTCGATAAGCGGTGACATAGAGCTTACCTCTTCCAAGGTGGACCTAGAGGAGAACGTGATAGAGTGGGTCCTCGGAAGCATCGGCGTCAACAAGTATGCCCTGCTGACTTACCAAGTCAAGGCCCCCTCGGACACCGAGGTCCCGGGATACGCGAGATGGAACCTGACATACGACGGCACAAACGAGATAGCTGAGTACGGAAGGCTGGACCTCCTGACGGCAAACTACACCCAGGAGTCCCACCTCGAGTTCCTTCTTGAGAGCGTACAGAGGCCCGAATACCCGTGGGGAGAGCCAAAGAGCGTCCAGCTCAACGTAAGCTACAACGTCAGCCTGAAGGTGACCAACGTGGGAGACACCCAGGCGAAGAACTGGACCGTCAACCTCACAGTGCCAGCCGCCTGCGGGATACTGTACGCCATGAACGGCGGGGCCATAGACTCCCCGGCTAACGTGGTGAGCTGGGGCCTTTCCGGCCTGGCAAGCAGGGCCAGCCAGAGGTTCAACATAACGGTGAACTGCACGCAGCCCGAGAAGCAGGTGTTCTCGGTCACCGCGACAAGGGACACGAGGAACGAGACGAGCTACAGCGACGAAGTCTCCTATTCCTGCACAGGCGAGGAGTGCTCCAGCACTCTGGTCCCGGTCTTCAGCGACCCGTCACAGCCATACGAAGCGCTCTCGAACATAAACTACAGCATCCAGTATGCCTTCTCCGCCGACCATCTGACGATAGGTGAGGGCTCCGTGAGGCTGACAGACGATGACATGAACCTGAGGAACCTCTGGTCAAACCACACGGCCGCCGACTCGTCAGGGAGCGTGATAGAGAGCTATTATCCCTCGGCCGGCTTCGTCTCTCCTGCCAGGACGATGAGCCTGCACGCCCATGCCGACGGCACGGACTCGGCAGACAGCAACGTGACCGTGAGCATGATAAACTACACATGGAGCCACGGCAGGCTCTTCAGCGAGTCCCAGGAGCTTTTCATAAAGGTCAAGGAGTACGAGTACGACCCGCTGGTAAGGGATGCTGATGTCTCGAGGCAGACCGGTGGCTGGGGAGAGGAATGGGACTACTCCCTCGAGACCATGGACAGGTTCTCGAGGGACCTCAACATAACCCTCCTCATGAAGTCGCCTCTCGGCTCCTACGAGCCGGTCGACTACTACGTCTGCAGCAGCTGCGGGGACTGGAGCCAGATAAACTTCAGCTACGACCATCTGTGCGACGACAGGGGCATATGGGAGTACAAGTTCAACGTGACGGTCATCGAGAACGACAACTACACCACCGAGACGTCTGACGCCGCAGGCGACTATGTGATAGATGACAACTACCTTATAGAGAAGGACGACGTCGACGTCTTCAACGTAACGCCGTCGTGGAACATGACGGTCAACAGGAGCGCGGCATTCAACTTCACGCTGCTCTCGAACGACACCGACAATGCCAGCGTCCCGTCCTCGCTCAACTACAGGGAGACTCTCATCAAGATATCGAAGACCGGCTCCAACGAGACGTACGAGACGTACTACCCGCCGGACGCCGTGAACGGCAGCGGCTACATAGTATACGAGATGGCAAACGACACCGCCCGCTGGTGCAAGGGATGGGCAGGAAGCACAGGGACGTTCTACCTCGGCCAGAACTACTGGCAGGGAGGCGTGTACTCGGCCACCTGCTACAAGGACAACCTGACGACCCCGCAGCCCTACGGGGCGATGCCGTTCTGGCTCATGGGCTCGCTCTATGCTGAGATGCTCACCCCCGACACGTCGACGAACTATTCGAGGGCCGACGTCGGCTCCGCCGCAAACTACACGATAACATTCAACGGCACGTCCGTCGATGACTGCGGCGACTACAAGGCCAGCACGGCCAACTTCCCGGTCTCCTTCGAGGCACAGAGCGGAGCCTACTCCACGACCCTGGTCGTGAGCTCTCTCTCAGGCAACCACTACTACTACCAGTGGAACCCGGGCGCCGGCGCCCCGCTCGGCTGGTACAACGTCACCATGCTCGCCTACACCGGCGGGAGCTACAGGGACAAGTACTGGAACGGCAGCGTCTTCCTGGAGAACGCATTCTTCCTGGCGAGCCTCCCCGCCCTCACGCCCGTGCAGATAGAGCCAGGGACCTCCGGCTGCTGGGGTCAGAGCCCGTTCAACTTCACCGTCAACGTCAGCGACGATGACAACAACGACGTCAACGTGTCGATGTACCTGAACTCCAGCTACACCAGCGGATGGGAGCTCCACGACTACACGTCTTGCGACTCATGCAACAGGACGATGGACATAAACTTCTCCAGGAACTTCTCATGCTCGGAGCGCGGCGTGTGGAACGTCATGTTCGTCGCCAAGGATTCAGCGGGCTTCTCCTACAGCGTCTATTCGGCCTTCAACGTCACCAAGGAGAACATAACCATAAGCCTCGACAGCGGCGACCAGGTCTCAATCAACAGGTCCGACAGCAGGACGGGCTACCGTTCCAACCTGACCGTGGCGATAGACGACACCATACTCGGCCTTCCGACGGTCGCGGTCGACGCCTCCAACGTCCACCTGTGGGTCCAGAACTCCACGGGGTCATGGAAGGAGGAGACGCCCGTCCTCAACACCTCCGCGATATACTACAGAACCTTCAACCCGGACTGCACATACGCTCCCGGCGCGAGGTCCTGGAAGTTCAACGTCAGCGGCTCCGACTGCTACACAAACAACCAGTCTGGGACATTCGCCGCCTACGTGTGGGGCGACATGAACGCGACCATGTTCATGCCCGACGGCAGCACCAACTACACCCGCGGCACGGACAGCATATTCCTGAGGGGACACGTCCAAGACGAGTGCTCGGAGAACATAACGGGGCTCACTTACGCCGCCGGCGAGATATACTTCAACCTCACCCACGAGAGCGGGCAGGTCTACAAGTGCACGACCGTCCAGGCCGAATCCGGTGGCTGGTACAACTGCACCTACCCGACGGACTCCATGCTCGTCGGCGACTACACCGCCACCATGTACGCGAACAGGAGCTATTACAATCCGGACACCGACTCCAGGGGATTCTTCCTGTCGTCCTCCCCAGTGCTCCAGTATCCTGCCGTGACTCCCACTTCGGGCGGCTGGAACAGGACGTACAACTACACGCTCAACGTGACCGACGAGGACAACGACACCGTCACTGTCAGCTTCTACATGAACTCCAGCATAACCTCCGGGTGGGAAATCAGGCCACCCTCGCAGCAATGCACTGACTGCGACAACACCACCATAACGTTCAACCGGTCGTTCACCTGCACCGCGGGCGATTCCTCCGAGCTCACCGCGTGGCAGTTCTTCCTCAACGCATCCGACACCCACGACAACGCCGCGCAGTCATCCTCAGGAAGCCACACTGTCACGAGGGACACTGCCGAGCTGTTCCACCTGCAGGGCAACGCAAGCGCTGTCAACGTCTCATCCCTCGTGACGCTATCGTCGTACGCGTACGACTACGACCCCGCGATGAACACGACGCAGCCCGGAGTAGTCCTCTACGTCAAGCTCAACTCCACATCATGGGACAACGGCACGCTGGTGTCGCCATCAGCGGGCGCATACAGCCACGACTTCAACGCCACCTGCAACTACACGCCCGGAGCCAGCGCGTGGAAGATGAACATAACGGGCGATTCTTGCTACATGGACAACGAGACCGAAGAGTTCGGCCTCACCGTCCTCGGCTACCTCATGAACCAGCTCATAGAGCCCACCGGCCAGGTCTTCGATGCCGGGACCAACATAACCATGAGCGGGACGGTCACGGACTCCTGCGGCAACGCCGTTCCCGGAGCCAAAGTCAGGTTCGTCATAAACGGTACGAGCAACTCGTACTGCCCGAACGCCACGGGATGGGTGACCAACGCCACCGGGAACCTCTACACGTGCAACTGGACTTCATGGGGCTCGCTTTCCGGAGACTACGACATCACCATGCTGTCGTACAAGTCCTACTACAACAACGACAGCCTTTCTACCCCGGACGCGTTCTCCCTGACCATGGTTCCGAGGCTCAAGTACTCCAACGCCAGCCCGCGGGTGGAGGGATGGGCGCTGAACAAGACCTTCACGGTCAACGTCACCGACATAGGGGACAACATCACCGTCCTTCTGTGGATAAAGAAGAACGGGACGTCCTTCTGGCAGCAGGTGGGAAGCTCCCAGGAATGCGAGAACTGCAACGACTTCGAGCTCTCGTGGGAAAGGCAGTTCAACTACACGGACGTGGGGCTGTGGGACTTCAAGTACAACGTCACTGACACCGAGGGCAACAACTACACGACCAACGTCTCGTCGGCCAACGACTACGTGGACGACAACCAGAGCTTCTACGTGGACAGGGACGACGTCGAGTTCTTATACGTCTACGGAAATGAGACCACGACCAACAAGACGAGCGCCACAACGTTCATAGCGCTCGTGAACGACACCGACCGCGGCGAGGTGCTATCCCTTCCGTGGGTGCCCGCCGCAGGGATACGTGTCGAGGTCACCCAGAACGACGACACATACCTTGTGGACGGCACGAGCTATACCAACTCTACAGGATTCTTCAACTACGACTTCACGGCTATATGCACGTACGACCCGGGCAGGCAGAAGTGGAGGCTGAGCGCGTCGCCTTCAGATCCCTACTACAAGAGCGCCTACTCCAGCCCGTACAACGTCACGCTCGACATGCAGTGCCCTGAGTTCAACGTGACCACGATCTACGCCCCGGCCGAGGCCTTCCAGTACAGGTGGTTCGGGATAAACGCCACCATAAAGGTGACCGACAGGAGCGCCACGAACGTCAACGCCACGATAGGGACGCCTGGATGGCTGACCTCCCAGGGCAACGTCCAGTACATAGGCACGATACCTGCAGGCGTCGGGACGACGACGTACAGGAGGGTGCAGTGGAACGTCAACGCGACCTCGCTCTCCCCCTACTATTACCCGTTCACAGTCAACGTCTCAGCCAACACCACAGCGCCGGCACCCCACTACAACTACACTGACGACAACCAGACCACGCTCATAGTCTACAAGCTGCTTGAGAGGTCTGCTCCGGCGGAGTCGCTTCCAGTCCTCATACCCGCAGGAAACTCGTCGGTGTTCAGCTTCCCCTGCGACGCCGGAAACTACAGGAGCGCGAACGTGACCGTGACATGGGACGGCAACGGCACGGACGCCAGGCTCGAGTCATTCAACTCTACAGCATGGATCGACGTCCTTCACAGCCGCCTTGTCAACGGGAGCGCGACGGCCGACGTCTCTGTTATGAGTGGCCAGGTCGCCCCGAACGGCACCGGCCAGTGCCTGCTCAGGATAACCCCCGCGACGGCCAGCCTATCCGTCACCTCTCTCTACATGGACGCGTACTACAGACCTCTCCTGAAGATACTCGACATAATGCCCTACGCAGGGGCATACCAGACACAGGGCACGACACCGCAGGACCCGGTGTTCAACGCGACTGTGAAGATACAGAACCCGCTGTCAACGGGCTATTCCGTTGACGTCACGCTCAACGTCACCAACTCGTCCGGCAAGGTCATAAGCAGTTCCAAGCACACCGGCGTCTCCTCCCCGGCAGGCACCACGGTCTATGAGAACTTCACCCAGATAGACCTCTCGGGCCTCCCGGAGGGGGCATACACGCTAAACGCCTACCTTACTTCGAGCCTCCCGACCCACAAGATGTCGGAACCGTTCATCTACGGCACGCCGCAACTCGTCCTCACCGTTCCCTCCTACTGGTGCAACGGCACCACAGGCGAGCTTAACATAACTGTTGTCAATCCCTTCATGGACAGCATCGCCTACAACGTGACGGCGAGCCTTTCCTCTGGATGGGGCATCTCCCCGTCATACCGCACCATTACCTTCAGCTCGCCGGGCACCGGAACGCTCAGCTTCAACGTGACCTCCGGGCAGGCTGCCGAGAACATAACGCTCAACGCGACTGCCAACTACACGTATCCGCTTCCCAACCAGAGGACGGCCTACAAGGAGTCCGCTCTCGAGAGCGGGAACGAGACCTCCATACTGGAGATAATAAGGGAGACGCCACCGGTGACGGGGACTGGGAAGGTCTTCGAGTCGACGCTCGTGGTCCACAGCATCGGCTGCGGGGTGACCAAGGGCACCATAACGCTAGTTGAGTCGATGCCTACCGACTGGATACCGTTCAACCCCCAGGTCGAGGGAGGGATATCCTACACGGCCACGACGGACCTCGAGAACCCTGACTACAACACGATAACCTGGTACATAAACGGCGAGCTTGGATACAACACGTCGGCCGTGGGAGAGAACGAATACGCCGTTGTGACTTACAAGGTAAAGTCCCCGAGCCCGCTCTCGGAGCCCGGGCAGCTCAGGTGGAACCTGACGTGGCATGACGGGGTCTCTGCCAAGTCCTCGCAGGAGACGAGCTCCTTCGACGTCCGGACGGCAAACTACACGGGCGAGAGCCACGTGGAGTTCGACCTCGACGTCGAAGAAAGGCCGGAATACCCGTGGGACGAGCCCAGGAGCACGCTCCCGAACGTCGAATACAACTACAGCCTGAAGGTGACCAACATAGGCGGCGCGAGCACCGGGAGCGGCTGGACCGTGGCACTTCTCCTGACAGACGACTGCAACGCGACATACTATGGAAGCGGCACGTACGACGGCCCGTCCGGCATGCTCAACTGGAGCCTCCCCTCGATAGCCAGCAGGCAGACCGCCTATCTGAACTTCACGCTCAACTGCACGGAGGAGGGCAAGCACGTGTTCCGCGCCTGGGGCGCCAGGGACACGAGGAACGAGACGTCATATGAGGAGGACACCAACATAAAATCCACCTCGGCCCACTCCTTCCTCGAGCCCGCCCAGAACTACCAGAGCCTGAGGGATATAAGCTTCAGGATAAACCACAGCTACTCGGGCACCAACCTGACCATAGGTGAGTCCTCCGTCAGCGTGACCGACGATGCGGGAAATGCCAGGACGGTGTACCAGCACCACAGCTTCGAGCCTTCGCAGGGCACCGTTTGGGAGAACTACACCGTCTCGCCGGGCGAGCGCTTCACCATTTCCGGCCACACCATAGGAGTGTACAGCCACGCCGACGCCACGCTCGCCGCGGCCGCAACCACCACCGTGAACAAGCTCAATTACACATGGGACTACGGGACGCTATTCTACGAGGGACAGGACCTGTTCTCGAAGGTCAAGACTTTCGAGTACGTGCCGCTCCTTGAGAACGAGAGCATAGAGACCCAGCTGACGTCGCTTGGCGGCTGGGGCGAGTACTGGAACTTCACATCGTACGTCAGGGACAGGTTCGGCAGGAACGTCACTGTGGACCTGTTCCACAAGAAGGGAACCGACCCTTACTCCCTCATAGACAGGTACCTATGCGAGGACTGCATAGACTGGACGAAGATAAACATGACATATGACTATGTGTGCTCGGACATAGGCGAGTGGAAGTACGTGTTCGCGGCCAACAACTCCGACGGCAACATAAGCACTGACGAGCACATATTCAACATAGAGAAGGACGACGTCGACGTCTTCAACGTAACGCCGTCGTGGAACATGACGG
>CAZSVU010000241.1:0-13158 GCA_964610275.1 uncultured Polyangiaceae bacterium | reverse complement strand
GTCCGAGGCGGAACAGCACACCGCGCTCGTACTCCTTGACCACACGAAACGACCGCACGACGACGGCCAGGGCGAACAGTGCGGCGAACAGAAAGAACAGAATTGAGATTTCCATCTTGGGACTACCTCGCTGCAACGGGATCGTCTCCGGGCCCTCAGGAGAGGAGCCGAGCGGCGTCCTGGTCGGCCAGCTCGTCGAGCGATTGGCCACTCGCCGACCGAGCCGCGAACCGGTCCAGCCCACAAGTGCATCGTTTGGGCCAACGACCGTGAGCGGGGCGAGAAGTCGGATAGGCCCGAACCTACGACCCCCAGCGCTTCGTGCAGCCGCTCAGATCGGGGCGCCCCCGCTTGGCCCAACTGCCGGCCCGGCTCGGTTGTTTCACGGTGCAGGACCTAGTCCTGTCGTTCAGGACCCGTCGGGGAGGAACCACACATTGAATGCCCTTGGCGTGAGCCACGGATATTGGACCTTCTCGGCGAAGGTGAGCGGTGTGGCTGTGAACGATCCTTCGAAATCGCCGCGCAGCGATCTCGGAGTGACAGCTGAGCTCGACACGACGGCTCCCGGAATCCGCCGGAAAGATCGTATATCGGACGTTGTCAACTTCCCCCCGCCGCCGCCCCGTTGCGAATCCTAGGACCGCTTGGATTGCGTATCCCCCAGCGAGGCGGGATTTCACGAGAAGTGTCTGAGTGGTTGGCACGAACCTTGCTGTGTAGATCGGAAAGTTGGGGGAACGCGGTGGGGGCAGCTTCCAAGCTGAGCGAGATCCCGATGAGGAAGTCTCGTGGGACACCCAAACCGAGGATTACAAATGAGACCTACTGCTACCATTCTACTGCTCGGGACGTTGGGCGTCGCTTGCCAAGGCTTATCGGATCCCAAACCAAAGGTCGAGGATGAGGCTACCAAGGCAGAGTCGCCGACGGTCGAATCGAACGCGGTTGCCCAAAGCCGACACGCGTTGGCCGCGAAGTCGCCTGAGGACACAGCGGACCACAAGACCGCGGACACGGTGCCAGCAATGGTCGTCGACAACGTTGGCCGCGTGCAAGCGGCGTCAGAGCTCCAGAAGGCATTCTCTTGGGCGATGGCGGTCGCGGACTCGAATGGCGACGGGAAGATCACGCGAGACGAAGCCAACGGCGCGCTCAATTTCGTCATCGGCGGCTTCTTCTTTCGAGCCGACGCTGACGCAGATGGCAAGATCACTCCCAAAGAGCGCAAGGAGGCACGGGCCGACTTTGCGAAGGACCACCCAGAGGTCGGCAATCTGTTGACGTCGTTCTCCAAGAACGCCGCCGTCAAGACGTTGATGACCAGTTTGGACACGGACTTCGATCAGACGATTGAGCTCAAGCAGACTCGTTCGACGATTCGAGAAGCCGTGGACGGGATCTTCAATTCCGTCGACAAGAACTCCGACGATACGATAAGCGCGAGTGAGGTCAATCGAAGCTTCCACGTAGCTGCGGCGTCATGGGGACGTGCTGCGTTCACGAAAGCGGACGCGGACGCGGACGGAAAGCTGACCCTCGACGAGTTTCAAGCTTCGCTGGATGCCCCGTCGAAACGAGCATTCGAGGCAGCAGACACCAACCACGATGGCAAGCTGACCGATGGCGAGGCGGCAAGCATGATGTGGTGGTTGAGCGAGCGCGTCGACGCAGCCTCGGAGCGCGGATACGAAGCGCTTTCGAACGTGACCAAGGTTTCTGCGGTCAGGAAGTGACCGGGACCGCCCTTTTCGAAAAGACCACGGGGCGCCGAAGACTGAAAGTCCACCGCGGACTGTTATTGTTCCTTGGGGCCGCGGTGGCTTCATGGCTGGTATATGTGGTGGCCGCTTCGACTATCGCCGGCAACAGGCTCAGAGCCGTGGCCTCACGCATGGACTTGAACCTGCAGCACGTCGAAGCGCGGTCATGGTTTCCCGGTCAGCTGGTGCTCCGTGACCTGGTTGTGACTCACCAGTTGCTCGGGAGCAGCTGCCGAACGACCGTAGCCAGCGTCGATCTTCCGCACGACCCACTACGTTTGGTCATGGGCGATCTGCGCATTTCAACTCTGACCGCCGACGCTCTAAGGAGCACTTGCGAGTTTGGACCCCCAGCACAGACCATGGCTGCCGGCGCGGCGCCTCCCGTCATGCTCGGCCTGATGGGAATCACCAGCCTGGCGATGGCAGCCACCGATGCTTCACCAACTGATGCTTCACCAACTGATGCTTCACCGATTGACGCTCCACCGGTTGAGTACTCCGTCGAGATCGAGCGAGCCGTCGTCCGCGTGAAGGGTGTGTCAATCGGTGATGCCAGCTTGGTCGACCCGTTCGAATTGACCGCGGAAGGACTCGCCATTGATCACGACGGGGCGCGGATCCACCGGGCCGATGCCAAGCTTGAGTCGGGTACCGTTACTTACGATGGGCAGACGCTGCTCGACCACCTCTCGGTCGCGTTCCGGGTTGCTCCGGTGCAGGTTGGACCGGAGTCGACATTCGGAAATGAGCTGCATGCGACGCTCGAGATCAACAAAGCCGATGTGCGTGCCATGCCAGGCATCGGAACTGAAGCGCCCACGGCGGTGGAAGGCACGCTGCAAGCCAAGCTCACATGGCGTGGCGCTCGTCTCGCAAGCGGAAGTTCCCTCCACCTGTCCCTGAATCCATTTACTTGGAACCACGAAGACGGAGGAGTCACACGGTTCGAGAAAACGTCGGTCGTCAGTGCAGAGGCTTTCGCGCCTGACGCGAGCCGACCGGAGGGTGTCGAGTGGCGGGCCAAATTCCCTTTCGTGCGATATCACGGTGAGCCAGGGCTGAGCGCCGCAGTGCGCGACGTGTCACTGTGCGTCCGGTACGAGACGCCTGAAATGCTGCCCATTGATCAGCCGGGGGACTTCTCAATGCGAACGGGTAGCGTATCCTTGAGTCGCGGTGAGCAGGTGCTGACGGCCGATGGAGTGGCGGTCGAAGGTAGACTTCGCGGCTCCGCGGGCTCGCCCCAAACCCAACTGTTCGATTCCGCCATGCTGACACTGACGGGAGCGAGACTCGTGGGTGATCGGCCGGTAGACCAGCAGACGGTAGACGCCCGATTTTCGGCTGAGGTACAGTTGAAGGCGGCGCAGGCGGCTGAGGGGTACTCCGGCAACGTGAACATGCGGGGCCAAGACGCGGGGGTCATTCTGAGCCTGGTGAACGGCGGCGAATTCCCCGGCTGGATCACGAGCAAGTTCGACGGCGAACCTTTTTCGCTCGAAGCTGCACTCGAACTGCAAAGCCAGATCGTTCGAGTCAGCGACTTGGAACTCGAGCGCGGCGCTCTCAGTCTACAGGGCTGGTGGCGGCTCGACCCAGAGCACAGCGACGGCGCGTTGCTCATGGAGTACGGTGGCTTGGAGGTCGGCATCGACGGCGGACAGCCTGGGCGAGTGATGATGCGTGCCAGCCAAGAATGGCTGCAATCCAGGCCGCCCCCGAAGCTCTTGTCAGCGGTCGTTGAACCGTAACCGCCCGCTGGAGCGTACCCCTGGACGGACTCGCCATGGCGGTGGTACGGGTTGCTCGAGACGTAGGTCGGGTGCAGCATGCCATCGATTCGCCAGGTCCTGCTGTGTGTGGCTGTCCTGGTGCTCTGGGTTTCCGGGGTCCGGGCGGATATGATCTCGCCGCCTCCTGCCAAGTGCCCGGCAGGCGCGCGACCCACCAGCACCCACGCCGGCCCGCACTGCGCTCCGACGGACTGCCGGAGCGCGGAGGATTGTGCCGAAGGTCAGAAGTGCCAAGGTCTTCGCCTGTGCGTGGACGAGCGCGCGTTCAGCAGCAGGGCTGGGCGTCAGACGACGAGCGTCGTCGAGGGAACCTGTCCTGATGGAAAGTGCGCCACAGGCACGTGCCGAACCCGGCGCGTGTGTGTCGAGTCGGCGGTGGGAGCTGGGGAGCACGGAGCACGGGAGGCGCCCCCTGCGCCCGGTCCGGCCCCGGTCCTGGCGGGTGCTGCCGGAGCGGACGAGGCCAACGATCTGCCGCCAGAACCCTCCGAGGCGCCGGCGCGCGACTCGTCACGCCAGCGCAGTGAGCGTCACGGTTGTGCGCTAGACTCGGTCCCAGTGCTGCTCGTGGGGGTCGCGTTGGCTGCCGTGGCACTGTTGCTGTTGTGGCGCCGGAAGCGCTGAGACCGCGCCCCACTACATGGTCAGAACATCCTGAAGCCGAAGCGCTGCAAATGCGTCATGTGTACTACCAGACAACCCACAAACCGGGGGGAAGTCGGCCACCCGTTGTCGCCGGTCCGCCGCTCAGCGACACCATTGAGCCGTGGCAAAGCTCATCCTCCGAACGCTCGAGTTCATCTTCTACCACCTGCTGACCTGTTTCGTGGATCAGCTGAGCCGACTGCCTCGGAGCAGCGTCCCGCCCGACGCGATGCGGCTCTATCGTGAGAACCTCGCGCTCAAGGTCCAGTTGGACGCGCTGGCTGTGGAGATCACGAGGCTGCGTGGCAAGAGGGCTCGCGTGTCACTGCGACCTCGGGCCGCGCAGGTGTGGGCGTACCTGGTCACGAGAAGCAACCGGCCGTTCCAGAAACACAATCTGTCGGCCTCTCAGATGCGGGCTGCCGTGGGCAGAAGAGCGATCCGCTGTCAGGTCGAGAGATGAGGTCGGCCATCGAGAGGTCGACGGTTGTCGTGCGGCCAACCGCTGCTTTCCGCGTCACGCCCCTGGAGCAGCGGGAAGGGTTTCTTGGCAGCACACCCACCGCACGTCGTGTCGATGCCCAGCACAGGACAGGCGTTGCACCTGCTCCGATGGACGCGAATCTCTACCGCACGATGATCGGTTGCACGTTGGCCCAGAAGCGCACGTCGTCGCACCAGTGGTTGCCGTCTGCCAGCCGGTCGTAGGTCCAATCCATGGCAGCCTTGAAGTTTCGGATGTCAGCCGTGTCGGGATTCATGATCCCGGCGGCACCGTTGCGGTGCCCAGCCCACCAGTCGTCGCCATAGTAGGCGCGGCACTCGTTGTAGACCTGCACGTCCAGCGCCCGGTCGCTGTTCATGGCGGCGGCGGTGTCGTAGTCGTTCGCGCCCAGGTTGTTCCAGGCCGTGTGACAGGTGCGAATCATGCCCCAGTTCTGCTTGCACACGCCTGCGTTGAAGGAGTCCCCGGTCTTGGTATCGCCGTACGCGTAGTCGGCGGTCATGCTGTCGGTCTCCATCATGGCAGACGCCAGCATGTAGTTCTCGGCTCCAGCGTTCAGCAGGGCAGCCTTGTTCGCGCCGAGACCCGACAGGGTGTAGCACCCGCACGTGTCCGGACCGGGTTGCCTGCCGTCGTGACAGGTGAAGCCGCTCGGACAAGTGCCGCCGCCAGTCGAGCTGCAGCTCGTCGTCCCACTGCCACCGCTGCCAGTAGCGCCGCCGCTGCCAGTGGCGCCACCGCTGCCGGTGGTTGCTCCACAGGGAGTACCGGCCTGGGCCGCCGCAGAGCCGGAGACCAGGCACGACTCGTTGTTCTCCCAGCCCCAGCCATCGCAAGCGGCGAGCGGCGACTGGCAAACACAGACTCCCGCTTCGCAACCGCTGCCCGCCGCGCAAGGAGAATTGCACACGCCACAATGCGCGGCACTGGTCTGCAGATCGACGCAGGTGCCGTCGCACGCGGTCTGTCCAGCAGGACACGGCAGCGAGGCCACGGCGGCCTCCTCACCCCCGTCGCCGCACGCGAGCGGCGCTCCGGCAACCATCTGGTTGCAGCGGAATTTTCTGAACATCGCGCGCCGCGTGCGCCCCCGGGAGCGTCGCCTCCAGGCCCATTCTATAGGGGACACCCGGAGACCTGCTCCGTCGCGCCAAAGGCGCGCATCAGGCTGTCGCAGTCCGGAGCGGGATCGCCCAACCGACAGGTGCAGTCACCGGACGGGTCGACAGAACAGCACTCGGACGCCGGACACGCCGTGCCGCTGAGAGGGGCCTCCACGCGGACACAGGTGCACGCCCCGGCCGCAACCCCGCACGACCAACTCACCACGGCCGCACCCCCGCCGTGGCCTCCGGCCGCACTTCTGAACCCAGCCGTCCCGCCGTCAGACCGGCCTGCTACTCCAGCGGCAGCAGCGGTCCCGAGGCTGCCTCCCGCGCCTGCGCTAGCAATTGCGCCGCTGCTCTGACTGGGGTCGATACCGCACCCCAGCACCAACAACGTGCAGCCCCACACGACGTCGCTCATCCAACGTCGGCAGGGGAGTGGGCGAGTAGTTCGACTCATATACTCAGCTCCCGAAGCAGTCCGATAGGTAACTGCGGTCCGGGTCCACCACGACCTCTTCGAAACCCGACAGTTGCACGCCCAACGCTTCGATCTCACTGACCGGGACTGGGACCTCCAACCGATCCTGACCCTCGCCACCGTCGAACTGCTGCCCGGCACTGAGCTCACATGCGTCGAACACCACCACCACGTCGTCGCCACTACCGGCGAGCACGACCAACGTGCCTGCTCCGGCATAGATGGTGTCGTCGCCCGGGCTACCGACCAGCTCGTCGCCACCGAGTCCGCCGTAGATCACGGCAGACTCTGAGTGGACCGCATGCACGACGTCGTCTCCGGGCCCGCCGTGAAGGATCACCACACCGGTACCGCCAGCGAGATAGTCATCCCCCGCTCCGCCGGACAGGACATCGTCACCGGCGCCGCCGCTCAAGTAGTCCGAGCCTGCCTCGCCCCACAACCAGTCCGCCGCGTCGCTCCCCCGAACGAAATCGGCGCCGTCGAGTAGGCGAGCGCACAGGGGCAGGTCCCCCCCCAGCAGGGCGTCATCCTCGGACGTCCCCACCTGCAGCGTGACGCCGGCGGGACAGAGACACGATTCACTGAGCGTCTGGACCACCTCCACGGGCAGGTTCAGCGACATCTCGTCCGCTCCGGTAGCGAGCCGGATCTGCCAGGTTATCGTGTGGGCTCCGAGCGGAAGCTCGACTCGGCGACCCAGCGCAGAGAGATCGATGCGTTCCGACAACGTGATCCCACCCACGTCGACGATGTGCTCCCCGACGATGTCGAGGTCGCAGCCGGGCAGCAGCGTCAAGTCGGGTACCGGCAACAGAAACGATTCGGGCCAGGGGAGGCAGGTCTCGAACCGTACCGAAGCGGGCAGCGTCGACGCCAGCGCTGCTGGCGCCGGCAACGCACCGTCCGGACACGCATCGCGGACGTCCGGCACGCCATCCAGGTCGGTGTCAGCGAGCGCTTGGGTTGCGAGGCGCAGGTTGTCGATGAGCACCGCATCCGTGGCGGACTCGTTCTCGATGAAGAATGCGGCAAACGCAGCGGAACCCGGCAGCGCGTCGACCAGCGTGGCTGAGCCGTCGGAGCAATCGGCTCGGAGCGCGATCGCTCCGCCACCCTCGATCAGACCGCAGCTGAGCGTGGCCCCGCCTGCAACGTCGAATTCGACGACGTACCGCTGCGCACGCAGCAGTGCCTGACGTGTGAGCAACAAGCGTTCCTGTCCCAGGAGGCGAGCCGAGAATCCGTCGACGCCGTCCCCCACGAACCGCATCGGCTGCGGCAGGCTGGGATCGTCCTGTGGATCCACCAGGGTGACGCCGAGACGTTCGTGGGCAACGTCGAATCCTGTCACGTGGTCCTCGGGGACCAACGTCAGACCATCGACCTCGAGGTCGCCGCCATTCGCGGTGAGGATGACGGTTTGGGCTCCCGTGGCAGACGCGGTCCAGGCAGCAGCCAGCGGCGTCAGCTGGCTGGAGAGCTGCACGAGGTCGTGCCGGATCGCCTCCTCGTCCCCGAGGTGAACCACCAGCTCTGGACACGGTCGCTCGGCGCAGTCCTGGCCTGACCAGACCGTCAGCCCGAGCCGGTATTCCACGTCGGCCGTGGCAGAGAACCCCGTCAGACTCACGGTCTCACCAGCTGCCAGGTGCACCACTGGGCCGCGCCAGGGATCGAACGGAGCCGGCTCGGTGGGTGAACCGAGGCGCTCCACCCAGTCCTGATTCGTGGCACCGAGATTCAGATTGGCCACGACGCAGACCCCGTGGGTGAAGAGCGACGTCGCGCCGTCCGGCAGGGCGTCACAGCCCGCTTCGAAATCGGCTCGAATCTGCTCCACCACGTGCGCGGTCGCTTCGACCCCCCCATAGCTCAGGCCCGGGGTTCCCGGTGGGTGGCTCCATCCTCCCAGCCCGGGCACGTGATTGCAGAGGTAGTCATTGAGCTCCTCGTTGCCCAGTACCGCTGGACCCAATAGCTCCCAGCGTCCATGCTGGCTCCGCTGCAGAACCCCCGAGCCGCTGCTCCCGTGGCAACCCAAGAGCTCGGTCATCACGTAGCCGTTGCCTTGGCTGAGCTTGGTGCGCGACGAGCCGTCGGCAAAGGGCACCGACACCAATGGCAGGAGCTGATTCTGCTCCACGCCGTCGACGTCCGCCCCGTGGTAGTGGTAGTTTTCGGCGACGTCGGCGGTCAACAGAGTGTAGTGCTGCCAGCGATCATCGGTGGGTTCGACAGGGATGTCGTAGATCTCGTGCTTCCACGGCATGAACACCTCGGCGCTCAGGTCGTCAGCCGCGGCCACGTCGAGGTAGCCATACCGATCCCCTGGCCTGCCCTCACAGTGGAGGAGCGCCACGTCGGATGTGGTGTGCCACGCGCTGTCGCAATTGAGCGCCGGCCCATACGGCTCACCGCAGCGTGCCGCCACCGAGCACGTGTAGCGGTCCGTGAGGTAGCCGTCGGCAGCATCGACCCTCCCGTGGGAGTAGTCCGGAAAGGTGCCGGTGAGCTCGGTGGTGTCCAGATAGGTCGCTGCGAGAGCTAGCGTGGGGCGATACATCTCGAGCGTCAGGGCATCGACGTCCAGGGAGCCCGTGTCCGTGCAGTGCGCTGCCGTGACGGCGTAGCTCGGCGAGATCAGCGTAGCCCCGCAGGTTCCGCGCACCTGCGTCCCGTTGCTGGCCAACTCGGGTGCTCCCCCTTCGATGATCGGACCGAGCAGAGCCCCGGTCGCAAGTGCTGCCATCTCCCGTGCTCGCGCGTCTACGGAGCGCTGCGCGCTCAGGCTCAGCGTGAGCTCATAGACGCCGCCCTCCTGATCGAGCTCCACCGGGTCGGTGCGCTGCCCACCGGGGGCGCGCTGGGTACCCTGGGCGCACGCAACGAGCGCGACTCCGCTGGCGAGCGACCAAGCAGCAGCGCGAGCTCGAGGCACCCAGTCCGCCATCGACAACAGCGTAGCACGACGGCGGCTGTCACTCCTGCGACCGGTCACGTCGCCTGCCCGGAAGGGCGGTGCGCCCTGGCTGCCGGGGCCAGGCGGCGGCGGGCCCCGGGCTCCGCGCTATCCCGTGGAGCAGCTCATGTCTTGACCGCAGCAGAGCGGCGACTTGATCTTGCCGTGCCCCTCGGGGCACTTCGACACCTCCACCTTGGTGCCATCGGCCGTGGTGACGGAATCATCCACGAGCTCGGCGCCACACTTGGCGCACGTGATGTTGACGCTCATGCCACACTTGCTGCAGGTATACGCGGACATCTCTATCACCTCTGCTGAAGAGCTGCTCTGCAGGTATGTGGCCCAAATGGCCAGCGTAAAGCCCGGGTCTCGAAATTCGGCCGAATCACGCGAGATGACGGCAGATTTCATCGTGCTGGGCGATGCCGCCGCCCGCATGACGGTCCGGGCCAGCCGGATCTGGGACGGGAGGGCGCGCCTCTCACGGCTGAAGCCGCGGCCCGGGCGCTCCGCCCTGCGCCAGGCCTGCAAGCCGCTGGCCCGGCGAGAGTCGACCCCCCGCCGTCACGGCGCGGGCCGTGCTGCAGCCAACGGCGTGGCTTCGCTCAGACTCGCCGCGCAGCGGAAGCCGAAGTGATGGTAGGGTCGATTCTTCGGAAAGTGGTAGCGGCGATACACCGTGGTGGCCATCTCCGCGCCGTAGTACCAGGAGCCGCCACGCACCACGCGATAGAAGCGGCCGGGGCATGGCTCCTTTCCGTCGCAGGGTCCCCTGGGATTGGGACCGCGGCACGCCTTGCCACAAGCGGTGTAGCTCGACGTGTACCAGTCGTTGACCCACTCCCACGCATTGCCGGACATGTCGAACAAGCCATAGGGATTGGGGGGACGTGACCCGACCAGGAACGTCCGCCCCTTGTCGCGACTCTCGCCCTGCTTCTTCACCCCGCAACTCCGCCCGCGACGGTCCTCAATCACTGCCCGCTCGCAGGTCGCGACTTCGCTTCCCCAGGGATACAGGCGTCCATCCGTTCCGCGCGCTGCCTTCTCCCATTCCGCTTCGGTGGGCAAGTGCTTGCCCTGCGCTTCGCAGAAGCGCACCGCGTCGTACCAGCTCACCCCGACCTTCGGTTGCCGCGGGCGGCTGAAATCTTCGTACACGGTGCGAGCGTCCTGGCACTTGCCCTGCCGCACGCACGCGTCGAAAGCCTCCACCGTCACTTCAGTCTGATCCATGAAGAAGGTATCGACCCAGACCTCGGCCTGAGGTCGGGTGTTGCGCAGGCCCCGGTCGGTGCCGCGAAGAAATACGCCGCCCGGAATGCAGCTCATGGCCGTTGGAGCCGCCGGGCACGATTGTGCCTTGCGCGGAGGCGGGGAGGGTCCGTCTTCACCGATGGCCAGCGACGGGACCAGCGCGCCCAGCGCCGCCACCAGGGCGGCGAGGCACCGCGTCGAGCTTCGCCCAGAGCTGGAAAGCGGGTGCGACACAGTAGGGCAACCATCTTAGCAGGCGAACCGAAGCCGCACCCAGCTTGCTGCTCGCCGGAACGGCGGCGTACTCTGAGCCTGTCCACGCATTGCGACCCGAGACGAGTCATGCGCTTACTGAAGAACCAGCTGGCCCTGTGCGGGGTCTTCACCGCGACAGTCGCGGGCTGCGGTGGCGGCGGCGCGCAGCCCGGCGCGGCCCGGTCCGCCGCCCATCCCCAGCCCGAACGCTCCGCTGCTGCGGTACCGGCAAGTGGTAGCGGCGGGAGCCGTGCGACCCCGGCGGTGACCGCGCCCGCGCCAACCACACCCGAGCGCTCCCAGCCCGACGATTCTCGCTCGCTCGAAGCGCTCTCCCCGGAGTTGCGCGAACAGCTCAGGGCGGTTCGAGCAGATCCGCCTCCCCGCACGATCACGCGCGGTCGCCACTATTTCGTCTCCAACGAGAACCAGCACCACCTCTTCCACCGAGTCATCGCTGACCGCGGAGGCATTCAGGTCGGGGTCGGCACCGAGCAAAACTACTTGTTGGCCGGCTGGGCGAGGCCCGAAATCCTGGTCTTGATGGACTTCGACGAATGGGTCGTGGACCTGAATCGTGTCTACGGGCTGCTGTTCGAACGCGCCCGGACCCCCGACGAGCTGGTGGAGCTGTGGTCGTATGCGAGACGGCAACAGGTGCTCGGCTGGATCAAGCAGCGCTGGCCCGAGCAAAACACGCACTTTAAGAAGGTTCGTGCCTTCAATCAAGGCCAAGCCGACGTGCACCATCGCCTGCAACGCCTGCAGCGCCGCCACCGAAGCCGTGGCATCCCGAGCTTCGTCGACGACCAGCAGCACTACGAAGTCGTTGCCTCCCTGTGGCGTCAGGGCCGGGTGCTGAGCGTGCGCGGGGATCTCACCCAGGATCGGACCATGAACGACATCACCAAATTCGCCCGAGCCAGCGCGCTGCCGGTGCGGCTACTCTACCTTTCCAACGCCGAGGACTACTTCAAGTACGAGGCGGGCAGCTTTCGCGCCAACATGCTGGCACTGCCGTACGACGAGCGAAGCGTGGTGCTCCACACCAAACCGTACGACGGCGACTACTACCGATACGTCTACCAGAGCGGCTTGAACTACCAGGCCTGGCTCCGCAGCGGGAAAGTGGACACCTGGTGCGATCTGTTTGCCTATTCGGCGGCAGCGGGTCAGGGAGACGTGGAGAAGGATCTCCATCAGATTGCAGTCTCTCCCCAGGACGCTCCAGCACCACGAAACGTCCCTTGCACTCGCCCCGAGTAGCATCAGCATGGCGAGGCGACTTGGCAACCCGGCCGTCGGCTGCACACGCTCGACACTGTGGGTCGCCGGATGTTTGCTCCTCGGTTGCGGGGTGCCCGGTTCATCCACTCAGCCGTCGGCAGCGTCACCGTCGGCCGCATCGGCTCGCCCGCGGGTGGCGGCGGGCCGCACCTCGACCACAACGTCCGTGCCGAGCGCATCGGCCCCGCCGTCCTGTCCGCCGCTCTCGGTCGAGCTGCCGGAGCTGATCGAGACTGAGATCGACGCCCCCATTCCCTCGATCGAAGACGACACGGATCGAGCCCTGCAGTCGTTCTATCGACGCTTCGCTCAGCTCATGCGCGCGCAGACCCACGAGCCCGTGCGCATCGTGGTGTACGGAGATTCCAATCTCACCGAGGACCTGTTCACGGGAGAGCTGCGACGCTGGCTCCAGCCGCGCTTCGGCGATGCGGGGCACGGCTATGTGGCGATCGGGGAGCCCTGGCCGTGGTACCGCCACCAGGATGTCGTGCACGGGGTGGAACCCAAAGCTTGGAAGTCGTTCGCCGTCTCGACGGATCCCGCACCCGACCAGTGGTACGGACTGGGCGGGATAGCCGCCGAGTGTCGATCGTGGGGTGCCCGCGCGTGGGTCGGTACCGCGCGCGAGCCCTCTATCGTGGGCAAGACCGCGAGCCGGGCCGACGTGTTCTTCCTGCAGCAACCCAAAGGCCGAAGCTTCCGGGTCCAGGTCGATGGGGAGACCGTGGCCACTGTGGATACCAATGCCGCGCAGCGCGCAACTGGGTTCCGCCGCTTCGGGTTCGAAGATGCCCCACACCGGATCAAGTTCCTGGCCGACGGCGGGGTGCGGCTCTTCGGTGTTGCCCTGGAGCGCACCGTGCCGGGCATCGTGGTCGACTCGATCGGGGTGGGCGGCAGTAACGAACGGATTCTGGCCCGGATGAATCCCAGGAGCGTTCGCGAGGCACTGGCTCACCGCCCCTACGACTTGATCGTATTCCTCACCGGCGCGACCGAAGACGCGAATGCGAAACACGACGCAGCGCTGCGCCAACGGATCCGCCTGCACCAGGAGGCGCTCCCGAACGCATCGCTGCTGGTGATGAGCCCGCC
>CAZSVU010000240.1:10709-13160 GCA_964610275.1 uncultured Polyangiaceae bacterium | reverse complement strand
AGAGCGCCGCGTTCGCAATGCGGAGGTCAGGGGTTCGATCCCCCTCGGCTCCACCCCGCCCCACCCGTCCATTGAGTCACAGTATCGAGCTCGTTCAGCACGTTCAGACTTCGCCGGCGCGCGTCTGGCAGGCCTGCGCGAGCGCTCCTGGACTTCAGAACTGGCAGGCGGACGAGGTCAAGGGCCGGGTCGCTCCGGGCGAGCGCCTGCGCCTGCGCTGGCCGGCCCTGGGTGCCGAGATCGAGCTGGTTGTGGCGAGGGTCGAGGAGGGTCGCCGTGTGACCCTGGAAGCCGCCGGCTCCAAGGTCGAAATAGCCCTCGAGCCGGACCAGGTCACGGTGGCTCAGGATGGCCTCGCCCCGGGAGACGAATCGGACGGCGTGGCCTCGTCGTGGCGTCTGTCCCTGGCTCTGCTGGCACACCACCTCGAGCATCACGTGGGGCGTACGCGGCACGTGTCCTGGTTCTTCAAGTCGATGCGCACCTCGAGCGACGCAGCCCACGTGTTCTTCACCGACCCCGCCGCCCTGAGCAGTTGGCTGACTCGCACCGGGGAGCTCGATCTCCGCAGCGGCCGCGCGGAGCTGGTCTTGAGCTGGGGAGAGCCACTCAGCGGCCAGGTGCTAGCGCACACGCCAGGGCGCGACCTGGCACTGTCCTGGCAGCAGCGAGACAACTCGGTGCTGGTCCTGCGCACACTGCCCTCGCCCTGGGTTGCGAACGAGCGCCTGGTGGCCGCAGTGTGGTCCTCCTGGAGCGACTCTGCAGGCGCCGCCCGAACTCGGGACGGGCTGAGCACAGCCGTGGGCCAGCTCGCCCGGATCCTATCCACCGGCGGCGAGGCGTGAAGGCAAGATCAGCGAGCGCGATCCTCGAACGGTCTTCGGAGCCCCGTCCTCGGCGGTGGGCTACCCACCCCCGGCGCCTACTCGGCTGTCGGTGCAGCACCGGGTCCCGAGCGAGTAGTCGTAGTAGCTCGGTGAGTGGGACGTGATGCGCGACTCGCAACCCATGGTGGTCATCCTCGAGTAGAACCCACCAACGAATCGTCCGCTCTCATCGTCAATCCACTCGTCCAAGTTCCCCACCATGTCGTAGAGGATCTCGTCATCGCTCCACTTGCTGGCGCAGCTCGACGTGGCACCCGTCAGACGCAACAATGGGTCCACGCCCCGCTCCACCACCAGATTCAGTCGAGGGTCACTGTGACCGATGGACGAGTTGCCGTGGAGGACGTGAGCTGGGTGCAGCATACGATGAACGTTGCACTTGCCGCGCACGTACTGCGACCCGTATGGAAACCGCTTCTGACGAACACCGCGGCAGGCGTGCACCCATTCGTCCTCCGTGCACAGCCGCTTGCCCGCGTTCGCACACGCCTGGCGGGCCAGGGTGTAGCTGAGGTAGCCCTGCGGAACGACGCCGGCTTGGCTCACGGCCATCGGTACAAACTGTCCCGTCAATTGCACCGCTGGCAGGTCGGGCAGAGGCATGGCGCGTGCCGCGTCGTCTCCGAAGTTCTCCCGCTCGATCAGCCAGACGTCACGAACGCGCCGCAGCAGATTCGGGTGCGGCGGGAAGTAGGGAGAAAGCCGCGCGCCACTGCTGCGGTCGACCAGCGACACCTCCCAGCGGTCGATGCAGTAGTCCTGCACTCGTACCATCTCCGGGCGGCAACCGCGCACGAGCCCGGCTTCCCGAGCCGAGCTGCCACGCCGTCCCGACGCCTCGGACCGCTCAGCTGAAGCCGGGGACTGGGCGAGCGACGTCTGCGCCACGCCGCACCCGGCGATCAGGACCAGCCAGCGAAAATCGAGTCTCACCTGGCCGACGCTGTCACGAGCCGCTCACGTCGGGCAACATTCGCGGTATGCTGCGTGACGTGGGTCTGTTCGGCTCGAATCCGGTGGACGCCGGTGCATTCGACCCCGAGGCGGAACGACGGCGTCTCGTCGAACGCCTGCGCAGCGAATCGCGCATTCGCGACCAGCGAATCCTCGCTGCCTTCGCTCGCATCCCGCGCCACTTGTTCATGCCTGAGGGGCTGCGGCCGAAGGCGTACGAAGACCGTGCCCTACCGCTGGTCGAGCAGCAGACCATCAGCCAGCCCACGATGATCGCGATCATGTTGGACGAGCTCCGCTGCGAGGCGAAGGATCGAGCGCTCGAAGTCGGCGGCGGGTGTGGCTACGCAGCGGCGTTGCTCGGCCACCTGGTGGCGGAGGTGCACGCCATCGAGATCCGACCGACCCTGGCGGACATGGCGCGAGCCACTCTCCGGCTACTGGAGACCCCGAACGTGGCGGTGCACCTGGGAGACGGACGTCTCGGTCTCCCTACGCTGGCGCCGTTCCAACGCATTCTCGTCTCGGCCGCCGCGCCCGCCATCCCCGAGGCGCTGGTGGAACAACTGGCACTCGGCCTCCCGCCGACGCACCAGCCCCGGATAGG
>CAZSVU010000240.1:0-10699 GCA_964610275.1 uncultured Polyangiaceae bacterium | reverse complement strand
CTCGGCGGGCGAATCGCAGTACCCGTGGACGACCGCTTCGGCCAGACACTCATGCTGGGAGAACGCGTGGCTCCAGACCAAATCCGCTGGACCCGGAGCACGCCGTGCTTGTTCGTCCCGCTGGTATCCGGCATCTGACTCCAGGCCGGAAGCCAAGCGCGAGTGCGTTAGGCAGACCCGACGGTTCTGGACGCGAAAGCCATTGGGGAAGCTCCGATGTGCTCGTAGGCCCGCTGCCAGGCTTCCTCGATGGGGACGTCGAACACCAGGCTCGGCTCCACGTCAGTGGGCAGCCACGCACCCGCTCCGATCTCTTGCTCGAGCTGCGAAGGTGCCCACCCGGCGTAGCCGATCAGGCCAATCACGGAGCGTGAGGATCGATGGTCGACGATGGACTCGAGGACCTTGCGCGAGGCAGACGCAAGGATGTCACTGCCGATTTCGAACTGGCCCTCCACGTCCTGGAACCGGTCCTCCGCTCGGTACACGAGCCAGGCCTGCTCCGGTGACACGGGCCCACCCACCCGAACCGTACCGCTCACCGGCACCCTGAGGTTGGTCACGTCAGATCGCTGCAGCAGGTCGGACAGCGTCATCACTTCCCGTCCATTGATGATCCAACCGAACGCGCCATCGGGGCCGTGTGAGGCCAACAGCACGACGGAGCGGTCGAAGTTTGGGTCACCGAGCGGGGGCGCGGCAACGAGCATTCCGGGAGCGAGACGCGACACCTACACCGAGCGTATCAGACGGCTGCTGGCCCGTCGAGCGCAGGAGCACCCCGGATCACGTGGCAATCGCGCCGGCGTACCCCACCACACGGTCGTAATCACCGGAAGTCTCGCCGGAGTTTCCGTAGCGTACCAGCTCGACCCGTGATGCCCCGAGCTCTCGAGCGGCAATCAACACGACCGTGGTGGGGATGAATCCGCACATCGAGATGCGGTTACGCGTGACCACCTCGTAGAGGCCCTCTGGATCGAAGTCGGTCACCCGCTCGAGCGCGAGCAGGTCCAGTCGACGCGCAGTCTCGGCCGACACGAAATGGGACATGTCGGTGCTGGCAACCAGCAAGACGTCCCGGGGATCTGCGGCGGACCTGCGGATGGCGCGGGCCACACCTTGGCCAATCTCTTGGCACTCCACCAGCGACAGTCCTGCCAGGCAGACGGGGACCACCCTGACGTCCGCTCGCAACGCACGCAGGAAGGGCAAGTGGACCTCTCCAGAATGCTCCAGCAGATGTGCTCGCTGGTCGTCCTCGAGACCCGCCTCGTCCCGGAGCGCGGTAGCCAGCGGTTCGTCCACCGACACCGGTCCACCCGGCAGGTGCCACGCACCGGCGCTCCAGATCGAACGGGGGGCTCCCCGGCCCGTGTGGTTCGGATTGATCACCACGACCCGCTCGGGAACCTGCACGCGGGCATAGGTCTCACCGGCAATCGCCCCGCTGAACACGTATCCGGCATGCGGCGCTATCACGGCGACCGCCGGGGCCACCGGAGCGACGTCCGCTCGACTCGTGTCCTTGAGGTACCCCTCCACCTCGCGCGCGAGTTGGGCCGGATCGCTGGGGTAGAAGCGACCCGCCACAGCTGGCTCTCTGTCTGTCGGTGTCATGGCGCGGATTGTACCCCGCATCCGTGCCCCCCCCACAGGGCCAGCGACAAGGGAGAGTCAGCGCGTCGGAGCAGGCGATTTGGGAGCTGGCGAGAGGATGATCCGACGTGCTTCCTCCCGCGCGAACCCCGACTCGTGGTCGGCCAGGTAGCGGCGGGCGTCGCTCGCCGCCTCGTCGTGCCGCCCCATACGCTGGAGCGTCCGGAAGCGCTGCACCCGGGCCTCCTGGCTCAGGGGGGAGTCCGGGTAACGTGCCAGGAAGCCGTCCAATAGCGCGAGCGCGCGGGCGTCCTGCCCGGCGTTTCTCGCGTCCAGCGCAGCTCGGTACAGGCGGTTCTGAGCAGCCAACTCGCTGTCGAGCATGGCCGCTCCGCGAGGCTGGGCCGGTACCGACGCGCGACCAGTGCGACGCGGCTCCTCCTCCGACGCCTTCTGCTGCGCCGAGTCACACGTCGACGAAATCTCCGCTGTCGTCGGTGCGGTCGTCCAACTCTGCCCGGCGCCCAACGCGACACTCGCCCCGTCGGTGCGAACGACCAGCACCTCACCGCGAGACACCATCACGGATGTGTCCACCTGATCGGAACACTTGCGGTCCGCGACCATCACACTGAACACCGTTCCGACCACGTGGACTTCGGCGACCGGCGTGGCGATGACGAGGTTCTGTTCGATGTCCTTCGGCACGGTCAAGTCGATCCGGCCACGTCTCAGCGACAGCCGTTGGCTGAGCCTCAGGGTGTCCACGACCCCGAGTTGGGTGGCCCCGGACAACGCCACGCGGGCTGCTGCGCTCAACTCCATCTCGGCAGTTGCGTCGGGACCGGTGCTCAGCTCGTCGCCAGCCGACAACTCGGGCCTTCTGCCTTCGGCGACCGACCGGGTTCCCTGCGACGTGCGTGCCATCACGGTGCCGGTCGCCTTGACGACACGAGCGGGACCGCCAGCGGACAGCGTCGCCAGCGCCTCGGGCGAAGACTCCGAAATGGCCACCGCACGCCAGATGCCGAACCCAGCCGCCATGGCGGCCGCCACAGCGAGCGCTGCGGCGGCCCGGCGGCGCCAGCTCAGTCCGCGACGACGTCGGCCGGCACGGTTGATGCTACCGGCAATGCTGCCAACCACGCGCTCCCTGCGAACTGCGGCACGTTGCTCATCCTCAACTGGAACCACCAGAGAGCCCCAACGGCGCAGCAGGTCGGCCGTCGGCGACGGAGACGCTTCCGGCTTCATGGTTGCCTCCCCGTTCGTTTGGGACTCTTTTCCAGACGCCGCATGAGCTCATGGCGTCCGCGCACCAGTCTCGACTGGGCGGCGGCCACGCTGACCCCAGTCATGACCGCAATCTCGGCCAAGTCGTGTCCGAGCACGTCGTGCAAGAACAGCGTGTGCGCGCGCTTCTGGGACATGCTCGCAAGCTGCTCGCGGACCGCTGCGAGCTGGGCCCGCGCGCTGACCTCGCGCTCGAGGTCGATGGATGCGGGCGCCACGTCCCCGTGCAACTCAACCGAGCGATCCACGACACGCCTCTCGCGCCGGCGTCCCCGAAGCGCGTTCAACCCGATGTGGCTCGCCACGGTGGAGGCCCAGGTGCGCAGGCTGCAGGCCCGTGCGTACGACTGCCGGGACAGCGTGATGATGATTTGCTCGAAAGCGGCCTGAATCAGGTCGTCGTGGTCAGGCTCGCGTCGGCCGAAGACTCGGTAGAGCGTCCGATCCACGACCGGAAGCAGGCGATCGTAGATCTCGGCGGATACGCGGTCGTCGCCACGCTGCACCGCCTCGATCAGGTGCTCATCCGACGGGGACGGTTCGGCCGGAGCCCCGCCGCGCGCAACGACGCGCAGGCTGGATCGGCGGACGGATGCGGTCGAACGACTTACCACGGTCCCCTTTACTGTACCCCCATCCCCGGGCACCAGGCACCCCGGCGCCGACGAACCGCCTGGCCTGCCCGGAGGCGGGGTACTAATGTTGAAGGAAATGGCGCGGAAATCCGTGGGCCAAATGCTGACTGGACGAGCCGGCGGGCCGAACCGTCTGGTGTTCGGTGTGATTGCGGCAACATCGGCCGCATGGGCTCTGTCGGCCTGCAAGCAGGAGACCATCGATCTGCTCCCGCCTTCCGATAGCTCGCAGGCCGGCCAATCTGCCGGCAACCAGCCGCCCACCGGAGGTGGGGGGACGGGCGGCTACGGCTATCCCTCGAGCACTGGGGGGGTCTCGGAGTCTCCCTGGTGGACGGGCGGCAGCGACGGCCGGGGAGGGTCCCCCACCCAGCCGCCCGGCGCTGGCGGCTCTCCCTCACCGGGCACGGTGGGCAGCGACTGTACCGACAGCCACAACTGCCTGCCGGGACTGGTGTGCCATCCGTTCTTCAGAGAGTGCGAGCCAGCGTGCGAGACAAACGAGGACTGCGATGACTATAGACGCCCGTTCTGTGATCGAGAGAGCGGATCGTCCGGGCTGTGCGTTCAGTGCCTGACCAACACGGACTGCGCGTGGGCAGACCCCGAGCGTCCGATCTGTCTGCCCTTCACCAAGTTCTGTGCCGAGTGCTCTACCGACGGCGACTGCGAAGCGCCCAACGCGTACTGTGACTTGAGCATCTTCACCTGCCGACGCTGCCTCGACGACACACACTGCCCGCAGGACATGCACTGCGACCCCCTCTACTTCCAGTGCCAGGAATGCGTCACGGATGAGCACTGTCCGGAGCAGACATACTGCGACGGCCTCTTCGTCTGCCGGGAGTGCCTGATCAACGAGCACTGCCCAGAGCAGTACTACTGCGACCTGTCCAGCCACGAGTGCGTTTCCTGGTAGTCGCGGCGCCCACGAACCTGCGGTCGGTCAAGGACGCCAGCGAATACCCACGGTGGCTTCTGCTTGGAGTCGTGGCAGCTCGGTGTGGTGCTGCCCATGCAGACGCACTTCTCGCCCAGGCTCGAGCCAACCCAATTCCACGCCCACGACCAGCCCGAGCATCGGCATCGGCATCCAGGCCAGGCTGCCGCCGCCGCGCAGTCCAGCCGACCAGCGGACCCTGGCGTCGACCCGTCCGGTCTGCGCTTCGACAGCCCACACTCTCACTTGTTCTCCAGAAAGCTCGGCGTGCCCCTGCACGCACAGCGTGCAATCCAGGGGGCGCCAGGCATAGCCAGCCACCAGCCCGGCGCGAAGCCAGCGGGCCCCGACTCCTGCCTCGTCATCAGGGGCGCGGGAATACCCGAACGCGAGGGCCCCGTACGGTGCTGACCCCCAGGGAGCAAGCGCCGCTCGAATCACACCTCCCAGCCGAGGCGGGCCGGTGGACAGCCCACGCCCCACCAGTGCCTCCAGGTCGAACCAGGTCGAGGAGTGGCCAACTTCCGAGGGCGCGGGAGGCACTGGCTCGGCCGGAGGGGACGCTGGCGGCAACGCAGGGGGCGACGGCGCGGGCGAAGGCGGGGGTCGATCAGGGGGCGGCGCCGGTTGGAGCTCGACTTCGGCCTTGATCTCACCGGCCAGAGTACCAGCCGCAAACCCCGCCGCAGTCCAACGCTCGACGACTGCGTCTTCCTCACGGAAATTCAAGCGGCGCGTGCGCCATTCTCGCTCGCGGCTCAGCCCGACTTGGATCTGCACCCGGGAATCGCCAACCCAGGAGACGATCGCCACGGCGCTCGGCTGCACCCCGGAGTCAGCCTCCCGCGCGTCGACACATTCAGCGCCCTCCACCGCGCGGCTGCATGCGGCCAGCAATGCGGCAGAAAGCTCAGGCTGAACATCGTGCGCGACGATCTCGACAACGACGGGTGGAAGCGGCACGTGGCCCGAGTGTACACGCCTTTGTGCATCATATTGCCTACAGAAGTCCTACTGGACCGCTGCCCGGACGACCCAACGCAGGACCCAGATGACTTCCCGATCCGAGTCCCATCGGGGCTATGATGCCCGAGCCGCTGGCCCCGAAGTGTTGCTAGGGTCAGCTCGTCCAAGCGCTGAGGAGTGAACCGTATGCCGACTCCGAACCACCATCGCCGGCCGAGCTCCGGTCTCGCTGGCCCGCACCCCAAGGTCTGCCGAAAGCAAGCGCTGCTCAGCCTCGCGGCAGGCCTGGCTGCCCTGGTCTGGCTGTGGCCAGGCAGCGCAGCTGCTCAGATCAAGCGCCCGGGCGCACACCCGAAGTACGACGTCGAAATCGAGCCGCACCTGTTTCTTCAGTGGGCGCAGGAGCCCGTCTGGGAAGAAGGCTTCGGCTTCGGCCTGCGGGCGAGCATTCCCATCATCGACAACGGTCCCATCCCGAAGATCAACAACACGCTCGCCATCAGCTTCGGCATGGACCTCGCCTTCTTCGACGACTGTGACAACCGCTATTGGAGAGACCGCGACTACTGGGGGAGGAACTGCGATGCCCAAGACTGGCAGTTTCCCGTGGTGGGACAGTGGAACTTCTTCTTCACCGACATCATCAGCGTGGCCGCTGAAGTCGGATTCAGTATCTCGCACGAGCGCGTGAGCTGGGAGTATGCGTGCAACACCAACCCCAGCGGGGTCTGCGAAGCGGATGCGTCGGACACCGACCTCGAAATCGTCGCCTGGGGAGGCGGCCGCTTCATGTTCGGCGACACGGTCGGCCTGTTCGCGCGCATCGGCACGCCCTACATCTCAATCGGGGCCACCTTCCTCATCTGAGGCCCGAGGCGTGGTCGGGCCGGCAGGCCGCCCGTCTTCACGGCCCACGCCCGCCTGAGGGCAAAATCGTTGCTTCCGCCCGCGCTCGGTGACTTTGGTTTTGGTGCCTGCCGGGCGAGCATGCGGTGACTGTAGGGTTGGTGGGCGCGAGCCACCCCTGCCATGCAGCCACAGGCAGCGGGCTCACGCGCCAACCGCCTTCCGACACCCTCCGAATTGCTTGGTCTCTGCGTATGTTTCGTAGGTGCCTAGCGGTGTCAGCATCTCCCGCGGTCCCAGCCGTGGGAGATGCTGGCGCCAACCTCCCACGGCTGGGGTCGTCGCGGGAACAGATGAGCAGTCGCACGATCGCAACTGGTTCGTGCTGGGGTGCAATACACCCCCTCCCACGCGAGTCGCTCTGCTTTTTTTGGGCTGGGCCTCGCGCCTAACGCGAGGCGGCGGCCGCTGATTCTTCGGAGGCGAGGACCGGATTCGAACCGGCGTATAACGGTTTTGCAAACCGCTGCCTAACCACTTGGCTACCTCGCCAGACAGACCCTCGCGGGTCGGACCATGACCGTTACCTCTGCCACGCGGTCCGTCAAGGGGGAAACGATGCGACGGACTGTCTACTCCTGCGAGGGACCATCGAGGTCGTCCGCCAAGTAGCTCAAGATCACGTCGTCCAACGACTGCTCACTAATGGGCTCGGACCCGAAGATGGAGTTCTGTGGGCCCGGCAACTCGGCGAAGATGGCTGCAGGCCGGGACGCCGCGTAGCGAACGTCAGCGTCCGCTCGGTCCGGAGCTTCCGGGGCCTCGAGGTCCGACGGGAGCCGAGGTGCGGAAGGCGGACGCGCCAACGCCGCTGCCCGACGCGGGTCAGCATCTCGCGGCACCCGCGGTGGGTGCGCGTCCAGTGACGTCACGTCGAGATCCAAGTCCCCGGTCGGCGGAGGCACGCTGGGCACGACTCGCTTGAGCGCCGGATTGGACAACCGCCGTTCGCCCGGTGGTGACGACCGCGCACGCTGCGCTGGCTGACCTCTCGACTGGCTCGCCTTGGTCTCGACGGAGGGCTGCGGCTGCACCGGTGAGGACTTGGTCGCCTTGGGCACTGGCCGGGGATTGTCCGGCTTGGTCGGGGCGGCCTCTTCTGGATGTTCCCCGCAGGCATCGGCGATGGCGTCGTCGAGTTCACCCGAGCGCAGACGGATGAACATCGACTTGTGCTGCTCCTTCATGAGCGCGCGCAAGACCTCGACCATATCCGCTCGCCCGACGTGTTCGGAGTACTCGGTGCGAGTGGTGCGGACGATGCGCCCACCATCCGCGAACAGGTGCGTCATGATGCGAGCATGCCGGATCCCAGAATCCTCGGTCTGAATGTGAAATATGCGACCCCGGTGCCTCACGTTGTTGTTGAAGCCGAGCAGGGGTGGCGGAGGTTTCGACAAGCGTAGACTCCCGGATCCGCACCGCGAGGCCCGTTGGACCACAGCAGCTGTCAGTCCAATCCGCCCGCGGTGACCCGGGGCGAGCTGGGACCGACTCGAACCATGATTATGGAACAGAACGAATGCCTTGTGCACGCCCGACGCGATGTTGTACCGGCCGTTCGGCGCAATCTGAGCGCTACCGTCCAGACTCATCCAGACGGCGCATCCCCTCCAGCAGCAGCGCCTCCGGGCTGGCCTGGATGACCTGCTGGGGTGCCTCGTGGTTGGGGTCGAGTGAGAACTCCCCCTCGGCAAGGCCGAGCATGGCTTAAAACGCATCCACGCCGCGCGTCTTTTCCCAGAGCGCATTGAAGATCGCGCCCCCCACAAAGTGGATCTCACCCGTCTCGGATCCGGACCGCACCTTGAGCGAGCCGGTCTTCCTGCCGTGCCACAGCACCTGCACGATATCTGGCAGCGACATCTCCTGCAGCGACCCGCTCACGCCTCGCTTGCCCGTGGCAGCCGCGTCTCGTTCCAGGATCTGTCGGAGCTTCGCAATCAGTAGCTCCACGCTGGCTGGCTTGGTGATGTAGTCGGCGACACCCATCTCGAACGCCCGCTGCGCATCGGCTCTGCCACTTCGACCGGTGACGATCACCCACGGCAGCGACTTGCCCCAAGACTCGCGGCGAGCCTCGGACAGTAGCGCAAAACCATCCTGTGGCTTGAGCTCGAGCTCGCTGATCACGAGTTGTACGTCGCCGCGCTCGAGCAACTTGAGAGCCTGATCTGACGAACGCGCCTGAGCGACTTCGAACCCCTGCTCAATCATCCGCAACTCGAGCACGGTGCTCTCCTCTGGGTCCGGATCCACGATGAGCGTGCGGTACCGGTTAGCCAGCAAGCGTGCTTTCAGATCATCTCCGGTTACGGCCAGCTTGAACAGGTCGACCAGATTCGGATCGAAGATCGTCTCACGGTAGCGAGCCAGGACCTCGCAAGCCTGCAGGGGGCGCAGAGTCTTTCGGTATGGATTGCGCGGGTTCTGGGTGAGATCGGCATACGTGTCCGCGATGGCGAGTAGCCTCGCGCCCAGCGAGATGTCCTTGCCGGAAAGGTTGCCTGGAATACCGGTTCCGTCGAAGCGCTCGTACATGCTGTCCACGGCGGTGAGCGCGTCCCGTGGCAACTGCACGGCCTCCAGCAGCCGAGTCGGCGCCAATCTCACCTTCTCCGCGGCTGCACGGTGCCCCTCGTACTCGGCGACGTTCAGACAGGTCAAATGGTAGGTACCCATCTTCCCGAGATCGTGAAGGTAGGCCGCCAGCATCATGGTGTTCGACTGGATTTCGGAGAGGCCGATGCGTTCGGCGATCTTCTTCATGAAGCGAGCGACGTGAGCCGAGTGTCCGCGCAGGTCGGGGCGGGAGTTCTCGATCAAGCTAATCAGAACGTTGAGCGTCTCCAGATACGCTTCCCCGGCGACTCCGCGCCCACCCGCCACGAGTCCGGAAGCGGTGCCGGGTTCCTGCAACTCTTCGGCGTCCAGCATTCGCTCACGCCGTCCTTCGTCGGTCGCAACCGACGTGGCGACGCTCTCCTCACTCACCAACTGGCGCTCGTACACGTCCAGCATGGTGGTGAACTGCTCGTGTGCAGAACGGTCCAAGGAGGCAAAAGCGTGAATGTCGCCGCCGTAGGCCTTGGCGATGGCGGCTTTGACGGCACGCGGTCTGCCGATGAACGCGCGCACCTCCTTGGCACCGGTCGCGAGTTGCACCTCCTGGAGCGCTGCCGCGTCGTCCGGGTCCGGTGTCACCACGCTCAGCGCAGCGCTGGTCGCATCGTAGAGAACTGGAAAGATGGTGTAGTGCTCGGCAACCTTGCGGGGCACCTTTTCCAGCGTGAACCGGTCGATATCGGCCTTGGCCAGCTTCTCGGTGGATACGAAGCGCGTCTTGTGCAGTGCCGCCAGGAACTTGAGTAGCGCCGCCTCCTCGATCGCATTCACCTCGAGCAGAGCCTCCTCAACGCGCTCCTTCATCGTGCGCACACGGTTGAGCGCCGCCTCTTGCTGCTCTGGGGTCACGAGCCCTTCCGCCACGAGGCGCTCGACGATGCGAATGTTGCCCGTTTCGTGCATTGCCGACTGAGCCACCAATTTCGAATCAGTGCCGTAGGGGCTGTCTATAGCCTCTTGTTGTTTCGGCTGCTTGGCCGGTCTGACCTGCCAATTTCGTCGCCGTTTCCGGGTTCCCGAGCACCCCTGACGGCACGTTCGGCGCCGAAGTAACCGGGGGTCGGCTCCCAAGCCAGCCCCGGCCTTGACGTCGGCCGGTCTGGCAGCTAGTAAAGCCGCCCTTTCAAGGTGGCTCCGAGCCGCCAAGCGAGCTTGCTATGCAGAGCTACATGGCGAAACCGGCCGAAGCAGCGGCGTCCCGCAAGTGGTGGGTCATCGACGCCAAGGGGCAATCCCTGGGTCGCTTGGCGAGCACGGTGGCGAGCGTCCTGCGCGGGAAGCACAAGGCAACGTTCACTCCCCACGTGGACTCGGGGGATTTCGTCATCATCGTCAACGCGAGCCAAGTGCGCCTCACGGGCTCCAAGGCAGAGACGAAGATGTACTACCGACACAGCGGCTACCCCGGCGGTATTCGCGAGGAGAGCTATCGACATCTGTCGGCTCGCATGCCAGACCAGCCCATCAAGTTCGCGGTGCGCGGCATGCTGCCCAAGAACTCGCTGGGCAGGCAGATGATCCGAAAGCTCCGAGTGTACCCCACCGCCGAGCACCCCCACCAAGCACAGCAACCCGAAGCCCTGCAGCTCTAATTCAACGAGCACGATCATGGAACAGGTCACCCGCCCCGCAAGCCGATTCGCTGGCAAGGCGCGAGCGAGCAGCCCGCGGAGCGTACCTGCAGTACGTGAGCAGGCAGCGCAGCGAGCAACGCCGCCAGCGGAACGGATCGCGG
>CAZSVU010000239.1:0-13187 GCA_964610275.1 uncultured Polyangiaceae bacterium | reverse complement strand
AAAGCTGCCAAGAAGCGCTGTTGGTGTCTGTCCAGTTCTGGACCACCATGGCCCCCGTTCCATAACCGGACGAATCCCACATCACCCCGTTGCCAACCCGCCCGTTTCCATTTCCGATGTTGTTGGCCATCGAGCAGCCGGTGTATCCAACCGAGTTCGGTGCTCCTATGTCGACGCCCTGGTCACCACCGACGCCCTCGTCACCACCGACGCCCTGGTCACCACCGACGCCCTGGTCGCCGCCGACGCCTTGATCACCGCCGACGCCTTGATCACCGCCAACGCCTTGATCACCGCCGACGCCTTGATCACCGCCGACGCCCTGGTCGCCGCCGACGCCTTGATCGCCGCCGACGCCCCACCAGCTGCCGCCGACACCCTGGTCGCCGCCCACGCCTTGATCGCCGCCGACGCCCAGGTCACCGCCCACGCCCAGGTCGCCACCCACGCCCAGGTCGCCGCCCACGCCCGGCGCGCCACCCACGCCCGGCGCGCCGCCGAGGCCTGGTGCGCCACCCACACCCGGAGCGCCACCCACGCCCGGAGCGCCACCCACGCCTGGTGCGCCGCCCATGCCCGGAGCGCCGCCCATGCCCGGAGCGCCGCCCATGCCCGGAGCGCCGCCCACCCCGTCCGTCGGGACTCCACCGGTGCCCGGGGCGTTCTCCCCGCCAGTGCCTGGACCTGCCCCAGCGAACCCCATATCGCCTCCGTCGTCTTCGGACGCGCACGCCCAAACGGCAATGGATGCAATGGCAACCAGGCTGTGCCTGAGGGAGAGAGCTTTCACGGCGTACCTCCGGTCTAGTTGGGGGGTCGGTCCCAGCGACCCCGGCTTGCGCGGACAGCCAGATGCAACAAGTGCCCACGCCCACTGGGACGCCTGTGCGCACCGACCGAATTGAGTCTATGCGGCGGCTGCCACCTCCGGGAGAGGACAATTCCGTCCCCCCCGGTTCGGCACACTTCATCGTCGACGACGGTTTGCGAGTCGCGGGTCGCCGTCTCGCCCAGAACGTCACGGCGTTGCTCGGCAGACCGCACGCATCTCGAAAGGTGCTCGTGCGCCGCGCGCGTGCGATTGCGAACGTGCCGCTGACGTTCGGTTGAACTGGCAATCAACGTGCGAGTACACACTGCATGTTTCCGTTAGCAGTGCGCGTTACCGATCTGATCGCAGATCTGCCAGTGGGTTGGTCACTCGTGGGGTGGGGGGGGGACAAAATTGTCCTCTCCCCTTCTTCACGCGCGCTTGGACTGAAACCGATCGACCCCGCCCCGAACCTCTCACGGAAGTGCGTAGTTCTGGATGATGCCCCAGGCAACCTGGGCAATACTGAAAGAGCTGTAGCTTCCACAGTGCGAACCGCCTTGCACCGTGCAGAGGATGGTCTGCACACCGTCAGCGCACGTCGGGTACGCCTCGCAGGATGAGTTCTGCTGCAGCGGCGCAGGCGACCCGGTGCACTGGTTGATGTCGCCCCAGGTCGCCAGATTGTTTTGGGCTCCCGAGAACGCGCCACTGCCCTCGTAGGGCACCATGGAGTCATCGGTTCCACGGAATTGGACCTCGGTGATGGGTCTCGCGGGGGAACACTCTCCGCACCCGGCGCCAACCACACAATCGAAATCCACCGGCGCCACGGCGGCGATGACGTCGGCTGCCTCACAGGCCAGCCGGAACGACATTCCGCCACCGTTCGAGCAGCCCGAGGCGTAGACGCGCCGGATGTCGATGCACGCCTCGCTGTTCAGAGTGTCGATGGCCGCCCTGACGAACTCGACGTCAGTGGGGGTGCTGCTGCAGCAGAGGCCAGCGTTCCACGCGTTGTCGACTCCACCTGGAAAAACCGTGATGAAACCCTCCGTGTCCCCGAGGCTGGCCCAACCGGAGAGGAACTGCATTTGGGTTTCATCGCCACCCAGCCCGTGGAAATCGAACACGACGGGGAGACGCGTTGTGCCGTCGTAGCTCGGCGGTGCGTGGACGATCATTGGGTATTCGTTCCCTCCCACTGTAAGCGACATGGTGTTGTTTCCGGCCGTCAGCGTGCCGGATGATGGGCACGGTCCGGCGTCGCTACCGCCGGTTCCCTCCCCACCGGTTCCGTCCCCGCCCGTTCCAGCCCCTGCTATCCCCGTGTCGCCACCGAAGCCAACCACGTCACCACCGGAGCCGACCACGTCACCACCGGAGCCGACCACGTCGCCACCGGAGCCGACCACAACGCCGCCGGAGCCGACCACGTCGCCGCCGGAGCCGACCACGTCACCACCGGAGCCGACCACGTCACCACCGAAGCCGACCGGAGCGCCACCGGAGCCGACCACTGCGCCACCGGAGCCGACCACCACGCCGCCGGAGCCGACCACCACGCCGCCGGAGCCGACCACCACGCCGCCAGAGCCGACCACCACGCCGCCGGAGCCGACCACAGTGCCTCCCAGCCCCGGGCCGCCGCCAACGGCGGTGCTGCCACCGGTCAATCCATCCGGCGCGACTCCACCGCTACCGAGGCCATTCGCCCCACCGATCGCTGCGGCAGCTCCGGCGCTTCCAGTGTCACTTCCGACACCCTCGGACGCGCACGCAAACGCTGCAACCGATGCAAAGGCAACCAGGCCATGCCCTAGGTATGAAGTCTTCACGGCGTACCTCCGGTCGAGCTCGGGATCCGTCTCACTGACCCCGGCACGTGCGCGCCAGCCACGTGCACGGAATCGTCGCTCCCGGTGCTCACGCCTGGGCACCGGGAGCTGGTTCAGTCTATTCGGCGTCCGTCACCGCCAGGGAGGGACAAATCTGTCCCCCTGGCTCGGCGCCACGCAGCTCAGGGCCAGCACGAGTCCGCATTTTGCCGCGGGGCGACGGCGCCGTAGACCAAACAAGTGGGGTTGAAATCTGCCTCGGCCTAGGGGACGGCGGCGCTGGCGGGTCGCTGAACGGCGGCTGGGCGTCCCGCCGAGCCGTCGAGCGGGTGCAGTGTGATCAGTGAAGCGCCTTGGTGCACAGCTCGGATCTGGTTTCAGGGCTCCTCCACCCCGGTTCAGGATCAGCCCACCTGATGGCTCTGACGTATTTGGCCTGGTTGTGTTTGAACGCGGTCATTGGTGACTCTGGTTGCCCGAGAATCTATTGAGGCCGCAACCTGGGCTCACGAGTCACGCACCAACGCAACAGAGAATGTCGGGAGGGGGCCGCGGGCGACTCCGGTTGTCTTGGCGCGACTGTCCGGGCACCATGCTGACCATGAACGGAGGGGTCGGACGTATGCGCCTGACGATCGCGGGCGTTGGGGCGCTTGCCGCCGGGGTATTCACACTGGGATGGGGGCAGCCGCCGCCCCCACAGCAGCCCGCGACCGGCGAGGGGAGTCAGCCTCCTTCGTCGCAGTTGCCCGGCGCAACGCCCACAGCAACGGCCCCCGCGACGACTCCGGATGCGACAGCACCGCCCCCGGATCTCACTCCGCCGCGCACGAGCGCCTGCGCCAGCGGATACAAGCGGCTGAGCCCCGCGAAATACGAGCGGGGCGATCGAATCGACACCGAGGTCGCCGTAAAGTGGCAGGCTCCTGCCACACTTCGCTTCGAGGTCGCGTCCACGGCACGGCTGAACCAGGATCAGCAGTTCATCCTCGACGGCACCATCATCAACGACGCGAATGCTCCCCAGCAGGTCGTGGTGTTTCCGGTTGCCGGCCCGGCTACGCCTTCCGGTGCGTTTCGCGTCATCATTGGGTCCGATCCGCGAATCAAAATCATCCAAAGCGGCCCCCCGGGTCCGCCTCCCGCTCCGCCGCCTCCGCTGCGCTTCGAGTTGCCCGCTTGTTCCGCGTTGCCGGTGATGGGAGCCGCCAATCTGACAGACCTCAAATACACGCCGGGGATCAGCGCTACGCTCGAGTGGACGTATCTCTACTGGAACGAACCGCGTCCCTCGGGGCGGGTCGGGGGGACGCTGCCGTAGGTGTGCTGCCAAATAACCCAGAAACCCGCGGCAAGTGGGCTCCCCGTTGTAGCCGCACTGCCGGTCGGCGACACCATTGATCTCAGCGGCCCCTGCCGCAGGTCCAGCGAAGGTCGCATAGCACCTACGTTATGTCGACTTCCCGCGCTGCTCTTTCCGTCTCGCGTTGGATTACTTGGCCGCCGAGCAGTCCCAGCAGATGAGTCGAGAGTACCTGCCGCTATTCCTGTGGCTCCGCTTCGGGCTGGCTTCCGAAGAAGCCGAACCCCAGCCCGTGGAATGCGTTGAAGTTCGCCGCCGACAAGGCCGCGCCGGTCGCCGCGTCGTAGGCAACGAACCGATGCACACGGAACCCTTCTGCTGTGCACTCCCGTACCTGCTGAGCTAGCTCCGCAGCGGTGAAGACCGACGTCTTGCCGAACGCAGCCTCGCCGACCGCGATGTTGTCTTTCAAACCGGCGAGATCGACCACTCGCCGAACTTCGATGCCCGTCGAAGGGCGCGGAGTGAAGTCTTCGACAGCAAGTGCCATGCTGCAGTGCTCGTGCGCGAGGGCGTAGCCGGCAGACTCCAGGACGGGCCGCAGCAGGGGGGTATCCGAACGAACGGTGAGCTGGAATCGGCTGGGCCGTCCGGCGTGAGCCGCAGCGACCTCACCCACCAACTCGGCGGCGTGGTCCGGGTTCCGGGGTCGGATACGGGCAACCATATTGAGCGTCGTGCTGGGACGGGGGCTGCACAGGTACAACAACTCTGGCCGGTCGATGATGCGTACGCCCGGCGGAACCCAGAAGAAGTCCCACGTGGCGCGCTCAAGGATTTCGTCCGTGTCCATGGCTCCAGTATCTGCACCGAAGCATGCGACAGTTCGAGCTAACCGTCACTCCCAGGAGTCCGCCACCACAACGAGGTCGGTATGGCGACCAGGAAGCCGCACGCGCTTACGACGGGGCAAGCCGCCTTCCAGACTTTTCGGCGAAAGAACGCACCCGAATAGGAGCGCCCGCCGATGCTCAGTTCCGAAACACCCCGGACGCTCGCGTGTTCACCAGCGGTAGCGTCGTGCTAAGATTCGCCGCATCGGGAGGTGCACCATGGTCCTTCCCCTCGACCGGGGGACAACGGCGGGATTGCTGACCACATTTGTGTTGGCTCTGTCCGCGTGTGGAGGAAGTGACGAGAGTGGGGTTGGCGCCACGGACGACGTCACCGGCAGCGGTGGTGCGAGCACCGGAGGGATCGGTGGCACGGCCGCAACGGGCACTGGAGCAGCTGCGTCTGGTGGTTCGACGTCGGTCGGTGGAGCTCCACAAGCCGAACCCTGTCCGCCCACGAACGGACCGTGCGATCCGGTGCTGGTGGTCCCGGGCCAGCGTCTCGCCGCCGGCATGCGCGCATATGACGGCTTCCTCTACTTCCGCACGCCAGATAGCAGCAACCCGGTGGCCGGTCCCAGTTTCGTGTGGCGCGCACCGCTCGGTGGCGGCCCAGCAGAGAATCTGGCCACCATCGATGATCCGCGTGCGATTGCCGTGGGCCCGACCGGAGTCTACGTCACTTCGCTGCGCGGCCTGGTTACGGTTCCGCTCACCGGCGGCGCAATGACGATCCTCGATAGCGCGTCCGAGCGGTACTGGGACTTGCGAATCGACGAGACCCACGCGTACTACACCAACATGGTTCCGGCACCGGAAGGTGGTGTCTACGCCATTCCGCTCTCAGGGGGAGCGCCAACGCAACTTGCAGCGCTCGACTACTCCCCCGAGATTGCCCTGAACAGCGACTACGTGTTCGCGACCGACCAAGGGTACAGCCCATCGGCAGCAGGCAACATCTACCGGATCCCCAAGGCGGGTGGGCCGCCCGAGCTACACTACGGCCCGTCCACGATGCGACCGGAGAGCCTCTGCGCTGATGACAGCGCCATCTACTGGATCGAAGACCAGCAGATCAACCGCCTCCCCAACGGCGCCACGACGCCTGAGATCCTCTGGTCGGCCTCCACAAACGAAGAAACCGGAAACCTCGTAGTGGTTGGAGGCGCCCTGTATTGGCGACACCGAGACTACTCGCTGGACGGAGGCGACCGGATCCTCCGGGCGGGGCTCGACGGGAGCGGCGTGTTGACCATCGTGAACGCAATCGACGTGATCGATAGCTTGGTCGTCGTCGACGGCGTCGTGTACTTCAGCGCCGATGACGACTCGGCCGAACCGCCGTTGGACGGCATCTACTCCGCCAACGCATGCGGCTGCCCGACCTGAGCCAGGGGTGGAACACCGGGGCCACACCTCCGCGTTCGGCTGCGCCGGCACGATCAGTCCGTCGTCGCGCCAATGCCGAGGCTACCGCGAGTCAGCGTGAGCCACGAAGCCTCGATCACCGCGGTGACTTCCCCGTCCGCAAGCACGGCCCGGATATGAGTGTCAGCCTCGGTGGAGTTCGCGTCGGTACAGGCGACTTCGGTGTACGACATTCCGCTCAACACGACCACGCTTCCATTGGTGGCGTAGGTGCCCTGTCCCGTATTGCAGGAAGTGAAGACTTGGACGCTCCCGTCGTCACCGAAGCTCACCGTTGGCTCCTCATTGAGGGCAAGGTTCATGGCCGCCTCGCCCTGGATAAACGTGTCGATGATCCAGGTGTTTCCGCTGAGTGACCGGTCTGGATCAGCCACCTCGCGGTCGAGGAAGACCAGCGTCGCGTCCGCAGTGGAAAGAGTCAGCGTATCGCCCTCGAGTTCGAGGGTCGGGCTAGCCAGGAAGAACGCAGCGAGCCATTCGTCTTGCTGATGTCGGTCTGCGCTGCACCCCATCTCCGTGGACATCATGCCTTCCACGCAGAGACTTCCATCGCACAGCGTATAGGCACCGCCGTGGCTGTTGCATCCAGCACTGAAGCCCATCTCCCCGTCCCGGAACGACAAACGGACCGTGGTGCCTTCCACCGGCTCGAATCCCTCCGATGAGTCGAGGAGGAACTCGCGATCCGCGAGCTCAGCTGCCGTGTCAGTCGGCGTCCCAACGGTAGAGTCAGTGCCACCATCGGAGTCGGTCGCGAAAGCGGGGCCCTCGGACGAGCATCCCACCACAGCCAGGATTCCAGCTACGATGAGGACCGCGGAAAGGCTGAAGCGGGCGAAGTGCATGCTGGCAAGCGTAGATCCTGGCCGGACCGGACGCCAGGAGCGGCTCTGGTGTTCTCCTGCCGACAACGAGGAGCGGGAGCATATGGCTCGAACACGCCACCTGCCCGCGAGGTTGCACAGCGGTTGAGTGGCGTGAAGGAGCCACGCATTCGGTTGGCGATGGTCGCTCTCAACGACGCCGTGCTGCCGGACCCCAACGGCGTGCGTCGTACGTTCCAGGATGGCTGGCCTGACGATCCAAGCCTAGCCGCATCGCAAGAGGAAGCCGAAGCTTTCTCCCTCGACGGTAGCGACGTTTCGTACATCGTGGCGCTGGTCCGGGCCCCCATACCCTGGTCGGACCTGGAGGGGCCGTGCGAAACAGCGTGGCACTGGCCCGAGGCTCGTGCCGAGCTTGAGCAGCACAATGCCCACCTCATCGTGACGGCGAGCAGCGCCCGCCTAGATGCTATCGATCTGATGCTGGGGCTGACCAGAACAGTAGCAGCAGTGGCACTGTGTTCTGCCGCAGCGGGCGTCTACTGGGGCGGGGGAACTCAGGTTCACCCCATGGATGACTTCGTCGAGCAGTCCCAGCAGATGAGTCGAGAGTACCTGCCGCTATTCCTGTGGCTCCGCTTCGGGCTGGCTTCCGAAGAAGACGGGACTAGCAGCCTGTTCACGACCGGCTTGGCTGAACTCGAACTGATGGAGATCGAGTTCCCCCATTCGTCCCTTGACCCGGAAACCCTGATCGACCGGGCCTACAACTTCGCCCACTATCTACTCGACAACGGCCCCATTCTGGAGGACGGCAACACCATAGGAGGGACGCCCGAGGAGAAGTTCAGGGTGCGGCACGTCCCGTCCATGTGGGAGGCCGAACGTTCCGTGTACTCTTTCACGCTCGAAAGTTGAGACTACCCGACAAGTTGCCCGTGACGTTGTTCTGGTGGCGGGGCGCAGCCTGAAGAATGAGCGGAGTGGACGAAGCAGCAGCCGTGCGTCGCCGGGTGAATTCGTACTACCAAAGCAGGTCCACTTCGACGCAGTGCCACACAAGGGCAGGTCGATTGCAGGCACAAACGCTGCCATTCAGAATGCCGGCGTCAAGGTCAGCGCCCGGACCGGACGCAAGGCATTCGCCATTCCCGAGATCCTCGGACTGCTCGCAGAACGCTCCCTCGACCGGCGTGTCGTCGCACACTATTGGACCGAACCCTCTGCATCCCACGGCAGTGCAGAACGGCTCAAGGATCCCGTCGTAGCAACGTAGCTCACACTCGTTGCAGTAGTCTGGACCGGGGAAGATCGACGGAAGCAGCATGTGTGGTGGCGAATACGTGCAGTCCTCGGGCTCAACCGTGAGGGTGGAACAATCTGACGCGACATCCTCCGCAACAAGGGGAGCAGGGGGGCAACTTGCCGCGTTGCCCCCGTCTCGTAACGAGTCCGGGGCTCCACCGTCGGCACCAACCACTCCCCCGCAGCCTCCGAGTGCCAGTGCTGAAATCGCGCAAACGGCCGTGCAAGTGACCGCCGCTATGATGATCGCCTTCCTCATTCCCTCCCCCACCGACACCCTTCATGGACCGGTTTATGGACCGGCTGAGGATTTCGGTCCATGTCCGACCTCGTGGTCACTTCACGATCCCTCACGATTCTTGCTGGTGGCCCCTCCCGGGGTCGAACCGGGACGCCGTTTCCGGCGAAGGATTGAACGAAGCCGCTCCGCGGCGGGGGAGCGGGCGGGTGGGGTGGTCGCGAGCCTGACCAGGTCAACGTGACCGCGCCACCTTTCCGTTGAGTAGTCGCAGGGTTGGGCCGCGGAGATCCGCCCGCCGCGCAGCGGATGCAGCCTCCTTGGTCAGCGGTGGTTCCAGCACCGCCAACCAAGGAGGTCATGATGGCGATCATCAAACTGCGAGATCGGATGTTGCAGGATCTTGAGCTGGCCGGCTACGCCCCCGGCACGATTCAGATCTATCTGGACTGTATTCGGGCATTTGCGAAATTCCACAAGCGCTCTCCTGCCGAGCTCGACCAGGACGCGGTGCGCGAGTGGCTCCACCACCTGCGCCAGCGCAAGATCGGGGTCCAGCGTCTTCGTCAGCACCTGGCCGCGCTCAAGTTCCTGTACGGCAAGACGATGGACTGCTGCGCTGGGTGGCCATCTCGACGTCTGTCCCGGGTGCGACTTCGAGCGTCCCTCGTACAATTCCTGCCGCAACCGGCACTGCTGCAAGTGCCAGGCACCGGCGCAGGAGCAGTGGATCGCCGCGCGCTCCGAGCGGTTGCTGCCGGTGTGCCACTGGCACGTGGTCTTCACCCTGCCGAGCCAGCTGCGCTCGCTGGCCCGATGCTTTCCGCGCTTGATCTTCGACGCGCTGTTTCGCGCGGCCAGCGAGACCTTGCTCGAGCTCGGCCACTCGCGCCTGCACGCACAGCTGGGCGTGACCATGGTCCTACACACCTGGACCCGGGAGCTGCAGTTCCACCCCCACGCACACGCCCTGGTGACTGCGGGCGGCCTGTCGCCCAATGCCGCGTCCTGGATCCCGACCGGCCGCAAGTACCTGTTCCCGGTCGAGGTGATGGGCCAGTTGCTGCGCGGCAAGATGCTGGCCGCCCTACGCCGCATGCACGCTCACGGTCACCTCGATCGGTTCGACGACTTCCGTGATCCACAGGGCTTCGAGTTGCTCATGTCGCGCCTCGCCCGCTGCCGGTGGCTCGTGTACGCGAAGCGCCCCTTCCGCGAAGCTCGGCACGTCGTGGCCTACCTCGGCCGCTACACCCACCGCGTCGCCATCTCCAACAGCCGCCTGGTCGACGTCAGCCCGGACGCCGTCACATTCCGCACCAAGAATGGCCAGAACACCACCCTCGCGCCCGTCGAGTTCCTGCGCCGCCTCGTGCTGCACGTGCTGCCCGACGGGTTTCACAAGATCCGCCACTACGGCCTCTACGCCGGCTTCCACGTCCACCACTCACTCGTGACGGCCCGCGGATTGCTCACCCAGCCTTCCGAGTCGCGCCGCGCGCCAGCGGCGCCCAGCGATCCGCTGCCTGCAGTCGACGCTGCCGCTCAGCTGCACGCGTGGACCGGGCGTGACGTCGCCCACTGCCCTCGCTGTGGCGCCGCCCTGCACCGCCGCCCCCTCGCACCCACCTGCCGCGCGCCACCGCTGGACCAAGTCGCATGACCCATTCATCCACAACTGACCCTCGGCTACCGCGGTGCCCCCACCGTCCGGTACCACTCCATCTTCGGTGGCTGCCTGGGCCTCCGCAGCGCTTTGCTAACCAGCCTGTCCAGTTTGGTCCCGCCGATCTTGCATCCCAGGCCACGCTCGCGGCGCCACAGCCGACCCACTGCGACGCCCTTGAGACCGGCGCTTCCCGGGTGGTCGGCACCACCAAATCCCCATAGCGGTCAGCTCCCTGCCGCCCGCCACCTCGGGCTTGTTCAATGCGACCTTTCCCGCGCGGGCCGCTCAGGCAGCGGCGAGCCTGCACGCGCTCTGCCGCTGGCCGCGCGGCAAAGGCTCACCATTTCGGTCCATGTCCGACCTCGTGGTCACTTCACGATCCCTCACGATTGCTGGTGGCCCCTCCCGGGGTCGAACCGGGACGCCGTTTCCGGCGGAGGATTCAGTTGCCCGGCTGCCGCAACGCCACGTCATTGCTGCGTTTGAACCGTGAGCCTGCGCAACCTGTACCGGACATGAGTGGACATGAGTGGACATGAATGGACACCGATCCGCCGCCTGACCACTCGGAGTGGCCGAACCCACCGGGCGCGGGTAGAATCAAGGAATGCGCATCGCAGTTGAGCTCACGGATGCCTCGGGCGAGCGCCTTTCCGAGCGTGCAGAGCAACTCGGCGTGTCGGCGGAGTCCCTCGCGCGCGCGGCTGTGGAAGATCTCGTGGCGCACCCGGATGCCCGGTTCGACGAGGCAGCGGAACGAGTTCTCGCCAAGAACGCCGAGTTGTATCGTCGGCTCGCCTGATGAGGTTCGTATCTCTGGCCGAGGTGCTGCACCTCCACCGGGCAATCATCGAGACGTCAGGTGGTGCCAAGGGACTCAGAGACCTTGGCGTGCTCGAGTCGGCAGTCGCGCAACCTCGGGCTACATTCGATGGTGACGATCTCTACCCCGCCCTGGTCGACAAGGCGGCTGCACTTGCGTTTGCCATCATCCAGGGGCACCCCTTTGTCGATGGCAACAAGCGCGTCGGTCACGCGGCGATGGAAGTCTCGTTGCTGCTGAACGGATACGAAATCGGTGCGACGGTTGACGAACAGGAACGGGCGATCATTGCGGTCGCGTCGGGCGAACTGTCTCGGACCAAGCTCACGGAGTGGCTCGACGCGCACGCGGTTCCCCGGACTGACTAGGGATCACGTCTCAGTCCACCTCGCCGAGGCGAGACGCCTCGCTCGTCAGGCGCGTTCTCCGATTCTGGGGTAACCGCCGCCGAGTCCTGCACTTCAACGTGACCTCGAATCCCAGCACTGGTGAGCGCCGCGTGAACTGGAGAGCGAAGCCGAAAACGCCGGAGGAAGGCCAGGGTGTCGAACGAGCGGCTCGAGAAGTCCCAGATGTCCTGACCGACGGCAACGCTCGCCAGCGGGCGCGCCGGATACCAAGCCTGCCGCCAGGGGAGTCTTCGGGTCCAGCCAGATTCTCGCGTGATTTCCAGCGTGTCGATGTATCGAATGAAGAAGTGCAGATTCTCGTGACCGAGAGCACTGCTAGCTGGCTAGGGAGATCCCGCGCTCTGCGAGGTACTGCTTCACTTGACCAATGCTCAGCGTCCTGAAGTGGAAGACTGGAGTCTCCTCAGGTGGGCGCCCGCAGGGGGCTCGCGAAATCTTGAAGCATGGGGACGAAAGCGCGCTCGTTGGCTACACGACTTCCATCGTCGACGGGGGCTTGGGAGCGACGTGGTAGGTGACGCTCACCACGCCGGGCACGGAGTCCACGAGCTTGCGCGCCAGTGATTTCAGGGTCGTCCACGGCAGCTCGGTGGGCTCGGCCGTGCGCGCGTCCACGCTGTCCCAGCAGCGGATCTCCAGCTGCAGGCCAAACTCTCGCTTCCCATCACGCATTCCGGTCACCCGGTCCTCGTGTAGGATCGTCATGTTCTGAAACGCCTTCACCGAAGCGAGCTCCCGCTCGGTGATCGCCGTTGCTCGACGGACCAACGCGATCTTGTCGCGGGTGACCGCTCCAATCACTCGGGCGGCGAGGGCAGGGCCCGGGAAGGGAGGACGATCGCACACCGATTCGGGCAGCCCCAGAGCCCTTCCGACCTTTCTGACGCCATCCTTGCGGAGCTGAACGAGGGGCTCGAGGATCCGGTAGCCAAACGCCTCCTGCGGGTCGATTCCGAGCTGCTCGAAGACATTGTGCTGCCGCTTGATGCCGGCCACGGTTTCATCGATGTCGGTGAGGATGGTCCCCTGGAGGAGGTGCTTGGCACCGGTCTCGCGCACCAACCGACCGAAAACGTTCTTGTAGAAGGTCTGGGTGATCGCCTCGCGCTTCAGTTCTGGATCGGTCACGCCCGCGAGTGCCTCGAAGAACTCGTCTCGTGCGTCGACCAGCTCCACCTTCACGCCTAGCTCGGCGAAGAGCGCAACCACCCGCTCGGGTTCGCCCTCACGCATCAGGCCGTTTTCAACGAAGTAGGTTCTGAGGCGATCTCCCAGCGCGCGATGCCCCAAGAGTGTGACGACGGACGAGTCCACGCCACCGGACAGCGCGTTGATCGCGATGGCATCGCCTACGGCGTCGGAGATCTCCTTGGCCTGATCGGCGATGAACTTCTCGGTGTCGAGTTCGGAAGCCTTGATTTCGGTTTGTGCCATAGGTGCTTTCTTCCGCGAGGCGTGATGCCGGAGAACGCCCGGAGCGGCCTCGCTCGGGCCCAAGCTGATAGCCGACTTGCGCCCGTGCGGCTAGCCGGGGACGCCGGCGGGCATCCTTGATCCATGTTCCGCCGGCCGCCAGCGGCCGTCGAAACAGGGGTGGGTTTCGTGACCGGGTCGGGGGTCCGTGACCGGGTCCGGGACCGCGACC
>CAZSVU010000238.1:0-13235 GCA_964610275.1 uncultured Polyangiaceae bacterium | reverse complement strand
CCAGTCCTATGCCCGCATCGATACTCGGCACCTGGTGCAGGTGGAGATCGGCCGCAATCCATCCCGGCGTGGTGACGACCCGAGGGAGACTGGCTCGTCGCCGCACCACTTGGTCCGCTTCGAGGTCCACCGTCAGGGTCTGGGCGGCGCGTTCGGGTCCGGCCGTGACGAGCGCAGTGTAGTGGCCCGGGGGCAGCTGGCGTGACAGCTGCCCGGTCCCGCTCCAAGCGAAACGGCCGGCGCCGTCGAGTCCGCCGTCGTTGCCGAAGTTCGGATCCGGAGTGCCCTGTCGCCCGCGGAAACTGAGCTTCGCCGGGAGCGAGCGGCCGCTTTCGTCCGTGACGGCCACCTCCAACGTTCCGGCCGGAGCGGTCCCGGTCGAGAGCTGCGGAAGCGCTGCATAGGCCAGGACGCGGCGAACCGTGAGGGCGGCATTCGTGGCGATGGCGCTACCGGCGTACGCGGTCCGGATCTCCGGTGCGGAACCCCACAGGCGCGCTTGGTAGTCGATCCGCATCGAGTCCGGCGCGAGCGTGCGCAGCAGCAGGTCTCCTCCTCCGCCGTGGCGACCCACCCAGCCTGCCCGTCCGTGGAAGGCGAAGGGCTGGACTCCTTGCCCCTCCACCCAGTAGTCGACGTTTCCCCACTTGACTCGGTCACCCAGCTTGGCGTGAGCGATTCGCCCTCCCGCCGCGTGTGAGACGACGGTCTCGATGACCAGGCGGGGCAGGTCGGCGTCGAGGCGGTAGGTCGTGACCACGTCGAGCGTGCCGGCGCCCGCCGTCAAGGTGGTCTCGGTGCGGATTGCACTGGCGTCGGCCGTCACCCGGTCGGCCACGACATGGAAGGAACCGCGGCCCAAATCGAGCACGGGGTGCAGCAGCCACAACCCGTCGACGTTGGGTGTCGCGTCGAGTTGTGGAGCGGTCGAGGCTTGCCCGTCGTTCATCCAGAAGTCGACGAGCCAACCGGTCTTGCGGCTGACGATGGCCGTGGCGCGAGCGTTCTGCACCGCCAAGTCGCCCGGCTTGGCGCCCACGCGGTGGCGACACCGTAGCGCGGCCGGTAGCACGGAGAAGACCGTGGCGGCCGGCGCGTCCGGGTTGGTGGCGGCGTGGTCGGAACTGAGGAGCGCCACCACGAGCAGCAGCGAGGACCGGACGATTCGGGCGAGCCATCGCGGGGGCCCGACTACTCGGCGGCTCGTTTGCGTTCCTCCTCGATCTGTCGGCGAGTGACGCGTGCCCCCAGGACGTATCCGGACACGAGTCCAAGCAGGAGCATGACGGGAATGTAGACCACGTGCGAGAACCCCATCGTCGGTTCACTCCTTTTGCGGGTTTTTCTCGGCACTGTCGAGGGCCTGCTCGAGGTGCGCGATGCGCCCTGCCAGGTTGCGCTGGCGGTGGAAGCTGAAGTAGACGAATCCAAGCAGCAGCGTCCACATGAAGATGTAGGCGAGTACCAGCATGAGCTCTGCGCTGGTGCTGTCTGCCGGAGCGCCGCGCACGGCCACGAAGTCGCTCTGGGACTCTGCAGCGGAGTGGGCAGGTGCGGTCGCAGGAGGGCCCAGCGCCGGAGGGGGAGAGGTGGATGCGGTGGTGGTGGGCTGCAAGGGATCACCCTCCTTCGGAAACGTCGGCTGCGGCGGCCCGATGCTCGAGGTGCTCGACTCGGGCACTCAGGTGCAGCAGGCGGGTGCGTGCCCAGATCAGGAGGCACGCCAGGAGGGTCATGGCGAAGAATCCCAGCCCGAGTGCCTGGCGCATTGCCGGATGGGCCAGACCGCCGCCCCCGCCGCCGATCACGGTGGGGTGGTTGCCGCCCCACCAGGAAACCGCAAAGTGAATGAAGGGCAAGTTGAACGTGCCGAGCACTCCGAGCGCAGCGGCGAACTTTTTCTCGGCTGGACCGCTGCCGGCAAAGCTTCTGAGCATGACGACGGCCAGGTAGACCAGCACGCTGAGCAGCGATGTGGTCAGGCGCGGCTCCCAGGCCCAGTACACGCCCCAGGCCTTCTTCGCCCAGAGCGGGCCGCTCACCATGACCATCCCGCCGAAGACCACGGCACACTCTGCGGCGGCCTGGGCCAGGGCATCGCGAGCGTCGGACTCACGCAGGAGGTAGGCGGCACTGGCAATGCAGCAGATCAGCCCGGAGAGGTACATGGCGTAGGCTGCCGGGACGTGAAAGTAGAAGATCTTCTGGGCCAGACCGCCGGCCGCCACTTGGGCGATCGGCGTGTGCAGGAAAATGAACGCGATCAGAAACGCGAACACGAGCACAGTGGACGCCGCCAACAGGGCGAAACCTAACTGGAATCGCTTCATCTCCGCGTGAACCTAGTGCCCCGTCTCGGAAATAACAATCCATGAAGGCGCATTCCCGCGTCTTCGTGGGTCCCCGGGGTGGCGATGCCCACTGGTAAAATTCCCGGACCCTGGACGGCAGCCGGGGTCGGCGGATGACGGATGCGGCCCTCGCTCAGGTTCAGACGCTGCATGTGGACAGGGCCAAGAGCGCCATCACCTTGGCGCGAACCACCTCGAATTCTTTGACGGTCAGGTCGATTTCGGCCTCGCGCAGACGCTTGGCAGCGTCGATCAGGTCGAAGCTGGTGCCGTTGCCGGTGATGAACGTGATGCGCGCCAAACGGGCACTCTGGCTGGCGAGATCTCGGGTTCGACGACTGACCTCGAGATTGGCCTCCGCCACTCGGACCGCACGTTGTGCTCGGACGACTTCCACTCGCGCGAGACGCTTGGCCTGGGTGAGTTGCTCGCGAGCCAGGCTGAGCTGAGCGCGGTTGGCGTCTCGGGTGCCGTAGCGCAGTCCGCCGTCGTAGAGCTGCCAGGTGAGCAATGCACCCACGCTCCAGGTCACGTGCTCGTTGTTTGCGCTGCGTCGCTCGGAGCTCAGATAGTCGAGGTTGCTGACCGCGTCGACCGTGGGCAAGTAGGCCCAGTCGACGCTGTCGACATTGCGCTCCGCCACCTCGACCTGGGCTCGGACCGCCACCACGTCGGGGCGGCTGTCCACGGTCTGTTCCGGACGGCAGGACTGCTGGGCGTCTGCCACCAGGCCGTCCAGGCTGATGTCGTGCGGAACGCCGTGGGGATCTGACGAGCCCATGGTGAGCCCGAGCGCCTCTCGCGTGAGGCGCACGCTCTCGTCGGTCGCGACGATTTGCGCTCGCGTCAGTGCGACCTCCTGCTCGGCGCGCAGGACGTCGAAGGCCCCGGCGGCGCCCACGCGCGCCCGACGTCGCGTCAGGCCCAGCGTGGACAGACCGGAACGTAGGGAGATCCGGCTGACCTCGGAGAGCCGCTCGGCAGTGACGGCGCTGACGATTGCGTCGGCCGTGGCCGCGATGGCGAGACGCTCGCTCTCCTTGGCACTGAGTCGCGCGGAGCGTTCGGCTCGACGGGCGGTCTTGGCGTCGTGCCAGGCCCGCGGCGCGAAGACCGGCACTCGCAGCTGGAGGCCGGCGTTCCAGGTCGTGGCGGGATCGGGCACGCTGCCCCGCTCGAAGCCCGCGGAGGTTTGCCTCCAGCCTTCGCCCATGAGCAGGTGACGCTGGAGCCCCGCCGTGCCAGTGAGCGTGGGCAACGCTTTGGCCAGAGCGAGCCGCGATTGCGCTGCAGCTTGCTCGACCTGGGCCGCCGAGATCCGCAACGAGCTGGTCTGGGCGCGGACGCGGCGCAGCGCGTCCTGCCACGAGGCGATGCGATGCGCTGGTGGGGGGAGGGGACGCAGCATCGGATCGTCGACCTCGGGCAGTCGCGGATCCGGGCGTGGCGCAGTGTCGGGACGGGGTGGGGTCGGAGCGTCCGGAGCCACTGCAGTGGGTGGAGGGGCGGTTTCGCCGGGTGCGGTGGCAGGCGGCTCCGGTTCGGGTTGAGCCAGAGTCGGCACGGTGGTCGAGAGCGCCGCCACCAGGGGCAGCCAGCGGACGGAAGTCAGATGCGCCATATCGGGCGATCGATAGTTGGGATGGCCCGGAGCGCAAGGGTGCAGCCGTCCCACGCGTCCGAATCCGGGGCGCCGGGCTACGCGGGAACCGCAAACCCCGTCAATGCGTGGCCGAACCGGCCTGTCCAGCTGAAATGGCGCGCCGCCAGTTGCCGAGGATGCGGTCAGCAGCCGCACGATTGCCGCCCAGCGCTCGGCGCAGCAGGCGAGTGGCGCGTTCGGGTTGGCCGGCTCGGAGCAGCGCGTGGGCGTAGGACGACGTGATCTCGGGCTCGTCGGGCAAGCTGCGGTGGGCGCGAGCGAGGTGTACCAGCGCGTCGTGGGGTCGGCTGAGGGCCACATCCAGCAGGTGGCCCAGGTTGTGCGAATAGGCAGGGCACCCGGGGGACAGAGCGAGCGCGCGATAGTACGCCGTCTTGGCGCAGCGGTAGTTGCCGAGGAGGGTGTGCGCGAGGCCGAGGATGGCCCAGGTTTCCGGAGCTTCCTCGTAGCGGAGAAGGTCGAGCGCGAGGCGCGCTGCGCGCCAGGGTGCTCCCTCGACGAGGAGGCGAGCCAGGTGCTGCTGTGCAAACCGGGCGGGGGCGGATCCCGCGCCCGCGCGCGACAGCACTCGCTCCAGCATCGGAATCAGATCGCGGGGGCCGAGTCCCTTGCGCAGCGCCCAGGCGGCATCGCTGACCAATCTCTGTAGCTCGGAACCGGCGCGCTTCATCTAGCTTGTCTCGTAGCGTTCTCGAGGTGACTCGGCAATCCTTCTACTGGCTCGTTTCGGTGAGGATCCCGGGTTCGGTGGCTCGGCAGGTCGTGGCGTGGTCGCCCGATCCGGTGCTCAATCGCGGGTGCGAGATTCCTCCGCCACCGCCTCTTTGCCGGCGATCGTAACCCCGTTGAGGGCATCCACCACCTTGGGGATCAGCTGGCGCCGGAGTCCGATGAACGTGTGCCGCGGTCGGACCTGGACATACTCGGTTTGATCTGGACCCAGGCCCGCGCGAGCCTGCAAGAGGTCGAGAATGTCCGTGGGTCGGGCGCCATCGCTGCGGCCGACGTTCACATACACCTTGCCGACCTCGCTCTGGTCGGCCTCATCCTCCGAGTCCGACCGAGGGCGTCGGCGGGTTCTGCGGGAGGCACGCTCACCTGGTTCGGCTTCTGGCTCCTCGTCCGTGGTGGCGTTCTGGGGAGGGGGGCGTCGTGCCCGGCGTGCGGCGGCGGCTTCCTCCGGCAATCCGGGACGGGCACCGAGGTGGTCACGGAGCAGCCCGGCGATGATGGTCTCGGCGCGGTCGTGGGTGAGCAGTCGACGAGCCAGCGATAGATCATTGGGTTCGGGGTGACGTGAAGTGAACAGGTCGGCCAGGCTCCTGACCACGTCCGTTTCCGCCCGGGTCCACTGCTCTTGTGCCGACGGCAGCTGCTTCTCGATAGGGCGGATCTTGTAGGTGAGGCGCAGCATGTACAGATTGCCGACGTCGCTCGGCGCAATCATGCTCAGGGCGATTCCCGTACGTCCGGCGCGGCCCGTGCGCCCGGTTCGGTGCACGTAGACTTCGGACGACTCGGGAAAATCGTAGTTGATGACGTGGGTCAGGTGGGAAATGTCGATGCCGCGAGCCGCCACGTCCGTGGCGACCAGGAACCGAAGCTCTCCCTTGCGGGTGGCGGCCATGACCTTCTCGCGGTCGCCCTGGGCGAGATCGGCGTTGAGCCAATCGGCGGAGTAGCCCTTTTCCTTGAGGCTTGCGGTGACGCGCTTGGTCTGCTCGCGGGTGTTGCAGAAGATGATCGCGCTCTCGGGGTCCTCCACCTCCAACGCCAGACGGAAGTCGGCGATCTTGTCCCCATAGCTCATGAAGACGAAGTGATCGATCTCGAGAGCTCCGATGTGATCGCCGCTCAGGGTGATGAACTCCGGCTCCGTGAGCCGAGTCTCGGCCATGCGTCGGATGTCGGGTGGAAGCGTGGCGCTGAACAGCAGCGTCTGACGCTGCTGGGGCAGGTAGGAGAGAATGTCGGTGATTTGCGGCAGGAAGCCCATGGAGAGCATCTCGTCGCTTTCGTCGAGCACCACCACGCCGATGGACTTCGGGTCCAGCGTCCCCCTTCGCAGGTGGTCCAGGACACGGCCAGGAGTGCCGACGACGATGTGGGCTCCCGCCTGCAGTTGCTCGACCTGGCGCGTCATGGGTGCCCCGCCGTAGACGGGGACGCACTGGACGTCGCGGTGTTGCCCCAGAGCGCTGACCTCACGCGTCACCTGTAGAGCGAGCTCTCGGGTTGGGCAGAGCACGACGGCCTGCACATCGCGGGCGCTCTTCTTGATGAGCGCGTTGATGATGGGCAGGCCGAAGGCGGCCGTCTTGCCGGTCCCCGTGCGTGCTTGAACCACCAGGTCGCGGCCCTGGGCCGCGGGCTCGTACACGGCACGTTGGACCGGAGTGGGGTGGACATAGCCCAGGTCATCGACGGCCCGGCGCACCTCCGGGGCCAAAGGAAGCGCGTCGAAAGTGACTATGGTCTCGGGTTGGGACTCGGGTGGATCCATCGCGGGCATCGACATGGCGAGGCGCGGAGCTTAGTGCGGCACGGCCTTCATTGCCACTGGCCAGGCCCGGATGCGGACGCGGCGGGCGCCGTGGGGGCGAACAGACTGGCCTCGATGGCGAGCACCCGGCGGCGCCTGAGCGCCAACTCGGCGGCCTCGTAGCGGACGGCGTGCTCCTCGGCGTAGCGCAACAAATCAACTTCTCTCAGCGCTTGTGACGCGGCGGGGTCGCCCGCGCAGGCGGCGCTGAGGTCCGGGCGAACGCGCCAGGCTGGCGCCAGGGCAGCGCGGAATCGCGCCAAACTCTGCTTTTCGCCGCCCGTCTCTTCGGCAGCAGCGTGTCGCGCGCGACGCACGGCGTCGATGAGCGCCCGAACGCCCGGACGGCACTCGGTCGGCGCCTCGGGAGGTGGATGGACCAAGACCTGTTGCACGATTTGGCCAGCCCAGAGAGCGGTCAGCGCGCTCACGACCACGACGAAGCTCACCGTCGCAACCGTTCGTCCGCGTCGCGACGCTCGATCGAGCCCCGGTGGAGCAGAGTCGGGATGGGGATTGGTGCCGTTGTCGTTCAACGCGTTTCGGGTCCGGACGTGGTAGAAGAGCGGCTCGGCTCAGCGGCACGCATCGGCGGTGCCGTTGACCCGAAATTGCACGCACACCATACTGGCTTCGCGCCGTACTTCAAGCACCGAAGCCGGCGAAATTGATGCCGATTCCTCTCGAAAGCGCAGTGAGCACTTTGGACCAGGCAGCGGTGGCACAGGATGCCAGCAAAGGGTTCGGAGCGCATGCTGAGGCCATTCTCGAGCTGCTGTCCGAGAGCATGGAGTGGGTGGAGGGCGCGTTGCGGGAGAGCACGGCGGACTGCGCCGTGCCGGCTGACGCGGCGGCACGCCACCTCGTCTCGAGGGGGGGCAAGCGCGTTCGTCCGATGGCACTGCTCTTGAGCACGGCCTGCTTCGGCGAGATCACACCCAACGCACGCGAGATGGCGGTCGTGGCCGAGTTGGTGCACTCGGCGACCCTGCTCCACGATGACGTGATCGATGAGGGGATGGAGCGCCGCGGAGCGCCCACGGCGCGTCGAACTTGGGGCAACGGGATGAGCGTGCTGGCGGGAGACCTGCTGCTGGTGCATTCCATCGAGCGGACGCTGAAACACTTCCCCGTGGCGCTGCCCTTGCTGTCGAGTACCCTTCGGCAGCTCGTGGAAGGGGAGGTCGTGCAGATGCGCGGCAGGACCCAGCTCGACGTTTCCGAACGCACCTACGCTACGATTCTGCGGGGGAAGACGGCGTCGCTGTTTGCCTGGGCGACGCACGTGGGCGCGTGGTTGGGCGGGGCGGCGGTGCGGAAACGGGAGGAGTTCGGCGAGTTTGGTGGTCAACTGGGGATGGCGTTCCAACTGGTGGACGACGTCCTCGACTACGTTGGCGAAGACACCGGCAAGACGCCCCTGGCGGATCTCGCGGAGGGCAAGCTGACGCTGCCACTGGTGCTGGCGCTCCAGCGTCGCCCGGACCTCATGGACGCGGTACGGCGCATTCACCAGGGGGACTCGACTCCGGTGGTCGAGGTCGCGGAAGCCGTGGTGTCGAGCGGGGCCTGTGAGCTCGTACGGCAGCGTGCGTTCGAGTACACGCAGCGAGCGATTGAAGTGCTGCACCAGGCACCCGAGAGCGCTGCGCGCGATGTGCTCGAGAGTGTCGCCCGACAGCTGACAGAACGCGAGAGCTGAGCATCGAGCGTGATGCCTGCGCAAGCCGACGTCCCGCGATCCGCTCCGCTGGCGGCGTTGCTCGCTGCGCTGCCTGCTCACGTACTTCGTGTACGCTCCGCGGGCTGCTCACTCGCGCCTTGCCAGCGAATCGGCTTGCGGGACGGGTGACCTGGTCGGGAATCGTGGCCAACGCGAGAGCTGAGCGTGCTCAGTTCAGTGGGGATTCGGGGTCGCTGTTCCGGTCGGGCTCGATGAAGGTGGCGACGATTTCGCGTTCGAGCGCGGCCTGGATTTCGGACTCCAGTACCTCGACGGATCCGGCCAAGCGCTCGACGTTTCGCTGATACACGAACAGCCGGGCGGAAGGCTTGGCGTTCGGGTCCGCCTGGATGACCCCGTCCAGCAACACCAGGGCGCGCGGATCGACACCGTCGACGACGACTTCGACGCCGGGAACGTCGGCGATGAAGATCTCGTCCGCGCGAAGGTAGCTACGGAGCTCCGCGTCCAACGCCTCCACCGCCTTCCGGGTCGTCATCACGAAGGTTTCCGGAGTGAGGGACCACGGCGGTGGTGGAATGGAGAAATCGAGCTCACGGGCGCGCAGGAAAGCCTGAGTGGCCGCTGCCGTGTCGCCGCTCTCATCCCGCAGCAGGCCGAGGTAGTAGTGCGCCTCGGGGTTGACCGCGGTGCCGTGAGTGGCGGCTTCGATGAGGGGGCGGGCACGATCGATCTCGCCGATTTCGTAGAGGGCGCGACCCACGAGGAAGGCATGGTTGGGGTTCTCGAAGGGGCCGGCTGGAAACGCCGCGCACACCTCGCGAGCGGCTTCCGGCTCGTTGCGGCCGAGCAGTGCATCGAACTTGAGCAGCAGGGCGTCGACCAACTCGTCATTCGTCTCCGCCAGCTCCAGCGCCTGATCGCACATTTTGACGGCCGCGTCGAAGTCGCCCAGAGGGTGGATGTACACCTCGGCCCCGTTCAACATGGCTTCCAGATAGGTGTCATCGAGTGCGATGGCTTGAGAGTAGTTCTCTATCGCCTGCTCGAAGTCGCCCTGCAGCGCGCACACGTAGCCGAGCAGGTTGTACGCTTCGGGCGAGTGGCTATCGAGCTCCAGTGCCCGTCGGGCAGAGACTTCTGCTCCGTGCGAATCGCCACGCTGTACGAGATCCCAACCGCGATCGAGGTGGGCAGAGAATTGATCCATGGGGCCCTCAAGCGATGGTTACTCTCGGCACGGCGCCGGTGCAACGGGCGTCACTCATGGACGATGACGCGGCTTCCCGGATGGTCCGGCGAGGCCCAAACGCCATGCCAGCCCTCGGGTAGGCGTGGCTCTGTTGCGAAAAAGACGTGCTTGGCGTCGAGTGGGGCCAGATTAATGCAGCCGTGGCTCATCTGGACACCAAAGTTGCGGTGCCAGAAGGCGCCGTGCAAGGCGTACGAACGGTGATAGTACATCACGTAGGGCACGTCTTCGATGCTGTAGGGTAGATCGCCGGCGGCGGTCCCGTCGCCGTCCATGGTGGTAGTGATGTGCTTTTCTCTCACACGCCACTCACCCACGTTGGTGCGGTGATCCTTCTCCTTGATCGTCGACTTCTTCCCGGTCGAGACCAGCGTCGCGTAGATGGGCCGCGTGCCCTCGAAAACCACCAGCGTCTGCTCGCTCACGTTCACGTCGATCCAGCGTTCCTGGGGCTGCAGATCATCGGGTGGATCGGACGGAGCCGTCACTCGGACGTGAGCGTCCTTGATCCACTTGCCACTCTTGGTCTGCCAGTACTTGGTCTTGCGGATCTCTTGGGTCTTTCCGGTCAGGGCAATGGCCACGAAACGCTTGACGCTGCCTGCAGGCTTCAACTTGCCGCCATCCTCGTCGAGGTCGTACGTGGTGGTGGTTTTGCGGCCGCCGTACACCCAGGCGACGGGTAGCTTCCACTCGGATCCGTCGAGCTCGACGCCCTGGAACTTGCTGCCAGCGACCTGCCAGAAGCGATCGGAAGGTGCCACCAGTCCCTTGGTGGTCTTGTACCAGGTCCGGTTGTTCCAGCGGAACGTCTTGTCGATGGCGACGTAGAACCCCTTGACCATGCGCTTGGCCAGCACGTCATCCGCGCCGGCGGCGAGGTCTTCGAGCTTCAAGGCGTTGAGGCGTGCATCCGCATCGTCCTGCTGCCACCACGGCGTTTCCGGTGCGTCGCCAGCGTCGGTTGTGTCCACCAGAACGCCCGCGTCTGCCAGCGCCACCCCAACGGCGTCGGAGGCACCGGTGGTCGCGGTGGCGGAGGAGGTGGGGGGCGGGCTCCCGGCGTCAGGTCGCGCCGCTGAGCTCGACGCGGCTGGCGGCGGCTCGGGCTCGGATTTCTCGGCGCTGGCCGACTTGGCAGCAGAAAGGTAGGGCTCGTATTGGAGCATCTGCTCGCGCGACGGCACGGACTTGTAGAGAGGCGTGCCGTGCTTGGCGTTGCGCGCGTAGGTGTACGGAAGCACCTCGTCCAGATCCGGTTGCTTGGTGGCGAACTTCACCTTGGGGTGAGAGAGGTCGGTGGTTCCCAGATTGCCGCAGATGAAGCCTCCCGAGACGAGCTGGTACCAACCGCCACTGCAGTTCTGCTTCGATACGGGCTTGTCCTTCACCGGGACACGTCCGCCGCTGCGCACGTAGCCGAGCTTCTTCTGCCGGTCGAAGACCGGCTCGGAATAGACGGCGGCAGCGATGCGCGTGACCACGAGCCACGGCCCCTCCCAGGGAGCATCGGGTGCCCCTGCGTCTTCAGGCGCCGAGGTCGCCGGCTTCGGCTCCAGTTCTTCCGGCAGCGTGGGATCGCCGGCCTGACCCGGACCAGCAGTCGAGGTCGAGGGCAGCGGGGCGGGCAGTGGGGCGGGCTCGTCGTCACAGGCGCTGCCGGCAAACAGCGCGACCACGGCCGTGGTGGCCGCGAGCATCCGAACGGCACGGCCTGTGGTCGGCAGGGAGTGGAGCGCTCTGCGCAGGTTTGGGTTCGTCCGATGCATCCGGAGTGACACTGGCGGGGCTTTCATTTCACATGCGGGTGCGCTGATCCACTTTCTTTCGGTAGTGAACGGGTCGGCTGGCCGGTTTTCGTCGCCAGACACCCTGCGAGCGCGGTGCGTGACTCGACTTGTAGAGAGCATCGTCTCAAACGGGAACGTCGTGGCGCGCAGCAGAGTTGTTGGTGTGAACTTGAACCTGTCGATGGATATGGTTTCTGTGCGGCTGCCCCTCGGAACAAGTTTCTGTCTGCGAATGCCGTGCCATGGGTAGCAGGCTGGATTCGCGCGCCCATCTGGCCGGGAGTATGTTGAGCGGCGTGGGATTCGAGACGCAGTGGCGAGGTCAGCGCGACACTGGACGCTGGAGACTCCGAGCCCTGGTGATGGCCTCGGCGCTGCTGCACGTCCCGTTGAGTCCGCTGGGAGCGCTGTTCGGCTTGGTGGAGATGATTGGCCCGCAATCCGATTCCAGCCGCTTGGTCGACCTCAACGCCGTCACCGCCATTCCGGTGGAGCTCGAGGGAGAAGAAGGCACCGGCACACGCGAACCGGAGCCGACTCCCGCAGCGCCGTCGGATCCGGCGCTGGACGAGGAGCTGATCAAGGATTTGCTGGATGACGACGAGCTGATGGACGTCCCCGAGCCGCTCGACGCGGGGATCGAGGATGCGAGCTCTGCGGATCTCGAGGGTGGGTTGAACGACGCCGCGACGGATGCCGCTCTGGACGGCGGCGAAGACGCGGCGCCGGCAGACGCGGGCACCGAGGGCGGTGTGGGCGCCGTACGGGATCCCATCGCCTTGAGCGGGAGCGCGGCCAAGGTCGTGGACGCCAACGCACATGTCCGCCTGATGGTCATGGCCGACCGGATCCGCCAGCACCCGCTGGGGGCTCGCGTGCGGGAGCTGCTGGGCAACACCTACCAGTGGCAGGACTTCTTCGGGCCCGGTGGGATCGATCCGATCAACGACGTCGACCGCATCCTGATTGCCGGCCCCCAGCTGAGGGACTCATCTCAGGTCATCGCGGTACTGCAGCACAAGGTGAGCCCGGACCGGGTCCGCCGCGCCGTCGACCGGCTGGTGCAAAGGGATCCACGCGGAGGCTGGCTGGATGCTGGCGCGCCGGCGGCCACGGCGGCGGCGGACGATGCTGAGCGGGTGTTCGCCTTGCCGGGTCCGAACGTCGTCGTCGTGGCACCTCCGAGCGCGCGAGATTTCGTTCTCTCGCTGAAGGCGGACACCAAGATTGACGATCCCCCCGGTGCCGAGGCCATCAACCTGCACTTGGACACGCCCTGGCGCGCCCTACGAGGACTGCCTTTCACCGTTCCCAAGTCGATTGAATGGGCCTGGATCACCGTGACGCCCACACCCGACGGTGGCGCGGTGGGGCGAGTCGTGGCGCTCGATGAATCACCGGACGCGGCACGGCAGAGCGCTGCGCACATGCAGCGTCTGCTCGGTCCCTACGTGCTGCTCGACTTCGTCGAGAAGGTGGACTTTGCGGCCCGCGAGCGCCGCATCCTGGGAGAGGTGGTGGCCACCAAGAATCAATTGGCGTTCTTGCTGGAGCTGGCGCTACAGCAGCAGAAACGGTACAGCCAGGAGCTGGCGCAACGACGGCAACGCGCTGCCAGAGCAGCGGCAAGAGCCTTGTCCGATGCGGGTGGCACGCCGAGCGGAGTGCCGAGCGAATCGCCGAGTGCTGCCGGGAGTGCGCCGCCGGTGCGTCCCGCTCCGGCACCGGTGGAGCCGAGACCGGCGGGTTCGGCGGAGAGGTGAGGCGTCGCAGGCGGCGCGGAAGCGCGAGGGGGCGCGGGTGGTTGGGCAGCAGCAGGGGTGGACGGCGGTGAGTAGGGAAGCGCCCGAGCTGAGCTCGGGCGCGGGCTGTGGAAGCCTGATGTGCCGCGGGTGGTTGGCAGCAGCAGGGGTGGACGGCGGTGAGTAGGGAAGCGCCCGAGCTGAGCTCGGG
>CAZSVU010000237.1:7554-13278 GCA_964610275.1 uncultured Polyangiaceae bacterium | reverse complement strand
TCGTCGGCGGCCACATCAGGTTGCTGGTCCCATCTCGGGGTAGCCAGGATGATGATGTTGTCGGGGTCCTCGGCACGAATCGCCGCCACGAGTGTTTCATGATACGCCTTGATCTCCGACCAGCTCTCTCCCACCGGTTCGTTCCAGGGCTCGTACATGACATTGGGAGTGTCGCCGTACTCTCTGGCCATGTCCGAGAAGAAGTCCGAGGCTGCGCTGGCGTCGGCGCCCTCCATCGAATGCCAGTCGATGATCGCGTAGATCCCGCTGTCGATACAGGCGTCGACGACGGTCCTGACCCGGTCCACCGCGGAAGGGTAGTTTCGGGGTAGAATGGGAATTCTGAGAACCGCGCAGCCTACGTCATTGGCAAGGTGGCCCACCGCGGACGCGTTGTAGAACTGCCTTCCCTGGTCAGACCAGTCGTACATCGACATCCCATGCAGCGTGACGGGATTGCCGTTCGCATCAACGATTCTGTTTCCGTCGACTCGAAGCTGCCCATGCACCCCGACCGGCGTCCCCACTGGTCCCGCGCCGCCAGTGCCAACGGCACCTCCCGTGCCGAGGGCACCGCCGGTGCCGCCAGTGTCGACAGCCCCGCCGTTGCCGGCGGCGCCTGCAGCACCGCCCAACCCGCTGCTCGTGCCGCCGGTACCCACCGCGACCACCTCGATCCACGCGCTCGGCTGATCGCTCCAGCCCTCTGCGTCCTCATAGGTGACGTACAGCTCCCAGGTACCCAGGGGGTCGGACGTTGTGAACTGCCGCGACGCGTCCAGGGTGACGCTCTCGCCAGGTGCTAGCGACACGTCTTGCAGCGTGGGCGCGAGATCCAGGAACGGTCCATCCGCGTGCGTGCCTCCCGGTGGCCGGGCGGCGACGACAACACTGGTAAGCGTGATGTTCTCGCTGCCTCCGTTGGTCAGGGTGACGGACGCTTCGAGTGACTGCCCCGCGGCAACGCTTTGCTGATTGAGCTGCAGCGCCGAGACGAGCAGCGGGACGCCGGTCTGCGCGCCGCCCATGCCACTACTCGGGGGGGCGCCTGCCGTCCCGCCGCCCGGGACCACTGCGCCTCCGGTGGCCAGAGCTCCGGCAGCTCCGCCGCTTGCACCACCCATGCCAACGATCGGCGCGCCGCCGGTACCGCTGAGCACATCGCCGCCCGTTCCGCCGCTCACCAACCCTCCGCTGCCACCCACCTGGTTTTCGACCTCGCCACCGCTGCCGGTGATGGTGCCACCCGTGCCAATCGCACCACCTGTGCCAATCGTGGCGGGCGCTCCGCCGTTGACGCCGCTCGTGCCGCCGGTGCCGTCAGTAGTATAGTCCGCTGCCGGATTGCCCGCGCTGTTGTCGCCGCAGGCGGCGCCCAGCACCATGAACATGCCGAGCAGGGCGGCCCGACTGAGCCGGCACCCATCGCACGCGGCAGTCCACGCCGAGGGGCGCACGGTCCGCCTGTGCTGGGGGTTGTCCGCTCTGAAACTCGTGGTTTGACGATGGTTGTGTTGCCCGACCATAGAGCTCAGCTTGCCGGACTCGCCGCCCGCGCGGGAGATGCCCGCCGTGCCACCGTCGCCGCGCTGCAAGATTCTGGCACCGACGTAGCCCACTTGGGGGTGGCCGCCAGTACACCTGTACATCAGCGCTCGCCGAGGCAAAAATGTACCCGTGCGGCGTTTGTTGCGCCGAGGAGTACCCGGTGGACACCAAGATCCTCATCGACTCGATCATGCGGCAGACCACTGTGATGATCGCGCAGCTGTCGGCAACGGCTGGGATCCGTGCTCCGCTGGCGCACCTGGCTGACGAAGTGTTCCTCAACCTGTCGCGGGAGCTGGAAGGGCAAGGCTTGAGCCGCAAGGTCGTGGCTGACATGTTCGGCATGGCGCTGCGCGGCTACCAGCGTCGGGTGCAGCGCCTGCGGGAGAGTGCAACCGAAGCAGGCAAGACGCTCTGGCAGGCCGTGCTGGAGCACCTGCAGCAGGAAGGCCGCACGACACGTCGTGCTCTGCTCGAACGGTTTCGCCACGATGACCCAGCGGCGGTGGGAGCCGTGCTGAACGACCTGCTCAACAGTGGCCTGGCATACAAGACGGGCAGTGGGAGCGCCGTGCTCTATGGGGTTACTCCGGAAGAGGACCGCCAGGCACTGGCCCGAGAAGGCAAGCTGGAAACCGCTGCCGCGCTGGTGTGGCTCGACCTCTGCCGTCATCCGGGAGCCCCACGCAGCGATGTGTTGAGCCGCCTGGCGCTGGATGAAGACACGTTCGAGTCAGCCCTGCGCAAGCTCCAACAAGAAGGTCGAGCCACGATCAACGGGTCGGGGACCCTGGTGGCGGATGCGATGGTCATTCCAGTCGGTGCCGAGGCGGGCTGGGAAGCAGCACTATTCGATCACTTCCAGGCCGTGTGCGCCGCCGTCACCACCAAGCTGAGCCACGGGGCCACCCGTTCCAGCGCTGCCGATACGACGGGCGGCGCCACGTTGACGTTCGAGATCTCCGAAGGGCACCCGCTGGCCGACCGCGTGCAAGGCCTGCTCGCCCAGGTGAGATCCGACCTCAACGACCTCTGGCACGAGGTAGAGGACCAAAACGCGAAGCAACCCTTGCCAGAGGAGCACGTGAGGCGCGTCACCTTCTACTGTGGCCAATTCGTCAAGCCCTCGGAGCAGGAGTCATGAAGTGCGCTCGGCGACAGGCTATCGCCTGGCTGTTGCTGGGTATGGCCGCTGGCAGCTGCGGTCAGCCCCAGGACCGCTCCGGCACCAACACCAATTGGCTCCGGGCGTGCGACGAGGCCGCAGAGTGTGGCGCCGGGGTCACCTGCGTGTGTGGCCTGTGTACCACGCCATGCACGGAAACGACCGACTGTGCCCCCGGCGTTTGTGGGTCGTCACTGGCTTCGGCAGCTCAGTGCGCGGGCGCGGATGGGGGGCGCATTTGTGTGCCTGATGACGGATGCGCGGAGGTCGTGCTGGTGGAGGACGGCGATTTCGGTCCCGCCGTCACGCCTGCCTGCACCGCGCCTGGCGCCCTGGTCTGCGAGTCCTTCGACGGACCACTGCCCGACGCGTACGCAACCCGGTACGGGAGCGCAGATACCGCCACCGCTACTGTTCAAGATTGCCTGGTGCGCCAAGGCGACGGCGCCCTGCTCATCCAAGCCGAAGGCTACGACTGGGTACAGAATCGCATCCGTCTGCCGACGCCTGTCACGGCTGGGCTGCTGCACGTGCGCTTCTATGCGTACTTCGCATCAGGGTACCCCATCCCCGAGTACTTCATCTTGCTGGAGCTTTGGGACCAGGACGACTTCACCGATCAGAAGATCAGCATCGAAGCGGTCAGCGAGGATCGGTTCCGACTCGTGCTGGGGCCGAACGCCTCCTCGCTGCACGTGGCCGATCCGGGTACGGTTCGAAGGGACGAGTGGATGTGTCTCGAGCTGGCGCTCGACGTGGCCGCTTCGGGCGGCACGGCAACTCTGCTCGTGGACGGAGCACCCCTGGTCGAAGCAACGGATGTGGTGACCCTGCCGCCCGATCCGATCTCGGTGGTGGCCATCGAGGCGGTCCCGTCAGAAGACTCGGTGGGAACGGACGTGGCGATCGACGAGCTGGTGGTTGCCACCGAGCCGATCGGGTGTCTTTGAGTGCGAACACTGTGCCGTCATGGCTGAGAGCGGTGAGTGGCAGGTCGTGCTCTGCGCCAACGATGTCGTCCCGCTGTGCGAGTCGGAGCCTCCGCGCCGGTCGCGCTACTGTTGCCCTTGCCGTGGATCACACAACCATGACGCCCAGTCCCCCAGCTCGCGGCAGGTGAGACCAGCGCAACAGTCAGTCTGATCGCAGCCGCGCTCACCCTGGACGCTGCAATTGGGGAGGGGGACCAGTTCGTCGCGATACGGGGTGTCGGCGAACAGTGTGCGGTCCGTGCGAAAGAGCTCGCCGAGCGGATCATCGGAGAGGTTCCCGAAGGCAAAGCCCTGCGGCGGTTCGTTGGCATCGAAAGCTCTCATCATGTAGCCGGCAAACCCCAACTCGGACGCGGTGACGAGCTTGGCGTGGGTCATGGCTACGTAGTCCTCGGTCTCATCCCGACTGACGCCGGCGCTGTACACGAAGAAGGGCTTGCCGATCTGCAGGGCCACCGACCAGTCCAGCTCGATCTGGCGCGGCAAATCCTGACTAGTCAGCTCCGGGTACTCGTCAGTCAGCTCGACCGCACTCACCACGTCGACGTTGGGGTCCTGATGCACCGTCTCGTAGCCCGAGTAGTCCCACTCGCCGAATCCGCCGTTGGTGATGCCGTTGGCGCCGATGCTGAGCAGCGTTCGCGGAGCATTGGCTTTGGCGACCGCAGCCATGTCCGCCGCAAAGTCCCGAGCGATCGCCACTCGGTCGTCCCAATCCGACGTCATCGCCAGATCATGACCCAGCTGCCACATCAGGATCGTCGGTTCGTCGGCGAAGTGCGCCGCGATCTGCGCCACGTAGTCCCGGTAGGAGAGGATGTAGCCGGGACGGTAGTCTGGTTGGAGGTATCCCTCCGAGAAGAAGGAGTCGGGCAGCCAATCGTCGCCCGGTTCGCAATTGCCCCATTGGTGGGTCAGCACGGGAACGAGGTAGATGCCGCGGGGACGCGCCACCTCGACCAAGCGATCCAGGAAGGTGAAGTCGTTTCCAGCTTCTCCCGCGTAAGACTGGAATGCCCAGAATCGCACGACGGTGGCGCCGATCTCTGCGGCGGCATTGAAGTACTCCTCGACGGGCGTTTGCCAGTCGTCGGTGTTCTCGTGGTAGTCACACTCGCCGCCGTCGCTGGTCATGCCCGCGAGGTAGTAGGTGTTGACGCCAAGGAAACGAAACGGATCTGAGTCGCGAACGAGGCGCATCCCCAAACGTTCCACCCGTGCCATGGGGGCGCCTGCCCCTGGGCCCGCCGGGTCTGGCGCACCCGGCACGGTGGCTGCGTCGGACTCGGTGGACGGAAGCTCGTCGTGGCCGACAATCATCGTCGGGTCGCAGCCCAGCAGGGCCAGGGAGAGCGCAATGGCGCGCCGCATCAGTGGGGCTCGGCAGGACGCAGGGCTCGCATCGCCATCTGGCGGAATCGCCCGTTCGGGTAGTTCGCCAGGTACTGACGTGCGAGCTTGACCGCGCGCGGGTCCTTTCGGGCCAGAGCGGCTTCCATTGCGAGTGCCAGTGCTTCCTCGCTGAGCGCTCCTCCAGGGTTGCGCTTCCGATACTCGTCGAGCAGCCGGGTGGCCTTGTCGGGGTCGCGATCCCGACGGAGCGCCGCGACGGCGCCCTGGACCAGCGCGGCCTCGGAGCTCGCCGTGGCTACCGGCGCCCGGGGGGCGGGCTGGTCTGGTTCGCTGGCTGGCTCGGGTTCGGCAGATGCGGGTGGAGTCGTAACCAACGCTGGCACGGCTCGCTTCGGGGCCTCCACGGGTACCGGCAACGTAGTGGGGGTCTCGCTCACGGGTTCGGTGGCTCGTGACCGTACCGCCCGTATCGTGCCCCAGGTCGCGGCCGCGACCGCGGTCAGGCCCAGCAACAATCCAACAACGACGATCGGTCGCAATACCAGCGAGCCGAGACCACGCCGCCGCTCGTCCAGCCTGCGGCGCACGCGCCGCATCCGGGCGCCAGACTCGGGCAGCGGCTGCATGGACGAGACGAGGGCAGCCGCACGGGCCTGAATCGGATCG
>CAZSVU010000237.1:0-7544 GCA_964610275.1 uncultured Polyangiaceae bacterium | reverse complement strand
GCTCGAATCCAGACACTTGCGCAGTGGCTCAAGGGCTTCGCTCATGAGCACACCTCCTTCGACCTGATTTCCGCCACAGCTGCGAAGAAGTCCCGCCGCGCATGGTGGAGACGAGTGTACACCGTGTTGACTGGAACGCCTTCGAGCTTGGAGATTTCCTCACCGGTGTAGCCCTCGATCTCGTAGAGGATGAAGGCTCTCTGGCGCACCGGGCTGAGCTTCGAGACGATTTGAGTGAGTAGCTGCTGGGCTTCTCGGCGCTCGGCTCTGGTGGATGGGTCCGCGCCCCCGTCCGGGACCAGCTCCAGTGGCGGTCGCCGCCCGGTCCAGAAGCGACGAAACCAAGCCCGCCGACGGTAGTCGCTGACCGTCCTCTGGGCGATTCGGTAGAGGAATCCGGGCAGGTTCTGGCCGTCGAACTGGTCGAGCTTGCGCCTGACCACCAGGAACACCTCCTGGGTCAGGTCGTCGAGATCCGCGTCGAGGCCACCGAACGCTCGCGTCCACCGACTGACTTCGTGGAACCAGGCCGCGTAGATCTGGTCGAAATCCAACGGCAAGTCGTGCCCCAGGTCGGTGGAAGGGCGTTGTTTGACCATGCTGACCGCAAGCGACACGTAACCAAATGGGTGACACGCGCCGGATCCTTCAAAGCACCTCCAGAATAATCCCGGCCGCAAGACCGTACCAGAGCCGGGGCAGGCGGGTCCTGGGGCCGCCAGGCTCCACCGCTACCTCGTAGCTCTGCAGGAACCAGGTTGCGTCGGCCGCAATGAAGGCCCCCCACCTCTGGTCGGGGAAGACGCGAAGCGCCAAGCCCAGCTTGAAGCCGGGATCGAGCCGAGTCGCCTGTCCTGAGCGCTCGTATCCCTGGCCGTTCGCCTGCACGACGTCCACGGCAACACCCAGAGCGGGACTGACTTCCCAGTCGTCCGAGCGCAGCCTGGCCTCGCCCGTGATGTCACCTGGGTACCGCACCAGACGGACTTCGCCTTCGCCGAGCTGCAGGTGAGCAGGAGAGAGCAATCCCAAACCGAGCCCTGCCCCCCAAGCGTTCCCGCCCACGGAGGCGCGCAGGCCGGGACCCGCGACGAAGTGGTCGGCCGTCAGTGCGGCGCGAGCTGACGCCTCCAGACGAAGATTGAGCCCCGGTTCGGGGGCCTTCTCGACGGGCACGGGTTGGGATCGAGCAGGACGCGGAGCGGCAGGCGGGGCAGGTTCTGGCTCGGGCTTGGTCTGGCCCGCCCCGGGCGGGTCGACCACGAGCGCAATGACCACGGCAGCCACACGCGCCCGCTCGGTGCAGTTGCGCTCGGTGTCCCCGATGTCGCGCTCTTGGCCGGCGATCTGGATGAGGTAGCTCGAGCCACGATCGATCAGCACGGCGACAGGCTCCACCGAGCCAGCATGACCCGCTTCGATTCGGGTGTTGGGAAGCAGCGGTTTGAGCTCGTCCGAAACTTGTTCGAGGCTCGGACAATCGCTGGCATCTGCCACGACGCGCAGTACCGGCGGTACGGCTCCTGCCGACCGCAGACTGACGGCAGTCACTACCAGGCAGATTCGGGCTGTCGGACGGCGGCTCAACGTACGCCCAACATACAACGGTTAGGCTGCCCACATTCGTAGAAGCAGCACCGGCTTGAGAAAAGTCGCGCACTGGGTTGAAGGTTTCGTGCCGTCCTCCCCATTGAACGAAGCGCGACCTGAGCGCGAGCTCCGTCGTCTGCCGTCGTTCCCCACCCGACGGTTCAGTCGATGCCGCGTGTGCACGTGCCCGCGGCACTGCAAGAAAGGATCCCACAATGACAGCTCGTCTTCGTGACTTCTCCGCACTCGTTGGGCTCTTGCTGGCGGTATCTGCCTGCGGTGACGACACGTCTGCCGCCGGCGGCGAAGGGGGTGGCGGTACCTGTACGCCCGGCTCATCCGGCTGTACTTGCGATGCGACGGGCAGCTGCGACGTGGGGCTCGTGTGTGCCTCCGGCGTCTGCAGCACGGTGGGCAGCGGGGGCACCGGCACCGGTGGCGCCGGTGTGGGCGCGGCCGGCACAGACCCGGGCGGAGCGTTCTGCGGCAACGGACTGATCGAGCTAGCAGAAAGTTGCGATCCGCCCGGGTCTTGTCCGGCGAGTTGCGACGACGGCAACGCCTGCACAGCGGACCAGATGACCGGGAGCGCGGAGAACTGCAATGTGGCGTGCAGCCACGGCGTCATCAGCACCTGTGCTTCCGGAGATGGCTGCTGCCCGAGTGGGTGTGACGCTGGCACTGACGGGGACTGCTCCGGCAGCTGCGGTGACGGAGTGGTTCAGAGCGGCGAGACGTGCGACCCCCCGGCGTCCTGTCCCACGAACTGTGCCGACGGCAATGCGTGCACGGCTGACCAGATGACGGGCAGTGCTACGAACTGCAACGCTGCGTGTAGCCACAGCACTATCAGCACCTGTGCTTCCGGAGATGGCTGCTGCCCGAGTGGGTGTGACGCTGGCACTGACGGGGACTGCTCCGGCAGCTGCGGTGACGGAGTGGTTCAGAGCGGCGAGACGTGCGACCCACCGGCGTCCTGTCCCACGAACTGTGACGACGGCAATGCGTGCACTATCGACCAGGTGACTGGAAACGCCGAGAACTGCAACGTCGCGTGCAGCCACAACGCGATCACCACCTGCGCCGCCGGTGATGGGTGCTGCCCGACCGGATGCACCGGCGATGCTGACAACGACTGTCCGGGCGGCACCGGTGGCACCGGGGGAGGCACCGGCGGAGCCCCGGGCACCGGTGGTACCGGTGGCGACTCGACCTGGCTGGTCAACGGGACCTGCTATCCGCTGTGCGCGAGCGCGAGCACCGATCCCGACGGTGACGGCTGGGGCTGGGAGAACGGCGCCTCGTGCGTCGTCGTGGGGTCGACTCCGTACAACCAGGGCTCGCCTTGCGGGGTTGGCACCGGTGGTACGGGTACCGGCGGTGCGGGTACCGGCGGTGCGGGTACCGGCGGTGCGGGTACCGGTGGTGCGGGTACCGGTGGTGCGGGTACCGGTGGTGCGGGTACCGGTGGTGCGGGTACCGGTGGTGCGGGCACTGGCGGTTCGGGCACTGGCGGCTCGGGCACCGGTGGCTCGGGCATCGGCGGGTCGGGTACTGGCGGGTCGGGTACCGGCGGCTCGGGAGGGTGCGGAATCGAGCCGGTCAATCCCAACTCTTCAGCCGCGGTACGGAACGTGCTCTGCTACCTCTACGAGATCTACGGTCAGAACGTTCTCTCGGGGCAACAGGACTGCCATTGGAGCTCCTCGTCGGATCTCGAGTACATCAACCAGCGGAGCGGTGAGTACCCGGCGGTCGTTGGTGGGGACTTCCTCTACACCAACGCGGTGAGCCAGGCGGCGAGCTCCTGGAACGCGGGCGGTCTTTCCATGATTCGCTACCACATGGGTCGTCCAGAGGACGGCGATAGCTACGAGTCCTCCCTGGGGACCACCGATCTGGCAGACACGCTCACCCCGGGAACGAGTCGCTACAACGGGCTCATGAGCAAGTTCGACCATGCCGCGAGTGAGCTCGCGCAGCTTCAGAATCAAGGGGTTGTGGTCCTGTGGGCTCCGTTCCACGAAACCCAACCCAATGGTTGGTTCTGGTGGAGCAAGGGGACTGCAGATCAATTCAAGCAGCTGTGGCAGCTGATGTTCGATGGTTTCACGGGAAGAGGACTCAACAACATCATCTGGTTGATGCCCTTCAGCGGAAGTCCGAACTTCTCGTTCTATCCGGGCCCAGACGTCGTGGATATCGCCGGACCGGATACGTACTCGAGTAGTCAACCGTTTGCCGGGATGTACCGCGACGCCGTGGATGTCGTGGGCAGTACGATGCCCATACCGCTTCACGAAACCGGCACCATCCCCAACCCCGACGATATGTTCAACAACGACCAGGCACCCTGGGTGCTGTTCAGCGCGTGGTGTGCGGAGTGGCTGAGGGACAACTCCGACAGCGTGATTCAGAACACCTACGGCAACTCGCGAACCATCAATCGCGGTGATTTGCCCAACTTCAATTGAGGCGTGCGCCCACTGCGAGGCCTGGGTGAATCGTGTCTAGATTGCGAATCGGTATGGCGGTGAGCATCGGCGTCGGTCTGGCGGTGGCGGCCGTCATTTTCCTACTGAAGGGTGGGAGTCCCTCGCCCCAGCCGGCGACAGCGGTCGCCAGGTCTGTCTTTGCGGGAGTTCAGCCCGCACGCTCTGAGTCAGGAACTTCGACCGTCAAAGCCAGTGTGAGTCAGTCCCGGCAGCGCTCCCGCGCGCCGTCGCGTCATCAGCCAGCTGTTCTTGAGGCGACCGACGACATCGACATTGACGAGGCCAGCGTTATGGCGAAGCTCCGCGAACTCCGGTCATCCGACCCGCGAGCGTCGCTGGCGTTGGCGAGGAAAGGGAACGAACGCTTCCCCGACAGTCAAGCTGCGCCGGAGCGAGTCTGGTTCGAGGCTCGGGCATTGGTGGACCTGCACCGCTTCGACGAGGCTCAGGCGGTGGCCCGAGATATGGTTGAACGCTACCCGGGAACGCATTGGACGCTGGACGTTCAGCGGCACCTGCTCACCCACCCGTTGGGCCTGCCACCCCGGTATCACTGATACGGACGTGGGGCAGTGGGTGAAGCCCCCCGACGACCGGGAGCTCGATCATCCCACCTGTCCTGGCTCCTTCGCTCATCCGCCCGCGTCACGCTGCCGCCCGATAGTCATGGTGGAGCCCGCCGAGCACCGGAATGGCGACCACCTTGCTCACAGCATCGCTGCAGGTCGTGCGTGAGGCTGGAACCGGGATGCGCTGAGCCAGCCCTTGGTGCGGACGCATAGTATTGAAATAGCGAAGACAGAACTCGTCCAGCACGTGCTTCATGTGCCGCTCACCGAGGAGGATGATGTGGTCAAGGCATTCTCTCCGGCTGCTGCCCACAAATCTCTCGCAGGTGGAATTCATCAAAGGCGCCTTGACCGCCGTGCGGATCACCTTCGTGCCGGCACCCTTCGCGACGCGGTCAAACTCAACGCCAAACTTGTCATCGCGGTCTCGGATGATGAACTGTGGCCCCCGGCCGAATGGCGTCGCATCCCGAAGTTGCTGAGCCATCCACTTCTCGCTCGGACCGCGCGTGACGCCGACGTGGATCACCTCCTTGGCGTTGATGTCGATGATGAAGAACGCGAAGATCGGACGGAACCAGATGTCGTAGGTCTGCAAATAGTCGCACGCCCAGACGGTGTGGTTCTGCAGGAAGGTGTGCCACTTCTGGCCCCGCGGTGGAGAGGGTGGTCGGACCGCCCGCATGTACTTTTGGATCGTTCGCTTGGCGACCGGGATGCCGAGCTTCAGCAGTTCGCCACGAATTCGGTCGGCTCCCCACGTTCGGTTGCTTGAAGCCATGCGACGAATGAGCTCGATGACGGCGGCAGGGAGGCGAGGTTGTGGCTTACTGGGCTGGCGTGACTTCCAGCGCCAGAAAAGACGGAATCCTTCCCGGTGCCAATGCAGGATCGTGTCCGGCTTCACCAGCAGGACGGCGTTGCGCCAGTTGTGCACGAGCCGAGAGAGCAGTACCAACAGGTCGCGTTCGTGTGGCCGGAATGCGGGCCTTTTGACCTTGCGGGACGCGACGATCAACTGCTGTCGGAGGAGGGTGTTCTCGGCGACGAGCTCCTTCCGCGACCGGGCCAAGTCGACGGCGAACCCGGCTACGAGCGGCAGGGGCCGGGTGGCCTCACGGAGCGCGGACTTGATGCGGCCCACCGCGGAGGTGACGGCGGCTCGAAAGCGGCGTCGGAGGGTCGACAGCACGGGACGGATCTGGCCTGAGACCGCAGAAGCTACAAGCTTGTGAAATCAAGAATCCTGAACGATCCTGCGGCGGACGAGAGAGCTAGCCAGCACAGGCCCGCGTCCGCAGTGACACGCGAGCCCTCTTGCCACGGAGCCGCGTGGTTTCAGCAGCAAGAGCGTCCAGCTGGACCTTGAGCGCGAGGTTCTCGCGATAGAGCCGCATCGCGTCTGGCGCGACGCTGGCGCGAGGCAATCGGCTCAGCCGATCTACGAAGTAGATGAGCAGGTGGTAGAAGGTGAACTCGAGCGTTCGGAGGATGAGCTTTGCCACGGCTCAATGGTGTCGCTGAGCGGCGGACCGGCGACAACGGGTGGCCGACTTCCCCGCGGTTTGTGGATTGTTTGGTAGTACAAGCCCCCGCGCCTTGCGCTGCGCCTTCGTGCCTGGCTCATGGATCAGCGATAGCCGGCGCCCCGCGCGGCCTGAAGGACCTGCTCGGCGGAACGGGTACCCGGCCACGGCGAAAACCCAGAGCTGCAAGACGAAGTTCTTCACGGGCGGCAGGGTAGCGCGGCCCCGGTTCGGGTCGAATGGCCCATACAATCGTTCGAGAATTCCGCGCCTTCTGGACCAGCCGAGTTCTGGAACACGGCGGGGTTGGACGCCACCAGGGCTTTCGCTGTCGGAACCTCGACGCTCGACCAAGAGCTGGCATGACGGCGGATGACGTTTGCGGGATGGACGCCTGTCCTTTTGCGCCACCATGGTTACATTGTGTCTTCGAAGCGAGACGAGAAAAGGAGGGTGCCAAGATGCCCGAATTTCGAATGAAGGTTGCGCCCCACACAGTGGCGCATGCTGACGCGGAGAACCTCAAGCTAGTAGTGGAGTTCGCCATCCCAGGAGCGCCAGCGGATACCGTCGATGTCAAGATCCTGCAAGACAGCGTCCACCTGACAGCGCCAGCAAGGGACGTCGTATATGTTGCATCACTGGCTTTGGGTTGGCCGGTGAAACCTGACAAAGCCGAAGCGACCTACGAGTGCGGTCTGCTTCGAATTGAGGTGCCTTTCAAAGATCCTATGGAAGATGCTGTTAAGGTCGTCATCAGTGCAGGTGGCGCGGCAACCAAGAAAGAAATAGTCACAGGCTGATGACCCGTCAGACGTAGATTTCGCACCGCTGTATCTCCGGACATCCAGGACTTCTTGGCGCGCAAGTGCAATTGCGCCAGGAAAGCCTGGGTAAGGAGGACGAGATGTAGACGATTTCCGAAACCTTACGATGGTGCCCGGCGGGTGCGTTGGTGCGTGACTCGTGAGCCCAGGTTGCAGTCTCAATGGATTCTCGGGTAGCCAAAGTCCCCAATGACCGCGTTCAAGCGCAGCCAGGCCAAATACGTTAGGAAATCCTACAAGACCACGAACTGGCCCCAGTACGAGGCTGGCCTGCGACAACGTGGCAGTCTGACCGTGTGGATCTCCGAGAACGACCTGGTGACATGGGGGCCGCCAGATCGGGGCCAGCGAAGACCCGGCGGGCAGCAGAGGTACTCGAATCACGCCATCGAGACCGCCTTGAGGGTGGGCATGGTCTTCCACCTGGCGTTGCGCCAAACCGAGGGCTTCCTGGGGTCGCTCTTTGCGCTGCTCGGCGTGGGCTGCCGCGCTCCCGACCACACGACGATTTCCCGGCGAGCAAGGAAGCTCGGTAAG
>CAZSVU010000236.1:0-13286 GCA_964610275.1 uncultured Polyangiaceae bacterium | reverse complement strand
TCGGTCGCAACGACCCGTGCCCGTGTGGCAGCGGCAAGAAGTACAAGAAGTGCTGCGCAAACTGAACCTCGACGATGACCGGGAGGGCGGTGGGTGCAACACTTGGCCGTCACCGACTCGCTCGGCGGCGTTCTGGTCTTGTAGCCGGTAGGATGCACCCCGTGCCCCCGTCCCACATCGAGGAGCTCCAAGCGTGGCTGGGTAGGACCGCCACCATCGTGGACCAGCAGTCTGCGGTAGAGGGCTACCGCTTCCATAGCATGGAGCGGTTCGTGCTGGAGCTCGGGCGGCCGTACCTGTCGCAACCGCTGACCGCCGAGGAAGCAGCGGCGGTGGAGATGGCCATCGAGTCGTACCGGTTCGGCTACGGCTACTTCAAGCACCGAGAGTGTTTCGCCAATGCGCAGCGGTTGGCCAGGACCCCACTGGTCTACGTCGAGGGTTACGCGTGGACGCTGAGCCTGTACCTCGTGCTGCACGGGTGGGTGAGCATCAACGGCAAGGTCATCGATGTGACGCTGCCGGTCGAGAAGGAGGACGACCTGGCCCTACGCGAGCCCCGTCAGGTGCGTGGCGAATTTGAGGGCCGCGTGTACTTTGGCGTCCCGTTTCTCCAAGACTACGTGCACCAACGCGCGGCTGCGACAGGAGGGCCGGGTTCGCTGCTCGACGATTGGAAGCACGAGTTCCCGCTGCTCAAGAACGGTGGGGCTGGGGCAGTGCGACGGAGGGGTCGGTAGTGCGGGTCGGGTCGCGCAACGCGCTGGCCACTCGAGCCATCAGTACGGCAGCCGTCGGACCCGCCAGCTGCGTGAGGGCGAGGGCTTTGCGTCTTCATGATGCCGTAGTACTGCTTAGCGCAATATGGCGAACACCGAGGCTCCGAAAGTGCAGGCCCCGGCAGTGTCGGGTTCGTGGCTTGAAGGCCGAAAGATGTTTTTCGAGACCATGAAGCACCTTGCGACATTGAGCACAGGCGCCGTGGTCGTTCTCGCGACGCTAGCGAAGGACACCTTCCCTGCCGCCAAGCCGCCGTACCTGTTTGGACTGGTGTTGTTCTTTCTCACCTGCTCCGCAGGTCTATCGGTGCCGGTGATGATTAAGGTCTCCAGTGTCGTCTCGAATCCTTCGGACCATGCGGAATCACGCGCAGTCGGCGTGCTGTTCCTGCTGGCCTTGGCTGCGTTCGTGCTCGGCCTACTTGGGCTCGTGGTGTTCGTGTCCCTCAATCTGTAGGTGTCGGGGAGGCAAATGGCACGGGCACATGAAACGGACGACAGCTACAACCGCCCCGGGAGCCCCTACTACCAGGAACTGAGCCCCGAAGTGGTCAGTCTGGCGAAAGCCGTTGGCCTGCTGCCCTTGCCACGCCCTGCACCCAAGCACATCAAGGTAACGATACATGAGGCAGGCCACGCTGTTGTGGCACTGCACTCGCGAATCCCATTCGATGTCGTGGTGCTCTTCACGCCCCATCTGGCGGGCACGTCCATTCATCTGGACACCGTGCTCAGGGGCGGTGCATCCCAGCGTGCCCGCGTTCGGAAGATGATACTCGTTCTGTTCGCGGGCCCGGCGACCTCCGTTCAACTTGGGGGTCCTCCCGCCGAATGGGGGCAGGACCTGCAGACGGCAGTAAACGTAGCGGGAATCGTGGCACCACGATTCGACGCGGCGGAGCTGCCCGGGCTCTACCAGAAAGCCGTCGCAGCAGTCTCCCGGCGCGCTACCGAGATTCTGAACGTCGCGACGGCACTCGAACAGAGACTGCGCCTGTCGCATCGGGACGTGAAGGACATCTGCGGAGTCAAATAGCAGCGCTTCGTCGATGTTGTCCGGGGTCAGGAACACCACCGACTTGTCGAGGAGACCGAGCACGACGTCCTGCTCCTTCTTGGGGAACAGGCCCCGGACCATCGGCTCGACCCGGGAGCGGGTCATGCGCACGAGCTCGTCTGGTGGCGGTGATGGTGGCAGTCGGACGTCGTGCTCCCGGCGCTTCACTTCCGAGACCAGAGCATCTCGGAGCGCTGTGTCGGCAGCCTGCATCTTCTCCAGGATGTTCTGGCCCGGCCACGGGCTGTCATGGACCTCGTCGTGGTCGCCGGTTAGCAGGTACCGGTTGATGACGCGACGCTGTTGGCGAGTCGGGGGCATGGGCGATGTCACCAGCGTCGGCATCGACATCTCTACCAGCTCCTTCGGCCGCTCCGCCATTCACGTGCGCGGCCTGCTCTGGAGGCTGGCCTGCACCAACGGCTTGCGAACGGTTTCACGGTATGGCGAGTTCAGCTTCCGCCATGTAGGTGATTCCCAGCGGCTGCGTGATGGATTGGCCGATGCCATTCCAAGCGCGCTGCTCGTAGCGCGAGGGACCATGGCCCGGTGGCGGCAGGCGGTCGGCGTGTTCGTGGACAACGTGGCCGAGCAGATTGACCGGATGCGGGAGCTCACCGTCAGTGAGCGCAAGCTGGTCGAGCAGGAGCTGAAGAACGAGGCCCAGCTCCCCGAGCTTCCCGAAAGGGCCAGCCTGTACGACTTCACCAACGCCGTGACCGGGGCTGCCCGCCAGGCTGAGCCTGCCCGGAGGCTCGAGTTGGAGACGTTCGCTGGACAGCTACTGGCACGGCAGATGGGGTCGGCATGACCGGCCCCCATCTGCCCGAGCTCGGTGAGCTCCTTCGACCCGAGACTCATCAAATCAGCCAAGGAGACGCATCTTGAACATGTTGCAGAATGAACAAGGGTGGCGGTCAGGTGAGGCCATCCAGCTGCAGTGGCGAGACATCGACTTGGTGCGGGGCACGGTGAGCCTCGACGAGAACAAGACGGACGACCCGCGTGACTGGGCGCTCGACCCAGGCACCCTCGAGGCCCTGCGGTGCTGGCGTGCGATGCGCCCGGATGCAGGACCGTCGGACCTGGTCTTCCCGGCACCGTCCGGCGCGCCCTACCGCAAGGACGCGCTGGCCGAGAAGCTGCGCCGTGCGCTGAAGACGGCGGGTGTCGAGCGTGTCCAGTTGCTGGAGGATGGCACCAACCGGAAGAAGGTGAGGGCTCACGACCTCAGGAGCACGTTCGTCACGCTGGCGCTTGCCGCGGGCCGAGGCGAGACGTGGGTTGCAGACCGGACCGGCCACAAGTCGTCCGCGATGATTCAGAGGTACGAGCGGCGAGCGCGGACGGCGCGGGAGCTCGGTCTCGGCTGGTTGCAGCCGCTGCACGAGCTCGTCCCGGAGCTTGCTGATTGCCCCGCGATTGCCCCGGCGGGCGGGGCATTCAGTCCTTTGGTGTCGGAGGCACCAACAGAAAAGGCCAGCGAGTTCGCTGGCCTTGAAGCAGCGCGCCCCGTCCGATTCGAACGGACGACCTACGGATTCGAAGTCCGTTGCTCTATCCAGCTGAGCTAGGGGCGCGGGGCGCGGCGCGAGGAGCGGGTTGGGGGACTCGGTCGTCGCGGCGAGCCGGTTCGGAAATAGAGGCGAGGGCGCGGTCGGTCAAGCACCATGCGAGCCGAAGGTCGGTAGATGGGTCGGGTCGGTCGATACGGTCCAGCTGTTCGTGCCCACGCTGCTGGAGGTCCGCTGCAGCGTGCGGGCGGATTTGTTCGAGCAGAAATGTCGCCAGGTGCGACATTTCCATCGCAACAAGTGCTTGTTCGAGCACAAATGTCGCGCTTAGCGACATTTGTGCTCGAACAAACCAACGCGGGAGGCCTGGCCGTTCAGAGGTCGGCGTTCCCGCTCGCCCCTGCTGGCGGACTCGCCTGGCGGGGTTGGGCCGCGCAGAAGTACGGTTTGCCGGTGTTGCCCCACATCTTCACCCCGACGCGTCGCGGCGCCCGATCGCGTCGTTGCACTGAATCGGTGGATTTCTCCCGAGTTCCTGGCTGCTTCCAGGAATGCTAGCCAGCGGGTGACGGGCGCGGGTAGCGTCTCCGGGCCATGCCGGCTGCTGACTCGATTCCCCCCCCTGCCGCGGCTGCCGGGGTGTTGCCCAAGGTGCGGGCGCGGGATCCGGACTTCTGGCTGGAAGTCGCCTGCTGGTCGGTGGTGGCGTTCTGCTGCTTGCAGATTCTGCTCTTCTCCTTTGGACGGGACCAGGGGATCTACGCGGTCGTCGCCGAGGGGCTGCTCGAGGGGAAGATGCCCTACCGCGATGTCTGGGACTTCAAGCCTCCGGGCATCTTTCTCGTCTACGCCCTGGCGCAGGGTCTGCTCGGCAAGAGCATGCTTGCTCCCCGCTTGCTGGAGGTGGCGGGGCTGGTGGGGATGGTGTTCGCGTTTCGCCGACTCGGCGAGCGCTTCATGGAGCAGCCGCGTGCCGGGTTGGTCGGGGGCACGGTGGCTGCCATCATCCATGCGCAGCTGGAGTTCTGGCACACGGCGCAGCCGGAAACGTTCGGCGGCTTCCTGATCGCCTACGCGCTGCTGCTGAGCACCGGGACCTATGGTCGGCGCGGGCGTTGGGCGGCCTGGGCAGGGGTAGGCCTGCTCTTCGGTTGTGCGTTCGTCCTGAAGCCCACGCTGGGCGGTGGCGCGTTCGTGTGCGCGGCCTATCTCGCACGGCGCCAGTACCAGCGTGGTGAACGGCTGCGTGACGCGATCTGGCCGGTGGCAGTAGCGGCGCTGAGCAGCTTCGTGCCCATTGCGATTTGTGCCCTCTGGTTCGCGGTGCGCGGGGCCTGGGACGCGCTGGCGTGGACGATGTTCGAGTTCACGCCGGGCTACACGAAGCTCGGCTGGGGCTACTTCAGCGCACCGGAAGCGTATTACTACGGCCTGCAGGAAGCGTTCGTGCGGTTCTCGGCGCTGGCAGCCTTTGGTGTGGTGGCCGCACTGGCGATCCGACCGATGCACAGTCGCGAGCGCGAAATGATGTTGCTGGCGGTCGGGATCATCGCGGTGAACGTGGCGGGCATCGCGATGCAGCACAAGTTCTTCCAGTATCACTACGGTGCCACGCTGCCGTTCATCGCGTTGATTGCCGGCATCGGCCTGTACAAACTGTGGCGACGCTGCGTGCTGGGTGGAGGCGCGGGGATGTTGGGGTTCGTCTTGTTTGTCGCGGTCGCGCTGTCCATGCGTGAGGCCGCGCGAGACCTCCCCCAGCCGTTCTGGACACGCTGCTCCATTCGCATGCAGCACTTCTTCGGCCGGGGGCAGTATTCGACGCACGAGCAACTGGACCGCGAACTCTATCACGTGGCGGACTACGCGCTGCACGCCGACCGACAGGTGGCGCTGGAGTTTCGCCGGCTCACGGCGCCCGATGCTTCGGTCTTCGTGTGGGGTTTCGAACCGGCCATCTACTGGCTCAGCGAGCGCAAGCCTGCCTCACGGTACATCTACAATGTGCCGCAACGGGCCCAGTGGGAGCGCGAGCGTGCTCGCCAAGAGCTTCTGGCCGATCTGACGGCGACGCCACCGGCCGTGGTCGCCGTCCAGACTGGCGACATCTTCCCCAAGGTGACCGGAGACAATCTCGACTCGCGCAACGCGCTCTGGGGCTTCGAAGAGCTTTCGTCGCTGCTCGACGAGCAGTACCGCTTCGTGTCCGAGGTGAATGGGTTCGACCTCTATGAGCGGAACCCGCCCCAGGCACGAGTGCGGGCTGGCGCGCCGACGCCCCCCTGACGAACTCCGCGCTGACGCGTTTGCGGCCGGCGCTGCGCGGCTCGCCGCCGTGCCGGTGGCGAATCAATTGGCGCGGAAGTAGGCGACGATGTCGGAGCCCTGGTCGTCGGTCGCCAAGTGGTCAGCCACCCCCCGCCCGATGAACCCAACCAGAAGATGCGAAACGGTCGTCATGCGGATGGGGGTGAGGCCGACTTCGCTGGCGTATTTCCTCAACGACGCGACCGTGAAGTACACCAACCGCTCACGTCGGAACGCATGGTAGTGCGGGCCAAAGAGGCGTGCCTCCGGGCAGCTGATGTTGGGCGTCTTGACGACCAGCACGCCGCCAGGCCGCAGGCAGCGCACGGCGGTGCCGAGCAGTTGCGCGGGTTCCGCGACGCGAGACAGGAAGTCATACATGGTGACCGCGTCGAATCGCCGCGGGCGACGGCACAGCTCCGCATCGATGCGGTCGACCGCTTCCTGGTGGACGCTCTCGTGGTCAACCCCGGCAGCTCGGGCTGCGTCTCGAAAGTGCGTGCCCACCAATCCCACTTCCAGCACGCGGCAGCGCGGTGCAGCCAGCAGCTGGAGGAGTTCGAGCAAGCGACGTCGGGCGCGTTCGGTGCGCCAGCTGACTCCTGACCGTCGGGCACGCTCCAGTGCGTCTTCTGGCTCACCGCACTCGCTGGGGCGTTCGTACTCCGAGGGCTGGGTGATTCGCCTCCAGGCGTCTTCGGCCGGCTCGACCAACCAGGCCAAGCTGCCGTCTTCGGATTTGGCGACTCCGCAGGCTCGGTCGTCGGCGATGCACGTGTGCCAGAGCGCTCCCATGACACCGCTAGGCCCGGCTTCGATCTCCCCGCTATGGAGCGTCTCCGCATAGCCCAGGGGACTCAGCCGCCGGTAGGCGCGCCCGAGTCGGTCCAGCGTGCTGTCACCGTCCTCCTCCTCGGCCAGCGCCAGCCAGAGCTCGAAGCCCTTGGGCGTCAAACCGAGCAGGCGCAGGACTCCGTTTTCGAAGTGGTCGAGGGTGTCCTCGAACCGAACCCGCCCCTGCGGACCCTGGAGGCTGATCCGCCGTGTCACTGCCTTTTTCCGTACACTTCCACTTCGCTCAGGGCGAGGAAGGTGCGACGCGGAACGGAAAGGCGCACGTACCTCGCTTCGCGGTTGTCCAGGCGCGCGTGCCAGGGGCGCGAGGCCGTGAAACGTTCGGTTCGTTCAGCGACCTTGTTCCACGTTGCGCCATCGTCCGAGAGCGATAGCTCCAGGGGAATGGCCGCGTCGAAGTGCCCATCGTTGCGGTTAACCACCACCACTTCGCTAATGAGGTGGGGTGCCTCCAGGTCGATCTGCACCCAGGGGGGACTGTCCGTTTGAGTGTGGAATCCAAACGTTCCGCCGTGGTCGCCGTCCACGGCGCCCTCGGGTGGTGGCGTGCCCCGGCGGTGGCTGCTCGTCGTGACCGGCTTGCCTCGCGCGACGTTGGTGGGCATGACCGCCCAGGCCACGGCGCCGCCGAGGAAAATGGCAGCAGCCACCGAGACCCCCACCAGTCGCAGGCGCCGCTCGAGCTTGATCTGTCGCACGGTACGCAGCTCGAGCTGGGCCCTGAGCCAGCGCACCACCCGATCACCGGCGTCCCGCGCCGCGGTGAGAGCCTGCGGATCCGCCCGGTCCAGGCGGGTCGGATCGGCGGCGCTCAGTAGCTCCGGGGCTTGCTCCAGAACGGGCGGCAGGGGATCGAGCTTGCCCGCTTCGCTGAGCTCACGCAGCCGTTGCCAGGCTGCTGCCGGCGGCAGCGGAGGGCCGTCACCGTGCTCGCCGCGGGCGAACAACCACGCCGAAATCAGGATGGCGATGGCCTCTCTGGTGAGGAGCACCGCCGGGACCGCGTGTTCACCGTTGCGCAATACGGCCAGCCCATCGAGTCGCCGGTCGGCGGCGGCGCACAGATCCCGCAGATGGTCCCGCACTGGCGCCGAACACCCCGCTGCGGTCTTCTCGGCTGACTCGAGTAGGAGCACCTCGCGCGCTCTTGCGCGCAGTCGTTTCTGTAGCTGCCCTCCCAACATACGCTCGGTCGACAATACCGCGATGCGCAGAAAACCGGCACAAATTCCTGTGTCACCCCACGGGGTGGCCCGGCGAACTGAGCCGGGAAGGGATGCGGGCCGTCCGGAGGGTGGCTGCGCCCTGGTGCCCTGTCTCGGAAATAGCAGTCCATGAACCCGCTGCACCGCGCCTTCGTGGGTCTCCCGGGTGGCTGTCGGACAGAGCCCCGGGGGACGTCGGCCCGATGGTCCGCTCCCGGTGTCCCGAGCATCGTGTCGGACCCGAGCGGCTGCGGCGCACCGCACCCCGCGCACTTCGCCCCCGGGGCCCGAACTGTGGCAGGCTCTCCCCGCGGATGGGCTGGCTTCGATTCTTGTGGTTGCTGGTGCCCCTGCTCGGGCTGGCTGAGCTCGGCGGGCATTTCTACTTCTCCCGAAGAGCACCCCGAATCGCTGATTGGCACCAGATTGCCCAGCCCGTGGCCGAGCTCCGGGAGTTCGACATGCCCGTGGTGGTGGCCCCGTACTGGGCCGAGCCGTTGGCCCGCAGCGCGCTGGGCACTTCGGTGATGCCGCTGCGCGACGTCGCGCGACCAGACGTGACCGGCTACGCCCGCGCGTTGGAAGTGAGCATCCTGGGCCAGAAGGCTTCGGAGCTCAGTGGCTGGTCGACGGTCAAGGAACGCGAGGTGGGCGACTTCCGATTACGGGTGCTGCAAAATCCAACGCCCGCGAGTATCCGATTCGACTTCGTTGCCGGGCTGGATCCGAATCGGGTGAGCGTGCTCGACGGTCGCGGCGCAGAGTGTAGCTGGAACGCCCAGGCACGTGCCGTCACCGGGGGGCTTCATGGGCATATCGCGTTCCCGCGCGAGCGGTTCTCGTGTCGAGGTGGAGCCCAGTTCTTCGTGGGTGCCACGGTCGTCGACGACGAGCGGTATCGACCACGCCGGTGTGTCTGGGCCCACCCCAGCGATGGCGGCGCGCTCAGCATCCTCTATCGCGCCGTCCCACTCGGCAAGGTGGTGCGTGGGTATGGCGCGCTCTCGTGGTTTCTCATGCGCGACGGGGCCGGGACACCCATTGAGCTGACCGTCGAAATCGACGGTGAGACCATCGGCGAGGTCGTGCACAGCGACGAACAGGGCTGGCACGCCTTCGAGTTCTCTACCGGCGGCCGAGCCGGGAGCACGGCCGACGTCACCTTCAAGGTCCGAAGCGAATCACCCAAGGACAGGCACTTCTGCTTCTACGCGGATACCCGATGAAGCTGCGCACCTGGCTGCCCAACAAGATTGACCCGCTGCTGGCGGTGACGCTGGGTGCGGCCTATGTGGTGCTGCTGCTGTCCACCGTGGGTGATCTCGGCTACGCGCGAGACGAAGGCTTCTATTACCAAGCGGCGCGCAGCTACGAGCGCTGGTTCGATCTGCTCCTGTCCGATCCCGGTGCCGCACTCGAACGTCAAGCCGTCGATCGCTACTGGGGAGTGAATCACGAGCACCCGGCGTTGATGAAGTCGCTCTTCGCGCTCTCCCTTCGCTACCTGCACGATCGGTGGCAATGGTTCAGCGAGGCCGGCACCGCCGCCAGATTCCCCGGCATGGTGGTGAGCGCGCTCGGTGTCAGCGTTTGCTATGTCTGGGGGCGCCAAGCTCTGAGCCGGATGGCGGGGCTGGTGGCCGCGCTCCTGTTCGCCTTGATGCCGCGGGTGTTCTACCACTCGCATCTGGATTGTTTCGATGTGCCCGTGGCGTCTCTGCTGGTGGTGACCACGTATGCCTATTGGCGCTCGCTGGGGAGCGGATCATTCCGTTGGCCCGTATTGACCGGTGTCCTGTACGGGCTTTTGCTCAACACCAAGCACAACTCGTGGCTACTGCCCGCAGCTCTGATCGTGCATTGGTTGATGGTTCGCGGTCGTGCCGTCGCGAGCGAGCTTCGCACCGGGCGCCTATCCATCCCGAGCGGCTTGCTGGCGATGTTGCTGATCGGACCAGCCGTGTTCTACGCGACGTGGCCCTGGATCTGGTACGACACGGGCCAACGGCTGGCCGAGTACGTCGCCTTCCATACGAGCCACGATTACTACAACATGGAGTTCCTCGGGCGGACGTACTGGAAGCCGCCCATGCCGCTCGCCTATGCGTGGGTGATGACGTTGGCGACGGTCCCGGCCATCACCCTCGTGCTGTTTCTGGTGGGCCTGTTCGATGGTGCTCGCCAGGTGTTCGGCGACCGCGCCGTAGCGTTGGGCGCCCGGTTGATGAAGCGGCTGCGGCGGAATCGACGCAGGTCCCGGGTGCGGAGCGAGCCTGCCGAGGGCGCCCGGCGGATTTCGCCTGAGGTTCACCCGAGCGCTCCGCCCGTCAGCGCAGCGCGTGGCGGTGAATTGCGGGACCCCTCGGTCGAGATCGTCGAAACGGCACGGAGTGAGCCCCCGCCGGAGGTGGAAGACGAGTCCCTCTTGCCCAGTACCGAGCGATCGCTGCAGGACGAGTTGCCCGGCGCGCCCGGCGCGCCACTGGCCAGCAGCACCGAGTGGCTCTGGGTGCTCTGTCTCCTCACCAGCTATGCTCCCTGGTTCTCGCCGAACACCCCCATTTTCGGTGGGACCAAGCACTGGCTGACGGCCTACCCCTTTCTGTGTCTGTTTGCGGCACGGGGTTTCTCGGTGGTGTCCACCAGGTTGGAGCGTCTGGTCGACGGTCGCCTGCCCGCCCAGCTCGCACGACGGGGCGCGATTCCGGTGGCGTTGCTCGTCTGCGTGGTGTCGGCGCCTGCAGCCATTACGCTGAGCTCGCATCCTTGGGGCCTCACCGCCTACACGCCCCTGGTGGGGAGTGCACCAGGGGCAGCCAATCTGGGACTGAACCGGACCTTCTGGGGCTACACCACTGGCGCCGTGCAGGGTTTCGTCAACGAGGCGGCTGCCCCCAACGCCAGCGTGTATGTGCACGACACGGCACTGCAGAGCTTCAACCTGATGCGACGTGACGGCCGCCTGAGAGACGACCTCAGAGGTACGCTCAACATTCACGCATCAACGGTCGCTCTCTATCACCACGAGCCGCACATGAGTCGCGTGGAGCACCAGATCTGGGTCGACTATGGCACCACGGCGCCGGCGCACGTCGCCGGATATCAAGGCGTTCCCGTGGTGTGGGTCTATCAGCGGCCCCAGGATCACCAGCGTCCAGCGCGTGCACGATGAGGGTCGTGCGGTCGCTACTGGATGGCAACCCGAACGTGTCCCGCCAGGCCGACCACGACCACCAGGCCCTCGCTGGCCGGCACGATCTGCACCACGGTGGGCGCCTCCAACGACAGATCCACCCGGACCTCGGCTGGTTGGCTCTGCATGAGCTCACGCTCGAGACCACGAAGCGCGGCCGGGGCTCCACTCAAGTCCAGCGGTAGGCCGACTTCGGCGTGCTCGCGCAGAGTGGCGAGCAGCGCGTCCGCCTCTGCCCGCGCGTCGTCACTGCGTGGTGGTGTGGCCAACTGCACCTCGCGCAAGCGGAGCCGTTGCCGTGCGGCGTCGTATTCGGGCACGGCCAGCGCCACCAGGTGATCGCAGCCGTCTCCCGCTCGGTCCAGCGCGAGCGCGATTCGCGGCTGTCCCCCCACCACCACCCCTCGCGCCCGCACGCCTTGGAGCGGCGGACCCGCGGCTGAGCTGTTGGCGCTGCCCCCCTGCGGCAGCGTTCGCGTCACCTGTTCGGACACTGATTCCCAGTCGACGACCAGGGCGACGCGCAGATCCACCCCCGGAGCCAGATCGGCGTCGTGCTCCGGAGACGGCAGCGGTGGCCGGTCCGGGTCGGGCTGAGGTTCTGGACAGGGGCGCATGAGCCGTAGCTCGCCGAGCACGGCGAAACGGAGGGCCAGCTCGGTAGCGTCGAGGCGAGGCGGAGATTGCACCACCTGGTCCGGCAGGATCCCGAGGCAGGCGTCGTCCTCGAGTGCGATGGGTGATTCGAGTGCTTTCCACACGCGCTGCACCTGCGAGCGGATGCGAGGCAAGCTGCGGTTGATCTGCCGCTCGATGGACTGGGCTTGCTGCTCGGCGATGCGCTGCAGGCGAGGCGTTGCGTCGTAGCCTGCGATGACGCACGGTTTGGTGACCGCAATGTTCACCTGGCTTTGGGGCAGCGAGTAGTCCTGAGTCACCAGCAGGGGCACGGCTGCCCGCGCGACCAACTCGGGTGCGCACCGGCCGTACACCGGGCAGAACGGACCCAGCGGCTTGCAGACCGACGCGTTCACCAGGACGTTGGTGCGCAACACCACGTTTTCGCCCTCCACGTCCAGTGCGAGCGGACCGCGCGTGACGCGGTAGCTCAGCCGGCCTGGGGCTCCGATCGGTTGCCCCGACTCGGCTGCCAGCTCGGTGGGGATCTGGCGGCCGAGCTCGGACTCGATGCGCGAGCGGGCTGCGACCAGATCCACGCTGACCCGCGAGCGGGGTGGCCGCGCTGCCGGTGCCTCGGGCAGGGTCAGCCCGGTCGCCACGACCGGCTCTGAGCAGAGCCCGGCCGGGGCGCCTGGCTCGGTCTGGGACTCTCCCAGCAGGGAACGACAGCCGCCCATCGATGCCAGCACGATCGTCAGACCCAGAGCGGGCCCCAGCGCGCGGAGCGCCCGGTCGCTCCGGAACAGCCGATGAGGGTGAGGTGTCATGGCGAAGACGGCGCGTCGAGCCTACCTTGACCGACTGTCAAACTGAGAGGCGTGAATTCTATGCCACGTCCCAATGTCCACATTCGGCCCCGGCCAGCGACCAGCGCGTGCGCTGCGCACCGGGCGCAGCGTGATCGGGTCATCAGCTCCAGCCTACCGAGATCCCAAGGAAAATCCGGCGCGAGCAGGAGGCCGCACCGATTCTGGCCGACGTTCGTCCAACTTAGGTACGACAGTTGCCTGTAGGAAAGGCCAGGAGCATGCTTGTTGCAGGAGGCAGAACGTCGATGAGAGCTCACGTCAGCCCACTGCTCCGGCCGCTGCTCGCGGCACTGACTCTGGCGCTGCTGGTGCTCGTCACACCGACCGCGAACGCCCAGGACGCTGCTCCGGCCGACTCCCTGGACGACACCGCCACCCTGGACGAGCCGGCCCAGCCGGCGGAGCCCGCCCCCGCGGCCAATCCCGACGCCGAGTACGAGGACACGGACCCGAGCGCGACCACCGACTTCAAACCCGAGCTCGACCCGTACGGGGACTGGATCGAGCACCCCAAGTACGGATTGGTGTGGGTGCCTCATCAACACGTGGTGGGCGTCGAGTTCGCTCCGTACGTCACCTCCGGCCATTGGGCGCTCACGGACGGGGGCGATTGGATCTGGGTGAGCGACTACCCCTTTGGGTGGGTGGTCTTCCACTATGGCCGTTGGGTCTGGGTGCCGGGTACGGGCTGGGCCTGGGTTCCCGGTCGACAATACGCGAACGCGTGGGTGGTCTGGCGCGTTCCCACCGGCAGCTACGCCTACATCGGCTGGGCACCTGCACCGCCCACCTACGTCTGGATGGATGGGGTGGCAGTGTCGGTCTGGTACTACCCGCCGACGCCGTACGTGTTCTGTCACAGCCACTACATCTTCTCGTACCGGGT
>CAZSVU010000235.1:11440-13287 GCA_964610275.1 uncultured Polyangiaceae bacterium | reverse complement strand
ACGGGCAGGGGCACGGGCAGGGGCACGGGCAGGGGCACGGGCAGGGGCACGGGCAGGGGCACGGGCACGGGCAGGGGGCGAGGGCGATGAGGCGCGGGGCAGGGTCACCGGAGCTCCTGGGCGGGCCCGGTCGGGCGTGGATGGATCCCGGTCACCCCCTGCACCAGAGGTCGATAGGTGCTCTGCGGGTGTTTGGCGATGAAGCGGCGGGTCCGGGCACGCGCCTCCTCCATCTCTCCGAGATCCACGAGCAGCGTGATGCCCATCGCCTCTCGTGCCTCGGCTCTGACCCCTGAGGAGGCGTACCAGTCGTCACCTTTCTGGACCAGCTCGAGGGCACGTCGCTTGTCGGTTTGGTTCAGCTGATCGAGGGTCCGAAGGTAGTCGTCCTCGGTGGCGAAGGGTGGCTGAGTGCTGCCGGTCTTCGGGCGCTGGAGCGGGGTTGGAGCCGGCTCTTCTTCAGGCTCGGCGGGCACACGACCCCGAGGCTCCTCTGGGGGAAGGCTGCGCTCGTCTCGGACGAGGGTGCGCTCTTCGCTGCGGTGCGAACTGTCGCTCTTCGCGGGCGCGCGTCCGAAAGTGAACACGAGGATGATGCCGAGCAGAACGGCTACGCATGCCCCAATAGCGAGGCGACCGGTCAGAATCCTGCGGGACAACCCTTGTCATCCGCGAAGGCTCTGATCAAGCCGAGGTTGCCCGCCTGTCCGGCGAACTGCCATGGCCAGGCACCGGCATAGCCGTTGTCCCACCACGTGTTCAGGATCTGGCTGAACGTGTCGTTGGTGTCGAAGGGCATCTGCGCGAGGGAGAACTCGCCCATGACGATGGGCTTTGCCCCGTAGCCGAGCTCGGCGGGGGCCAAGGTGTAGGGCCAGTACTCGTTGACCCAGCCGTAGATGTGCGGCTGGTGGAAGTCGACGTTCACGTCCGAGAAGGCCCAGGACCACTTGGCAGCGGCCCAACCCACGCTGATCAGCGCATCAGGCGTCTCTGCGCGCAACGCCGCCATCGACTCGTTGATGAGCGCCGTCATGTCGGATAGGGACACGGGCGCGAGCTCGTTGTTCGGCGTGAAGTCCTCGCCACCGGCGGCGCCTCCCACCGGTGAGATCGCCCACTCGGGTTCATTGATGATGTCCCATCCCAGCAACCGGCTGGCGTTCGAGCTCGATGCCACTGCCTGGGCGACGGGACGTACGATGTTGCTGACCAGCGTGGCTCTCCGGTCCGCGTCGCTCACCATGGGCGACATACCGCGAATGTATGCCCCATTGTCAGTACGATCCGGTCGGAAGTTGTCGAAGGAGAAGATCGTCAGGACCAGGTAGAGATCGTTCGCCTCGGCGAGATCGAGCGCCGTCTGAATGTCGGCCCGCGCGGCGCTCGAGATGCCCGACGGGTCGCCCGACCCATCGAACTCGACACCCCCACCCCGGAAGTCGGGAAACATCCACCAGCGGACTACGGACACGCCGTTGGTGGCCATCTGCCCGAGCTCGGCCGAGTAGGTCGACGCGGAGTCACTCACACCGCCCTGATTCCAGTCGGGGATCCCCCCGAAGTCACCCGCGAACGTGTGCCAGGCGTAGTTGATCCCAAGCGCGAAACGCTGCTTGCAGTCGTACACCAGCCCGCTCGCCATCGGACACTCGTCCACGGGGCAGCCTCCGCCGGTGCCTGGATTGCTGCCGCCGCTGCCGGGTTCGCTGCCGCCGCTGCCCGGATCGCTGCCGCCGCTGCCCGGATCGCTACCGCCGCTGCCGGGATCGCTGCCGCCGCTGCCCGGATCGCTACCGCCGCTGCCGGGGTTGCTACCGCCGCTGCCGGGGTTGCTACCGCCGCTG
>CAZSVU010000235.1:0-11340 GCA_964610275.1 uncultured Polyangiaceae bacterium | reverse complement strand
GCTACCGCCGCTGCCGGGGTTGCTACCGCCGCTGCCGGGGTTGCTACCGCCGCTGCCGGGGTTGCTACCGCCGCTGCCGGGGTTGCTACCGCCGCTGCCGGGGTTGCTACCGCCGCTGCCGGGGTTGCTACCGCCGCTGGCCGGGTCGCTGCCGCCGCTGCCCGGCGCACCGCCGCTGCCCGGTGCGCCGCCACTCGTCGTCGGCCCGCCTCCGCTGGAGGTCTCCACCAAGCCTGCCGCTCCTGCGGCCGTTGCGCCACCGCTGGCGCTGACCGATCCACCGGAATCCGACGTGCCGCCGTTGCTGGCACCGGACTGCCCCGCGGCTCCGCCCCACTCGGAAGTGGGCCCCCCCCCGTCCGATCCGCACGCTGCAGCTGAAAGGGAGACGAACGCGGCGAGTATCCGCGATTGGCCGGCAAGAGCCGATTGACTGAATCGCATTCCGGCACAGTGTAGCACGGATTCGGCCCACGACGGAGGGTATGGGATCGAGCTCGTAACAGTCTCCTCGCGCCGCCCGCAAGCTTGCTGCCTACAGCTTCACGTCCACTCGCAGGATCGACATGGGCGCGATGCTGAGATTGATACTCTGGCCGCTCACGTCGAGGGCCGGCAGCTCACCGATGGCTTTCGGGTTGGCGGCGCTGTACTCGTATCGCTGGGCCTTCTGCGCTGGCACCGGTGCAGTGAGCTCCAGTGCCACCTTCACCCCCTCCTTCGCCTTCTTGTTGAGAATCATGAAGGAGGCGACCTTGCGCTTGGGGTCCTTGAACGCGTACACGCTCACGCTGTCGTAGTCGCTCACCTCCGCCACGATGAACCGGTCGCCCACAGCCGTCCGCTTGCCGTCCGGGTTCCGGTACATCTTGAACGCAAAGTAGACGGGGCCGTGCTTGCGCGGCTGTGCCCAATAGAAGGCGTAGCTCAGCGCCGTTCGGGCGAAGGCCGCCAAGCTCTCGGCCTGGGCCACGGCGGCGGAGATTTCTTCTCCTCCCTCGGGTCCAGAGTAGTCGTACTCGCCGATGGCGATCGGGACGTTCCAGCCGGCCTCCTTCAGCCAGCGCTTCATCAGGGGGACGTAGGCGACGTTGCCCTTGGACCATTCCTCCTTGCCCATCCAGGTGTCGGGATCGCGGTAGGTTTCATCCCAGAACTTTCGCACGTCACGGACTCGGAACTCCTGCAGCTCGGGTGACGGATGAGCGAATTGGGCCCGGTTGTCCCAGCCGAGCTTGGGCGTCATCGGGTAGCCGTGGAACACGTAGATGTCGATCAGATCGCGGCCGGTCTTCTGCTTGTAAGCGGCACAGCGCCGCATGAAGTCGAGAGCGAACGGCCCGTACTTGCCGTAGTCCGGGAACTTGTCGGTCTCGTGCCAGCCGAGACCGTGTTCTTCGCGGTAGAACTGGTCGCCTGTGGCCAGGGTATACGCGGTCCAGCCCCAGAGCGCGGGAGCGGCGATCTTCACCGTGGGATCTGCCTTGCGGATGAGCTCGGCGTACTTCTTGGTGCGCTCCCAGTACTCGTCGTAGGTGAAGCCCTTGCAGATCATGTCGCGGTGCGTCTGCGGGTAGAGCATGGGCTCGTTGTCCAGGGCGATGATGTTCACGCCGCCCTGATCCGCCCGGCCGAAGCCCGCGTCCTTGACGCAGTACTTCACCAGCTCGACGTTGTACTCCAGGCCCACGTGCTTGCCGTTTTGGGTCGGGATCTTCCCGCATCGGTACTCGAGCGGCTTGCCCTCCTTGTTCTTCTCGGTCTTGCTCTTGCCGTTGCACGCGTCGGGTCGGTCCGGCGCGAACTCCTCGCAATCCGGGTAGAGGTCCTTGGGGAACCCGCTCGAGGTGTCGTCCTTGGCCACCCATTCCATGGGCATGGTGAAGAAGCTCAGCATCCGGTACTCTCGGTTTTCCCGATGCATGGTCACCCACCAATTCTCTTGGGGGTGAGGCGTGTCGAACTCCTTGCGGTTCTCGAAGAACCAGTCGTGTCCGGACGAGACGAACCCCGTCCGCCAGTCGTAGGTGCTCGAGAGATTTCCGCCCTGGCGCCTGGCGGTTACCCCCATCTCGTTCATCGCCTCGATGTCACCGTGGCTCACGCCGTAAATGTAGGGGCTGACGCGCTTGCCGGCTGCCTTGAGGTCGATCTTGGCGGTGACGTCGATGACGTCGCTCCCCAGCGGAGCCGGATCCCGCTTCTCGGGCAGGCTGATGAGCGAGATGATCTTGCGGTTGTCGAAGCCGATGTTGTCGACGAAGATGGTGAAGTTACGCTCATCCATCGAGTACTCGCCGAGGCGGAACTCCCAGGCCTTCTTGAGGTCGAAGTCCTTGCCCTTGCCCTTGATCAGGTCGCCGATGGGAACGACGACCTCGTGCCACTCCTCGTCGCTCAGGCTGTCGATGAAGCCGACGAGGGGCACCTGAGCGGACTCCTTCTTGCCCGTGGAGCACGCCAGCGCCACCGTGAGGTCCTTGAGCTTCGGAGGCTTGGCCTTCGGGTCGTCGAGTCGGAGGCGGATCCAGAAGCTCAGGTTCTCATACTCGGTGAGGTCCGTGCCAGCGCTCTCGGGCCAGAAGCCGTGCCAGTTCCACCCGAAGCCCTTCCAGTCCTTGCCCTCGACATGCCACTCGAGGCCGACGGATCCGTTCACACCCTCGGCGGGTGTGGCCTTGACCGTGCTCTTGCACGCCGTCGTCAGATTGCAGTTCGCCCATTCTTTGGCGTTGCCGCCGTGCTGGTCACCGTCCCAGACGAGATACACTTCGTCGGCAACGTCGACCTTGGAAGCCTCCGCCTCCGACGGGTCGTATGGGGGAGGTCTGACACAACTCGACGAGGCACCGACTCCGGCGGTGATCAGCAACGATACCAGGGCCCAGGTTTTGGCCAGCGAATGCGACATAGCAATCCTCTCCGCGCGTCGGCAGCGACCGAGGAGATAGTACAGGTAGCGTGCGAGGTGGTTGTGCAATCAAAGGGTCTCGCGACGCGCCAGAGGGATCGGCTAACTGCGTTGCGGAATCAGTCAAACCGACAGTCACGGTCAGAGGAATCGGTAAACCACATAACAGAATAAGTCAAACTGGAGTTCACGATGGATGCTCATTGTCACTTGATGTTTGGGCTAGATCTGCGCAGACTCGGATCACTGGTCAAAAGGATTAGTCAAGTGCGCAACAGGATCAGTGAAACCGGCAGTCACCACAAACCGCGCGCATGCACGAGCTCCAGGCTGAGTCTGCGTGAAGTCGGTGTTGGTCGGATGCAGCGCTTGCTTATGGGCAAACGGTGGTGCTTCGTGGCGGCCGCCGCGATGGGCGTAGCTTGCGCAAGCACGCCACGCGGCGCCACTCAAGCTAACTTCGCCACCGCACGTAGCGGTGCTCCGCAGGGCTGGACCGGATTCAAGCAGCGTTGCTCCGGCTGCCATGGCGAACGCGGTGAGAGCGTTACCAGCGCGCCACGCATCATGGGACCGGGCGCGCTGCCCGAGTATCCGCGCGAGCGCAAGCACAACGCCGATCCGGGAGCGGGAGATCCGGAGCAGCTCAGGCTCGAGGCGCAGTCTCGCCCCGCTGGCGCCCCCTGGCGCGACCCGTTTCGAACGGCTCAGGACGTGTACACCTTCGTGAGCAAGAAGATGCCACTCCCGACAGACCAGGCCGGCTCGCTCTCGGAGGAGGAGTACTGGGCCATCATCAATTTCATGTTGAGGGCGCATGGCGTGTCGGTGCCCCCCGCGGGTGTCAACGCACAGAACGCCAGCTCAGTGAAGCTATAGGTGCAGCGTCCGTGACGAGCTCGAGCAGTAGTGGACCCAGGTTGCGTGGTCGCCTCCCTCTGGCTGGCCTGGCGGTGGCAACTTGCCTGCTGGTGCCAGCCGGCGCTCGAGCTCAAGAAGACGCGCTCGACAGCGTCCCGGGCTCTTCGCCCTCGCCGGGCGTGTCCCTCTCCCCCGAAGCGCCGCCCACGCCCCCCGCGCCCGGGGGGCGCGCTCCGTCGTTTGGCGCACCCGCGGACCCCGAGGCGTGGGTGTTCCGCCTGGGAGGCCGCTTCTCGGCCTGGGGGCGCGTCGGAATCGGACGCAGGCCTGCACATCCGCCTCCCGGATATCACGGTACTGCTCTGCACACCCCGCCGGCCACCGTGGGGCACGACCCGATCTACGCGGGTTCGGCCGCCACGCTGAACTTCCAGTACGGCAACCAGACCGTCATGGCGTTCGTCTCCTACGAAGCGGCACTGACGCGGCCAGAGTATGAGGGCTACTACCGCGCCGAAGAGGGGCCTCGGGTCAGAACTGCCTACGTTGCGGTCACGCCGCCCGCGATCGGGGACCTGCGTCCGAGGTTCCAGATCGGAGCGTTCCCCGCTCACTACGGCGCGCCGGGCCAATGGGGTTGGGGAACGTTCGGGCCGGTGCTGGCCATTCATGGCTACGGCGGCATCGCCGCCGTCGACTACGACGTTTCGCCGGACACGACGCTCTCTCTCGAGTACGGCGTGGCCGCCGTGCCGGAGTTCCCCGAGGAGTTTGTTCGCGGCACCTACACGGAATGGCCGGAGAATGGGCTGTCCACCGTCGTGAACCACGCGCATGCGGGCATCAGCTTGGAGAACAAGTACTCGGCGAAGCTGCACCTAGCGCATGCCGACGGCCGCAACATGCGCCGGTACCTCGACGACGACGAGGAGACGGTCGAGGTCGAGCACGGCAACGACGGCCGGATCCACGTCGCCGCACTCGAGCTTCGGTGGGTCGAAGATCCCTACGGTCAGCTTGGGATCACGCCAGTGTACTGGAACTTCGATCACGCGACGAGTGTGCACGACGGGATCTGGTGGGGGATCGACTGGACCGCTGGCGGGCGCGAGATGACGCGCAAACATCTGGGGCAGGAGAGTGAGGGGACCGGGCAGATCATGGCGGTGAGCGCCGAGTACGACTTCAGCGTCTCGCGCATGCTCTATTATCCCGAACCCTTTGACGGCAATGGGCGCGACCTGCGGGTGGCCGTGGCATTCATGCCGTACTGGACGCTGAAGACCGACGATTCGAACTACGACGGCGCCAACGGCTACCTCTTGGGTGCGACCGTCGAGCACGTGCTGCTCTCATGGCTCAGCACCACCTATCGGCTGTTCGGGGAAAGCCGAGATACGACCGCGGTGGGCATCACCGGAAACCAGCAGCACGGGCAGTGGCTGACCTACAACGCCTCGCTCGGGCTCGCGCTGCATTCCGACTGGCAGAGCCGAGATCGGATGGAGCTACTCTACACCCACTACTTCTACTCCGACTTCACGGACAACAACCCAGAACAGCCGCTGGACCGTGAAGCGTTTACCCTCGGCGCTAGCCTGGCCTTCTGATGAGGGAGCTGATGATGGCGCTTGGGAATCGTGTAGTTCGAACCGCGCGGATGACAGGAAGGTGTTTCATGCGACGCGACCTTGTGGGTTGGCTGGCGCTCTCTGCGCTGGCCACGCCTGCGCCGGCCCTGGCCCAATCCAAGGAAAAGGATTCCGACCTTCCCCGGCTGGGGCTCGATCCAGCTGAACCCCAGGTGCGGAGCGCACCGCCGGCGATTCCGTTCGGAGTCCCCCCTGCCACTTCGAAGGAGTACGTCCTCGATTTTCACGGCTACCTCCTTCTGCCCATGCGACTCGGCGTGCACAAGCGAGAGGATCCCGGTCCGGGTCAGAGCGAGACCGTCCTTCATACCCCACCGCTCATCCCTCAGGACTATCGGCGCTTCCAGTACACGGGCGTCGTGCCGGACCCCTGGATTCAGCTCAACCTGACCTACGGCAATTCCACGGTGGCGGGCACGGTGATCCTCGCCGCCACCACCGCCACCGAAGCCGAAGCCGTCTACGATCCGGTGCGCCAGCTCGGAGTGAGCGACGCGTTCGTCACCCTGGACCTGACCGAGCCGATGACCACTCCGTTTCAGGTTCGGGTGGGCGCCATGAACAACCGCTATGGCATCATGGGGGCGTTCGACTCGGGGCGGTACGCGACCCCGCTGATCGCCCGCATCAACGCGGTTGGCGAAACGGTCACCGCCGGGTTCGATCTGGGCGGCGCCACCGTGGTGCTCGAGCAAGGGATCGGCGGGCAGCTCGGTCGGATGCCGGCCGGGATGGCGTCGTCGGGCTGGAACGACTTCTCCGATCCGAACGCCGGCGCCAGCTTCGTGACGCATGTCCACGGCGGGCTCAGCCTGGGTGGACTGGTCCAGTTCGGCCTGCACTACGCCACGGCCTGGAGCCAGGACGATCAGAACCTGGAGACCACGCTGGCTGACGGCAGCATCACGGTGATGGGAGCGGATGCGCGCCTGACCGCCGGGCGCTGGGGGCACCTGTACCTCGGCGGAGCGCGGACCAAGGCGCACAACGCGACGGTCGTCTCGGGCATCATCGAGGTGCTGAACGCGCGCGGGGGGCCGGAGCTCATCAGCGAGTACCTGGGACCCGACAGCGGCGGCAACGGGTCGCTCATGACGTTCGGGGCTCAGTACGATATGAGCCTGTCACGAATGCTCTACGACGAGCAGTACCGGGGAAAGAACACCGACGTGCTCATGAGCCTGTTTGCGATTGGCACCAAGGTTCAGAGCGACGACCCCAGCGAAGACCCCAAGTACGACGGCATGCTCAAGCTGAAAGCGGGCACCGAGATCACCTACAACCTGGTCTCCTGGTTCGGCGTCGGGGGTCGAGTCGATCACGTCCGTCTCGACCACGAGTTCAACCGTCGGTCGTTCAACATCTACACCGCTCGCCTCCTGGGGCATACCGACTGGCTGAGCCGCGACGAGTTCGCCCTGCAGTACTCGCACTTCGTCTATGGCCGGGAGGTGAACGTGGCCCAAGGCTATCCGCCGGTGGACGACCCGAGCCTCAATCCGGACCGGCACGTCCTGTCCCTGTCCGCTACGTTCTGGTGGTGATGGCGATGACTCGGGCAATCGTGGCATTGGCCAGTGGGCTCCTACTCGGTGCTTTGGGGTGCAGTGAGGGCGACCGGCTACCGCCGGGGCCGGTGGACTGTTCGGAGGCGAACGCGTACGAGTTCGACACTAGCATTTACGACTTCAACGCCGGGAGCGATTCGTATTGGTATCAATACGCCGACGCGACCCCAGGTGGAGTCCCCAACACGGCTCAAGCGGCTGACGGTGGCGCAGGTGGAGTCCCCAACACAGCTGAAGAGGCGGACGGTTCCAATGTGGACGTGGCCGAGTTGGAGGAGCCGGGACGCTGCGGCGACACTCGAATCTTGAAGCTCGCGGCCAGTGGTCACAACTTCTGGGGCAGTGGCTTTGCGGATTGGGGACAGAACTCGTCTGCCTCCAGGTCTGATGGCACCGGGTACGAGGGCATCAGCTTCTGGGCGCGTGCCGCGGTCAACTCGGAGAAGACGTTCCTCTTCAACGTGGATGACGGCCGGACCCTCAATCGCCCGCCCGATCCTCCCGACGCCGGCCTGCTGCCAGAGGCGGGAGCGGGAGATCAGGATCTCGACGGCGACGGGCTCATCGGGCCCGGGGACATTGCCTCCGGTACCGAATGCCGGCTTCCACCCCCGGTGGAGCTGGGTGAAGCTCCCTGCTACCGGGGCGGGGTGGATGCCCCTGCCAGCGCGGGCAGTCGCGTGCCCGAGCCAGACGAGTGCGGTAACCAGTTTCACACCTGGATCACCACCACGGAACGCTGGCAGCTCTTCTTGATCCCCTGGAACCAGCTTGTGCAGTGGCCCTGTCCGAACCGCCTGGACGGCGGGATCAATCCGGCGGACATCGCCAGATTCGAGATCAAGTTTCGCCAGGGCACCCAATACGAGATCTGGATCGACAACATAGCGTTCTACCGGCGCCGCACCGACGCGGGTAGCTGAGAGCATGGAGGCAGACATGGAAACGACCTACAGACGCGCGCTGGGACTGGCAGCTCTGGCAGCCGTGCTCGTGGGGCTCAGCCAGATGGCGGCGTGCACGACCGATGAGGATGACCCCGGACCCGAGGCAGACGCCGACGCGTCGACCGGTGGGAATGGGGCAGCCGGTGGATCTGGAGTTGGGGACGCAGGCAGCACCAGCAGCGCGGGCAACTCAGCCGTGGGTAATACGGTCTGTGCCAACCCGGCGGTACTCGGCAGCGACTCGCCGGGCATCGCCGACTTCGAGGCGTATGACGGCACCGATATCAGCACGTGGTTCTTCTCCCTGGGCGGAGAGTCCTCCGGTGGACTCCTTGCCGGCCCGTTCGTTTACGGCGACGAGCCAGACGGGAACCCAGAGACCTCGGGGATACTCGACGGATCGGGTCACGATTCGACCTACGCGCTCCGCATCGCCGACACTCTGGCCGAAGAATACGGTGGCGGCATGGGCCTCTGGATCAGCGCGTGCCTCGACGCCAGCGCGTTCAGCGGGATCTCCTTCTGGGCCCGCGGCAACGCACCCACCGGCAACGCCGTGTTGACCGTGATGCTGGAGGAGACCACCAGCAGCACGCCCGCAACGGCTGATAGCCAGATCGGTACCTGTCCGGGTACCGATGCGGATGAGAATTGCATCCATCCATCCTTCACGTTCGAAGTCACGGACACCTGGACCGAGATCCGGGTGGCCTGGAACAGACTTTCGGGAGGCCTGGCCGCGGGCGTGGCCGTCCCGGTCGACGGCCACAACATCTGGCAGATCCAGTTCGATATCGGAGTGGAATGGGTGGAAGGCGACCCGGAATACCTGCCCGTTCCCGCCCCGTATGAGCTCGTGATCGACGACCTGACATTCTACTGAGCCGAGGGAGCTCAGCGGCCGCAATCGGCCACCTGGAACCTACCGTGAAACGGATTGATCTGGCGGGCGAGTGGACGCTCCGCAGGGCTGACACTCAAGAGACCGTCCCGGCACTCGTGCCCGGCGACAACTATGGCGCCCTGCTCCGCGCCGGGAAGATCCCTGATCCGTACTACGGCACCCAGGAGAACGACGTTCAGTGGGTTGCCGAAGAAACCTGGGAGCTTGAACGAGATTTCGACGTGGACGCATCCTGGCTCGATGAAGCCTCGGTGTATCTCAACTGCGACTCGCTCGACACGCTGGCCGAGGTGCGGGTCAACGATCAGCTGGTGGGCTCGTCCGATAACATGTTCGTTCGCCAGCGCTACGAGGTGAAGCCGGCTCTCAGAGCAGGGAAGAACCGGATCTCCATTCGCATGAGGCCCCTGGGGCCCGAAATCTCCGAACGCAAGCAGCGGCTTCAGCATTCGCTTCCGCCGGGGGTGGTCGGCAAGCTCGAATACCTCACCCTGCTGCGCAAGGTGCAGTGCCATGGCGGCTGGGACTGGGGCCCGTGCTTGCCGGTGTCGGGTATCTACGGCGCCATCTACCTCGGCGCGACTTCGCTTGCTCGGATCGAGTACGTGACCTGCGTTCAGAGCCACGAGCCCTCGCGCTGCACCGTGGACGTTAGCGTCCAGGTTCACGCGGTGGCGTCGGGTCGGGCTCGGCTCAGCGTGAGCCTGGGCGAGGTCGAGACCACCGCCGACGTCGACGTGACGCCGGGTCCGCAAACGCACTCGGCGCGAGTCGTGGTCGACGATCCCGCGCTATGGTGGCCGGCGGGGCAGGGGACTCAACCGCTGTACCCCCTGACGGTCAAGCTCGCCGACCAGGTCGTGCGCAAGCGGCTCGGGCTGCGCACGCTCGAGGTCACACAGGAGGCGGGGCTCACCTTCCGCATCAACGGGCGCGACGTGTTCTGCAAGGGCGCCAACTGGGTCCCAGCCGGGGCGTTGCCAGCCGAGCACACGCTGGAGCGCTACCGTGAGCTGCTCGAGAGTGCGACCGCGGCCAATATGAACATGCTGCGGGTGTGGGGAGGCGGACAGTACGAGTCAGACTGCTTCTACGACCTCTGCGACGAGAAGGGCATTCTCATCTGGCAGGACTTCATGTTCGCGTGCTCACCGTACCCGTGGGACGATTGGTTCTGCGACAGCGTGCGGGGGGAGGTCAGACACCAGGTGCGGCGCTTGCGCGATCATGCGTGCATCGCGCTCTGGTGCGGGGACAACGAGGTGCTCCATTCCTTCCAGTGGGATCCGATGTCGCGAGACAACCCCGAGCTGTACGCGGCCGGCTACGCGCGCCTAAACTCGGTGATCGCCGAGGCAGCGCGCGAAAGCGATCCCGAGAGGGTGTTTTGGCCGGGGTCTCCCAGCAACGGACCGGGCACGCTTCCGCGCGACTGCAACGACCCCGGGCGCGGTGACGTCCACTACTGGGATGTGTGGCACGGCGACCGCGGCTTCGAGGCAGCCAGAACCGTCGCGCCCAGGTTCTGCTCGGAGTTCGGCTTCCAGTCGTTTCCTGCCATGGAAGCGATCCGGGGATTCTGCCCCGAGGAGCAGTGGAGCCCCACCTCTCCGGTGATGCATCACCACCAGCGCTCCCCCAAGGGCAACGAGCGGATCATCGAGACCATGGAGCGCTACTTCCGTCAGCCGGAATCCTTCCCGGACTTCGTGTGGCTGAGCCAGATCCTGCAGGGCGTCGGGATCAAGAGCATGGTGGAATACTGGCGGACCCTGCGCCCCCGTTGCATGGGCACCCTGTACTGGCAGCTCAACGACGTGTGGCCGGTTGCGTCGTGGTCCTCGATCGAGCACAGCGGCCGCCTCAAGCCGCTGCACTACCTGGCGAGGCGCTTCTACAAGAACCTCTTGGTAACGACCGTTCCGCACGACGGACAGGTCGAGGTTTGGGTGGTGAGCGACGAGAGCCGGCCGACCTCCGGAGAGGTGGCAGTCGAAACGTTCGATCTCGACGGGAAAGTGGTCGCTACGGATCGGTATCAGGTCGAGCTAGCCGGGGCTGGGGCTGTGAAAGTCGGCTCCCAGCCAATCCCAGCGGAGACTGCTCGCCGTTTCCTCCTGCTCACGGCACGCCTCGGAGACCTCGAAGCGTACAATTGGCACTTCTTCGAGCCCTACAAGTCCTACGACCTGCCCAACGCCGCGGTGCAAGCCCGACCGGTTGACGGCTACGGAGTCAGGCTCGAGAGCGACCGGCCGGCGCTGTTCGTCACACTGGACTCCGACGGGATCGGTGGCGAGTGGTCCGACAATTGCTTGCTCCTGCTTCCGGAGCGGCCAGTCGAAGTCGCTTTCACTCCGCGCCAGCCAATCTCGCCCCACCGCCTGACCGAGTCGCTGCGTGTCCGCCACCTCAGGAGTGCGGATTGACCGGAGCCTGCCCCCACCCTCGCTCGGAGGTTGGGCCGGGCGGCGTGAAGATGATGGAGCAACGTCGG
>CAZSVU010000234.1:0-13401 GCA_964610275.1 uncultured Polyangiaceae bacterium | reverse complement strand
GATCTCGCGGTGGACGGAGTTTCTGGGACCCACAGCACGATCAGCCACCAGCTTGCGCGTACTGGACTTCTCCGAGGTCCAAGCTCGGCTCCACATCGGCGGTGACGACGTTTCTGGGATGGACAGGTCGCAACCTTCAAGTCTGGTTCTCGCCGGATTCTGCAACGATCCTTGAGCGGACGAGACGGGTAGCCATCACAGCGTGCATCCGGGTATCGTGGCCCCGTGGTCGAAGAGCGCGGGCAACCCGCGAGCGCAGATCTAGCGGCTAGTAGCCGCCCCAAGGGGGTAGCGGCGTGGCTCACGGTGGCACACGCGTTGTTGCTTTGCCTGACTGCCCTGAATGCCTGGGCCAACGTTCGCTTCGTGCTCGGAACAGGCGAGGCCGTGACGTACCACGAGCGCATGACCATCGACGCCCCGAGTTACGTCGAGAACGCCCGTCAAATGATCGCAGAAGGTCGCTGGCTTACTTCGCCGGACACCTACCACAGCGCGGGCATGTCCGCGTACGTGAGCGTACTGCTCAGGGTGTTCGACGGCAGCATTCTCAGCATCAAGCTCGGCAGCTTCGTGCTCTGGCTGACCACATTGGCTCTCGTGTTCCTGCTTGTGCGTCGCGTGGGAATGACGGCTACCTGGAGCTATCTTGCCATCTACCTCTGCTCGGCCAGCGAGCTGCTGCAGAAGTACTGCGCGGTGGTCCAGTACGAGGTCCCCGTGATGTTCTTGCTGACCCTGTTCGCCTTCACGGCGGCGCGGCCTGTCGCGCACCTGCGCCACGAATTCGCCCTGGGAGCACTTGCCGGGCTTCTGTGTACCTTCCGTCTGCACTTCGTGCTGCTCTTGCTGCTGTACCTCGGCGCGAGGGTCTGGTCGCTGCTGCGCGCCCGCGGGCGTGCGGCTACTGGGTCAGCCGCGCGCGCAGTCGGAGTCACGTTGCTGGGCTACGTGACAATAGCGCTGCCCTGGAATGTGGCCTACTCGGCCGCCGCGAGCGCCCCCGTGTTCTTCCAGTCCTCCCTCGGCGTGTTCCTCGAACGACTCAACCCCAACGCGACGGGCGTGATGTGGCCATATCCAGAGGCTGCTCAACCGCACGGGATTGAGTTCATCGCCACGCGGCCGGATCTCTACATCCTGTTGCTGGGGCGTAGATTCCTCTACCTCTTCGGATTCGTGCCCGACGTCTGGGCCGTTCGCTCGCGCTTCGCCGAGGTGGTCGGCAGCGCGACGGGGCTTTCCTACTGGAGCGCGCGCACCGTGTTCGCTACTTTCTACGTGGTGCTGCTTGCCGGTGGCGTGGCTCATCTGGTGGCAAGTCTTCGCCGTGGTCGCAGCCGGCCGGGTCTGACGGCGAGTGCGTTGTGCGCCGCTGCCGTGCTGGCTCCGCAGTTCATCGCGGGGTCCAGCACTCGGTTCCTGGTGCCGATAGTGCCCACGCTGCTGTGCCTGCAGCTAGCTGCCGCTGCCGCCCTCTCAGAGCGGTTGCGCGAGGTCGCCCTTTTCCCCTTGCCGGCAGTCACCCTGGACAGCGAGACAGTGGTGGCGCTGCCAGAAGCTGGGGTGCCGTTCTGGCTGCCACGGCGGTGGCTCGAGCGGTGGGGCGTCCAGGGGGTGGCAGGCGCCGTGGTGGTGGCGAGTGCCGCGACGATACTACTGTGCGCGGTGCTGTTCGCCCCGGACGCAGCCAGAATGCCCGTCCCGTCCAGAACTCATCACACGACCTCACCGGGCCCGAGCGCGGCAGCCGAGCGTGCCCCCAGAAAACTCGCACTCGATTTGGGGACCCAGCCCACTCGCGCCAGTCTGGACTATGGATTCAGCGGGAACGAGACGGTCAAACGCCGGTCGGTGGTGTGGAGCGACGGAGACCGGGCTCGGTTGTGCGTACACCTCTCGCCCCTACCCATGGCCTACGTCCTACAGCTGGAGGGAGCAGCTTTCTGGGCGCTTGCTCCTCTCTCCGTCAGCGTGCGGGTCAATGATCGACAGGTCGGAACCCTGACCTTCACCGAGCGCTTCACCCGCCAATCACTCGAGCTGGCACCCGGAGCGCTAGTGAGCGGCCTCAACACCGTGTTGCTGGAGTTCGAGGCCACCGGGCGTCCCGTGGATTTCGAACACGGGTCGCGGGACGGGCGCAACCTGGCGCTGCTGCTGGACCACGTCCGCCTGGCGCCGGCGGAGCGGTAGCCCTGGCGGTCGGACCGGTCATCACGAAGCGTCGGCCGACCGCTGCCCGGTGGCTGCCGGCGGCGGCAAGTGGCAGAGCTGTTGACCAGCGACGGTTGGACGAAAAGCGTCGAGTTCTCGTAGCAGGACGGCCGGGGTGAGCTGGCTTACAGCTCCGCGGTTGTTCAGTGGACAGCCAGTCAATGAACCGGACCCAATACTCTCGGCCCACCCAGTTCGCGCGCCGCAAGCAGAACAAGCGGAGCGAAATCACCTCGGCAGAGGGGATGGCGGTGGTGGCGGGTCGCTGAACGGCATTTGGGTGTGGTGACGAACCCTTCGGTGCTGGCGAAGAGCGTCCGCGGTGGCAAGCGCGGACCGAACTGGTCGCCGTGGTCGAGCTGCGCGCGCACCTCGGCAGCGCCGCCATCGGCGATCGGCGGTGAAAGGGGTGCGTTCCCCCGGGGCTCTGCTCAGGCTGCGCTCAGAACAACTCGCCCTGCGCCTGCCCCTCACTCGGGGGTGGGTCGAGGTCGCCGAGGGTGCGCCGCACCGCTGCACGAGCTCGATCCTACGCTGGGTTGGGTCTCCACCTCGGCACGCCTCCTGCAGTCCCCGAACCCGCACAGTGAAAATCGCCGGGCAGGCCGGCAACACGGCAACCGGTGTGGTCGGATCCGGGCAACGGATGGTCGGATCTGGCCAACGTCGGGGGCCGAAGAACGGAGGATCCGCATGGCTGGAAGCGAAGCCGTGTTCCCCACCCCCCGAGTCCCCGCACCCGCGCCCGGTACCCCTCGCTCCAGTGGGGCGGTGCGTCTGAAGGGGGCCGTACAGCTGGTCGGGCCCGACTGGGACTGCACGCTGCACGCCGACGAGGCCATCTTGGGCCGCGACTCGATCTGCACGGTGCTGGTGGACGACCCGCTGGTCTCCCGGCAGCACGCGCGCATCCGCATCGCTGAGGATGAGGCCGTGGTCGAGGATCTCCGGAGCACGAACGGCGTGTACGTCAACAACGTCCGCATCTTCGAACCGTGCCCTCTATACGATGGCGACCGTCTTCTGGTCGGCATGACCGAGCTGTGCGTCTTTTCGGCTGAGCCGCAGCGAGCGTCTCACACCAGGTCCCTGACATCGCCACCGCAACGGGACGCGAACGGAGCCCCCCCTGCCCCCACTGACCGAGCCACCGCACTGGACGTGTTGGGAAGACTGGCAGATCGAATGCTGGCCGACCGAAAGCCCCAGCACGCGGAACGAATCCTCGCCAACCATCTCACCAAGCTACTGGATGGCGTGCGCGCCGGATTGCCGATCCCCGAGTCGGTGTGCACCGGTGCCTGTCGGCACGCGCTCAGGCTCGCCCAGGCGCTGCACGACAGCCGGTGGGTGAACTACACAGTCGAGCTCCACCTGCGCGCGGAGTTGCCGATGGCACCAGAGGTGGTGGCCGAGCTCGTCTGCGCAGCTCAACGGCTTCGCGGGATCGACCATGCTCTGTACAGCGCGTACGTGGAGTGGCTCCGTGAAGCGGCGGAACGCTTCGATCCGGTGACACGGGCAATCGTAGACGAGCTCGACGCGGTGAAGCTGGCCTCCGGATGATCAGGGCTACCCTGGGTTACCTGGACCTTGGCGTGGCACCTGTGGCGAGATAAGCTGCTCGCGATCCACCGATACCAAGCAACCCAGAGATGATTCGCTCCATCAGACTGCTGCTCGGATCCTGTGTTTCGGCAACACTGCTGTTGGCCTGCGGCGGAGGCGGCACTGGAGGGACCGGCGCGCCACCGGGCGGCGACGACGCCGAGTCTGAATGCATTGGCGTCGATGCGATCTGTGCCCAGACCTCGCTGGCCGACTGTCTGAACGTTGCTGGCTGCGCTCTGAAGACCACCACGCCGGCGCTGGGCGGGTATTTTTGGACGCTCTGGCAGAATCCAGGATCTACGGCCGCTTGGCAGTTCCCGCCCGAGGCAACGCGCGTGGGAGCCCTCTTGGTTTCGCCGGCGGAATCGAATGCCGGCACATCGCTCCAACTGGACGCCGCGGCCCTACCAGTCGACCTCTCGGGCTACGCGGAGCTCAGTTTTACCGCGGAGGTGGCAACGGGCGTCCCGTTCGAGGTCGGCTTGACGGGCGGTGCCGGGACGCGGGGTTGCACCTGGGATCTGGAAGGGGTCGGCGGCAGCAATACGTACGTCGTCAACCTCGCTACGCCCAACTCCTCCTGGCAAGACGGAGACGTCGCCTTCGATCTCACGAGTGTCGAAGTGGTCTCGTTCGCTTGCGATTGGCTCACAGCAGCCTCGCTCGACATCGTGATCACGAGCGTGACCCTGCGGTAGCCTGGTTCCCGACGCCAGCAGCGCTGAGCACCAGCGTCGCTATGCCGCGTCACCGCAACAGGTCGGCGCATTGCTGGACAGCTTGGCATCGGCGGATGACCGGCTGTGGCCCCACGAGCGGTGGGTGCCCATGCGGCTCAACCGCCCGCTGGGCGTCGGTGCCAGCGGCGGGCACGGACCAATCCGCTACGAGGTGGTGAGCTACCTGCCGTGGCTACTTCGCTCGTCCGCGCCAGGATCGTTCAGGAATCGGGCGAGAACAAGTCTTGAAGGTTCGGCCGCCACCGGGCACATCGCTGTCGTGCTGATCGGTTTCTGCACCCGCATCCGAGCTGCTGTCAGCGCGGCTACACGAAAGCTCTGGCGGCCGGTCAAGGAGGCCACCAGACCTCCCCCCTTCTGACCGGGCTGGTCACGGACCTCACTCGGTCGCGCAACGACCTCCTCGCCGAGAACGCCCTGCTCCGTCAGCAGCTGATTGTTGCCTCCCGCAAGGTCAAGCGTCCCACCTTCCAGCCGCACGAGCGCGGTCTGGTTGTCCTGCTCTCTCGCCTGGTCCACAACTGGCGCGATGCTGTCCTGCTGGTGAAGCCGGACACGATCCTGCGTTGGCACCGGGACCGACATCAACGCCAAGGAAGTGATCCACGTCGGCGTCACTCGCGGTCCGAGCGAGAAGTGGACGGCTCAGCAACTTCGGAACGCGACGCCATTCGGCCAGGGGCCCCAGTTCACTGCGCCTTCGGCGCTCCCTCGCTCCGTTCGGGCCGTGGTCCCTCCCGGACTGCGTCCAGCGGGGCTGGACTTCGTCCACTCGGGTTCATCATCCGTGACCGCGACGACAAGTACGGCGCCGACTTTGACCGGGCTGCGGCGTGACGCAGGCGGATGACGAGGGGAGCCAGCACAGGGCCAGCCATCATGCAGGGAGAAGCCGAACTCGGTCACGCAGAGCGGAGCGGTGACCCGCACGCCGGGCTCGCCGCGCAGTGCGACGGGCTGACAGCTGGCCGAGTTCGCGGCTGCCGCACGACTCGGCCAGCCACACCGCTCAGCGGTACAGCTCTGCGCTTTGTAGGCAGTCCATGCTCCCGTCCTCGCCACCAACCACGAGCACCTCACCGCTCTGAAGCGGTGTGGCTGTAGGATCCCGACGCGCGTCGGCCATGGGTTGTGTCGTCGTCCAGACGCCCGTCGCAGGGTCGTAGAGCTCCGAGAACGCCATACAGTCGTCGCCGTCGTTGTAGCCGCCGGCCACCAGCACCGTCCCGCCACCGAGCAGCGCGGCGCGGTGATCGTAGCGCGGCCACCCCATGTCTCCCGTGTCCGTCCAGGTTCTGGTCACGGGGTCGTACAACTCCGCCGTCTCGGACGGGCTGGGAGTGTAGCCCCCAGCCACCAACACGAGCCCACTCGCGAGCAGGGTCGCCGTGTGATTCTCCCGCATCCTCGTCATCGATCCCGTGTCCGTCCAGGTTCCCGTCCCGGGGTCGTAGAGCTCGGCGCTCGTCAGGAGACTGTCGCCGTACCCACCTACCACCAGCACGGTCCCATCCGAGAGCGACGTGGCCGTGTGATTGTATCGAGGCGACCCCATGGACCCAGTCGTTGCCCAGGTTCCCGTGGTGGGGTCGTAGAGCTCGGCGCCGGCCTGGTCCACTCCACCTGCGACCAGCACTGCCCCGTTTGCGAGAAGAGTCGCCGTGTGGGAAGAGCGGGTGGTGGCCATGGATTGCGTCGATCGCCACAGTCCTGTCGCAGGGTCGTAGACCTCTGCGGTGGCCAATGCGTTCATGCCGTCGCTCCCACCCGCGACGAGCACGGTCCCATCCAGGAGCAGCGTCGCCGTGTGGCGCGAGCGATCCTCCGCCATCGCTCCGGTCGCCGACCAGGTCCCGGTCGCAGAGTCGTACAACTCAGCGTTGGCGGGGCTCGTCACGAATCGCAGCCCGCCCGTGACGAGCACATCTCCGTCATCGAGCAGTGTCGCCCGATGACCGCACCGCGGCACTTCCATCGCCCCGGTCGACACCCAGACGTGTTGCATGGGTCTGACATCCGGCCCGACCGATGCGCCACCGGAATCAGTCTGATCCGTGCCCTGGCCGCCCCGCCCAGCCGACGCATCGCCATACGGGGCCACGGTCTCGGTTACCGTCGGCTCGCACGCAACGAACGTCAGAACGAGGAGCAGGACTCCGACCCCAACGTGACCACGAGACATCGCGTCCCTCCCTTGCCAAACTCCACGTACTCAGGATACGGCGCACACTTCGCAGCGGCAATTAAGTCGTACTGCCTGCCACGCACCCGAAGTTCAGGCTCAGCTCGATGTCCGGTGCTCCCCGAACGGTAGCGCACACGGCGGGGCACAGCTGGATGTAGGTGGGCGTGTCCGGGTTGTCGGCTTCATACAGGTACTGCCAGCCGAAGTCGTTGGTGCAGCCCGGGTTTTGACTTACGACGCTGACGACTCCATCGACCGTGGCCAGCACCGTGGCTTCGGCCCAGTCCACTGGGGCTTGGACGTCCGGAACGGGAACGGAGCATGACTCGTGGTGGTCACGGATACTGGCGAGCTCGGCTTGGATCTCCGCCACCGTGACTGCGGGATCGCCCGGCTCGATGAGGGTAGCTGTGCCGGTGCCGCCCGCCAGAGCGACCGAATGCAGGGTCAACAGGGCGTCACCGATGCCGATGACGTAGGTGGGAATTCCGTCCGCCAATCCCGCCGCGGCGATCGTAACTGCGCCGGAGACGGTGTTCTCTACCGGTTCGCTGCACCCGGGCCCGATTTCGCCCGACGGAAGCATAAAGGCGGGCTCTCCGTCCGTGAACATCACCACGACCGTGGTCGCTGCGGGATCCTGCTCTGTCAACGTCCGCGCGTAGTCCAACGAACCCGCCAGTGCCGGGACCGTTGGAGTGCCACCCGACGGTGTGGTCGCGATGAAGGCCGTCAAGAACGGAGAGTCATCTGCCGTCAAGGTGTCGAGGGACGTGAGTTCGACGACGGGTGACTCGTACTGTGCCACGCTGCAGGCGATCTCGAGACTACCCGGGGCCGGGAAGAACTCGAGGGACGCAGATTGCCGGCTTGATTGGCGCTCATGCAGAAAGGCAATGAGGCCGTCGCGCAGCGGAAACCAACGCGTGGGAGTGTTGTCATAGGCGGCACCCACGCCCATGCTTCCCGACTTGTCGACGATGAAGACCAGGTTGAGCGGCGCGAGTGCGACAGGGATGCTCAGTTCCGTGCACGCGCCGCCGGTCCCGCCTGCGCCGCCGGTCCCGCCAGTTCCTCCGGAGGGAGCGGCACCCCCCGCACCTGCCGTGGCACCTCCTGCGCCGGCCGAGCCACCGCCCGCGCCGTCGCTGCCGCCGCTGCCGAGATACACGCACAGGTCCGACGCACAGACGAGCCCGGCGTTGCACGTGCCGTTTCCGTAGCAGGGACAGCGTTCCGTGCCGTCGGGGCAGTCAGCGCCACCGACACCGGTCTCGGGCGCGCCGCCTGTGTCACTGCCACCGGCACCGGCGGTGCCACCCGCGGCCGTGGCGTTGCCGCCTGCCGAACCGCCCAGTCCGTCGTTCGTGCTGCTGACCCCGGCCTCGCCTCCGGCATCGTCGCCACCGGTTGCAGAGGCGCCGCCCGTTCCGTCGTCCGGCGGTTGCTCGTCCGAGGTGCCGCTGCTGCAGCCGCCGATCAGGAGCATCCCCAAGAGTAGCTCCCAATGCGAGTTCATCGCCCCACGCATCCCGACCTCCCTGCCGCGCCCGCGCGCAGCAGAGCAAGGTTAGCGGATCTGGCGCCGGCAGGCCACCCGACGTGCTACCGCCGCCGCCGTCGCAAATTCGACTGTCGGATCACTTCGACGGACACTCCATGGCATACGAGGAAGACGCCATCGTCCGTTTGTTTGGGCTAGACGTGGCCGGTGGTCTCGCTGGCGCTCTGTCCGCCTCCGCAGATGGGAGTGGCTCAAGAGACGAAGAAGGATGCGGTTGGCGAGTTGGCGGCAGGTCGGGCTAGCGCGCTCTCAGCGGCCCTTGGCTCCCGCCCGCGACCCGCCGTACTTCCGCAGCCGCACCGCTCGGGTCTTGTAGTAGGGCGAGTCGCGGGCGAGGGCCAGGGTGGGTGGTGCGGTGGGCTCACCGAGATGGCGCAAGAAGTGCGCGACGCTGCTGGGCTTGGTGACGAGCGCGATGAGCTTGATGCGGCCGGAGCACTGGGAGCAGGCCTCCACGTCGATGGCGAACGTTCTCTTCAGGAGCTCAGCCCAAGGGCGATAGCGAGAGCGATGGGTGGGTGGCCTGGGCTTGGTGGAATGCTTCGTGTGGGCAGGTTGGTCGGCAGAGGCTGGAGGCGGTGGAGGGACGATCAGCGGGCGCAACCTGGAGGCAGAGCCGAGCACTCCGGAGTAGCGCACGGTGTGGCCGCGTGGTGGGGGCACTGCGGCGGCCAGCCGGCAGAGCAGGGAGAGAGGATCGAGGTCGACGGCGACGGTGCCGTCGCGGAAGGGACGGCGTAGCGCGATGCGCACCAGACCGCTGTCGAGCAGCTACAGGCGTTCTTGGGCGAGCGCGGGCCGGAGGGCATAGCGAACCAGGGCCTCGCGGCCGCGCGGGTCGGTGGCGGCAGCCCGAGTAACGGCATGCAGCGAGAAGCCGAGCTCGGTCACGCAGAGCGGAGCGGTGACCCGCACGCCGGGCTCGCCGCGCAGTGCGACGGGCTGACGTTGACGCTGCTCAGGGCCGGCCGGGGGTAGGCCGCTGACGGCGGCGGCAGCGAGCTGCGCCAGTGCGGGCTCGCGCTCGGCCAAACCGTCGTCGAGCAGTGTGAGCTCGGAGCGGTCCTCGATCACCCCCTGCCGCTCGAGCAGGTTGAGCAGGCGGACGCGGATCACCTGTAGCAAGTCCGCCACGTCCTGGGTGTCCAGGCTGGGCAGGGGGTGGAAGACGGGCGTAGCGTCGTCGCCCAGGGCGAAGACGCCGTCGAGTAGGATGCCGTGTAGGTGCAACTTGCCACCTACCCGACCGGACGCAAGCCACTACATCACATCTGGACCGGGGTGCTGCTGCGGGTGCTGCTATTCGACCACCCAGATCGAGTCCAGGTCGATCCAGCTGCCGTGACTCACCGAGAGGCAAAATCCCACGAGATCCTGGCCCGCCACGCTCGAATACTCGACTTCCCACGGGTAGCTTTGTTGAAGGGGGGTGTAGTCTCCCCCTCCAGCGTCTCTGGCTTGGACTTCTTCGACGCCGGGGACGATGATCCTGACGTTGTTGTACGCGGGGATTGAGCCCGTGAAATGGACCGTGGAAGCATCGGAGGCATCCAGCAGTCCGGCGGCCTGGCAAGGAAGCGGCCCTCCGCTGTCGCTCACGTGCAGTTGACCCCCATACAGCCCCACCACATTCTGGTCCTCGGGGGCGAGGCTGGGCACTCTGTCGAACCAGACCTCGTCGGCTGACTCGAACTCGTAGGCGCGCCGCGCCGGAGAGAGCTCGACCACGTTGCCCTCAAACCGGGCGGCTGGAGCTGGTTCTCCCAGACTGTCCACCAAGGAGTCGTCGACCACGACTTCGAAAGAAGCGCCGTTGACGGAAGGCCAGTCGCTGAAGCGCACTTGCACCCAGGTTTGGCCTTCGATCGGTTCGATGGTGGCGGGAAGCGCTTGGCCACCGTCACTTGCCACCACCCCCAAGTGGTCGGCGAGGCTGGCGACCGGACGCGACGCCTGCAGGACCCAGGTGCTCCAGGGGAAACCGACGGGGTTCGGGTCGGACATCAGGGGCAGGTTCTCCAAATCCAAACCCAGGCGACCGTAGTCCCACACGGAACCTTCCAGCCGGCGAAGCACGAAGGACACCGGCGGAACACCACGGTCCAGGTTCGCCTCGACGATGACACTGCCGCCCCAATCGTACTCCCCGGACACGCGCGCCCAACTGAGCTCGACCCGCGCACAGGTGGGTACGGTGTTCCCCGGCGCGGCGAGTGTGATTGAGTCGATACGATGGAGCCCGACTTCCTCTCTCCGGAAGTACGCTGTGCCGAACGCACCGTCTGTCTCAGGAACCAGCCGCAGCACGCCGTCCGCCGCCTGCACCGCGTACGGCGCCGGTTCGAAGTACTCCACGTTGACGATCGCGCGACACGAACCCCCGTCTTCGCGGAAGGCGACGTAGATCGGATCCGCGATGGACCAGTCGTCCCCGACCGAGAGGCTCTCGGAGTCCGGCGGTCGAACGACGTACGGGCCCTCCAAACCCTGGCAGGTCGTCGCGGGCTCGACGGAGGCATTGGTAGAGAGGCCGCAGATGAGCTGCGACTCCACGGCGCCCCCAGCGCCCCCAGCGCCGGCGGTTGCGTCGGCACTGTCGCGGCCCCCGGCGCCGGCCCTTCCCGACGCGCCGCCCCGGCCCGCTGCGCCGGCGGACGCCGCCGACCCGGCCGTACCGGCAGAAGCCGCCAGTCCGGCAGCGCCAGCGGTACGGGTCGAACCGCTGGCGCCGCCGCTGAGGCTGCCCGCACCAGCGGACCAGCTCGCCGCGCCAGTCCCGCCACTGCTGCCGCCGACGCCCGTGCCGGCGGAGCCACTTCTGCTGGGCCAATCTGTGCCACCTGATCCGCTGCTGACTGGCCGGTCTGTGCCGCCTCCGTTGGTGGCTCCCGCCAACGCGGTACCTGGCGCGCCTGCCGCAACTCCGCCTGTCGCGCCCGCCGGATCGCCAGCGCCATCAGTCCCAGCGCTCGAGGCTGCCCATTTCTCTTCAGAAGTGGAGCAGGAAATCGCTGCCAAGCAGAGCAGCGGGACACTCAAGCGAGCCGAAGTCGCTCCGACCATTCGAACCTCCGTGCCTCGCTTTTGCAAACCCCGTTCCATGCCCAACACGCCACGGGGTTGGTGGCTGTGCTGGCTTCTGTCGCCGTCCGCGCCTCACGCTGCCTCGCGACAATCATGATGCAGCCCGCGGAGCATGCGAACGCACCAGGCCGAGGTGCAGCCACTGCAGCAATGGGCGCAACGAATCGCCGCCCGTGCGCCGCAAGTAGAACAATCGGGGGCATGATCCCCTCGGTCGTGTGGATGGCGGTGGTGGTGAGCGCTTGAACGGCGCCTGGGCGGCGGCGCCAGCGCCGATCTGCGGCCGAAGCGTGGCCGATCCGCCGCTGCCGATGGTCCGTGCGGCCCGATCGGCGTTGCTCAGTCGAACTGCAGACGCACGTCCCCGAAGCCGCGCGGGGGATCGGCGGTGAAAGGGGTGCGTTCGCCCGGGGCTCTGCTCAGGCTGCGCTCAGAACAACTCGGGCTGTGTCTGCTCCTCACTCGGGGGTGGGTCGAGGTCGCCGAGGGTGCGACGCACCGCTCGGGTCTTGTAGTAGGGCGGGTCGCGGGCGAGGGCCATGGTGGGTGGTGCGGTGGGCTCACCGAGGGCGGACCAGACGGTCTCGCTTCCGGACTACACGACGTGCGGCTGGGGGGTCGATCTCGGTCCCGCGCCCGTAAACACATCCCCCTGTGGGATGGTCAGGACGGCCGTCGTCCAGGGATTCAATCTCGGTGCGCATGACAGCGCTCAAGTACATGCTTCCCCGGATGTGTCGCTGCTGACACAGGACACATGTGAACAGACCTACTTGTACGTTTGGGTGGAGACGCGCGACGGCCCTGGCAGTGACTTCAGCAACGCCGGCCTCACCGTTTGGGCCGGTGATTGGAACACGAGCAGTGGGTTCGAGTACGAGTGCTTTCTGGACAGCGGCCAGGTGCCGGTCCTTGGCGGACCAACCAACGATTTCTCCACGACCGGAGTCTACGAGGCAAGGATAACTGCTTGGGTCGCGAACCTCGAGGCCGGTGCTCTGCTACCCGTGGAGCGATTCACCGTAACGGCGGGTGAGGAGTGTGCGCACTGCGACATCGACGAGTACACCGCTCCCGACGGTCAATGCGCTTCCTGCCCGGATGGCGAGTTTGCCACCACCAACAACCAGTGCGAACCATGTCTCGTGGACGACGTGCTCTCGTTCCCGGAATTCGTAACATGCGGCTGGCAGGTGCAGTCCGGGCCCACCCCGTCGGGACCAACGACGTGCGACGCGGTGAACACCGTGCTCGTGGACAATATTGTAGATGTTCTCAGTTCGGGGAACTACACAACAGTCCGGATCGATGTGGCAGTCGACACGTCGGACGTCGCGGTGGACGTGGCAGTCGACACGTCGGACGTCGCGGTGGACGTGTGCGATCAGACGACGCTCTTTGTTGCCACGGAGACCTACGACGGAGGATGGGGCGATGCGGAGGTCACGACTCTCCAGGGTGTGCCAGGCTTAGTGGTCGGCGATACGACCCCCGACACCTGCTCTCTGGACACGCATAATGGGCCGGAATGGACAGCGGAGGCAGCTACCCTGGACGTCGATCACTTGAGGATATCCGTGTGGGCGCGTACTTCCGATGGAGCTTTCCTGCCGGCAACTAGCAGGGAGCGGATGAGGTTGAACACGGCCGGTGACCGTGGCTCGGACCCGGAGCGACCTCAATGATCTCGCCGTGGTCCGGGTTTCCAGGACCCACAGGTCCATCCCGTTCGGGCGGGACGCCTGCCGCCGGCACGCTACGCCTTGAGGCTGTACGCGCGCTCCACGAGCACGGCCATGTCGGGACCGCGGAAGTGCGGACGGACCCAGCGCAGCCGCTGGTCTTCCGACGTGGCGAGCGGCCGGCGCCAGTACCCCCGCACGGGAACCCGGCGTGCCACGATTCGGCCAGGGAGTGCATCGTGCGCATCGATGGAGCGGTCCGGATCCGCGCCGGCGCGGATCTCAATCTTGCCGGGGAGGAAGAAGACCGTATCGCCG
>CAZSVU010000233.1:0-13413 GCA_964610275.1 uncultured Polyangiaceae bacterium | reverse complement strand
AATGGCTACGTGGGTGCCGGTAACCACCACGCCATCAAGGGCAGACCGACGAGCAGCCTGAACAACGTTCCAGATTCACGATCGCTGATTTAGGGGGCATGAAGGCCCGAAATCATCCTCCCCCAGACGACCCAATCCATTCGCGGGCAATCTGGCATCCCGGTTTCTTCAAGTATGCACCTGCCAACGAGCACCTGCTGCTGGACGGTATCCCGGAGGTAGCCCGCGAGCCCGAGTCCCCCCTGTGTGTACCGGCAGAGGTACTGCCGCCGGCACAGCTTCCACCGGAGCCATCGTCATCGGGGTTCGTGGGGGTGGTCATTCGTGAGTTGGTGTTTGGGGTGATCCGCCTCGACGAGCGCTTCGTTCGTTGCCTGGCCGTGGTCCAGGCAACGCACCTCCCCTTCGATGACGTAGTCGTCGACGCGCAGGTAGGCTGACTGATTGCGAGTCGCATACCGAGAAGACTCCGTTTCAGCTGAAACCCGACGCATGAGGTGCCCAGTCGTGCTAGCCTGCTGCCGTTCGAGCGGGCTGAGGAGGACGTGTCATGGGTCTGAGAAGACTATCTGCGGGATCGGTGTCGATCGCCGCGGTATGTGCGTTCGCGGTTGCGTGTGGCAACTCGAGCAGTGGCGGATCTAGCTCGGACGAAGGTGGGGCGAGCGGCGCCGACATCGGACCGGACGAAGGTTCTGGCGGCACGAGCAGCGGTGGAACTGGAGACCCGTTCGGCGCGGGCGGGACCCAGGGTGGAGGGAACGGCAATGCGTCGGGGGCCGATGCCGGCGGCGGTGGCGCCGGCAATGTGGCTGGGCGTGATGCCAGCGGCGGAGACACCGCAGCCGGTGCCGCGGGCGCTCCGGCCTCCACAGGGGCTGATGCGGGTTCGTCCGCGTCGGGAACCGCTGGCACGTCGGCTGCCGGCACCTCGAACGCCGCCGGAACCGCCGGAACCGCTGGGTTCTCCGGCGGCCTGGGGAGCGCGGGTCTGGCCGGGGCCACCGCTGGAGGAGGCGGCGCGGCCGGAACCGGGGTCGCCGGCAGCGCCGGTGCGACCGCGTCGGAGTTCTGCGAGAGCTGCGCGAGCGACGCCGAGTGCGCTGCGGGTGTCGGGCCCGGCGCCCTCTGCGTTTCCATTGGCGGAGCGCGCGCGTGTGCGATGGATTGTTCCGCTGCAGCCTGTCCCGATCCCAGAATGGTGTGCACGCAACTTCGCCCTAGCGTGTTCCAGTGCCTCCCGGCGTCCGGAGACTGCACCTGCCTGCCCGCGACGGACGGCGCCACCCGACCCTGCGCCGTCACCAATGAGTTCGGTAGTTGTCTGGGAGTCAGCACTTGTGACGCAGCGTCCGGCTTCGGACCTTGCAGCGCCGCCACGCCGGCCGAAGACATCTGCGATGGCGCCGACAACGATTGCGATGGCACGCCGGACGACCCATTCATCGACGGCACGGTGACCTACACGGAACCGGACGGCACCACGGGGCTGCTCCTCGGCGATGACTGCGGACTCGGACCCTGCGGTGGCGGCGAGGTGGTGTGCACCTCGGACGGAACCGCGCTCACCTGCACCACTGCGGCCAACGCCACACCGGAAGCCTGCAACGGGGCTGACGACGACTGCGACGGCAGCTCGGACGAGGATTTTCCGGAGCTGGGCGACGCGTGTGATGGCGCCGACAGCGATGCCTGCGCCAACGGCACCTTCACCTGCAACGGTTCTGGTACCGATGTCGAATGCGTGAACGAAACGGCGCAGAACCTTCTCGATCTGTGCAACGGAGTCGACGATGACTGCAATCCGCTCACGGCGGACGGCGCAGACGAAGCTCTGCTCGGAACGCCCTGCGACACGGGTCTCGACGGTATCTGCGCCGCCGGCACCTGGCAGTGCGATGGCGGGCCAGCGCTCAGCTGCGCTCAGAGCGAGCCGGCGGTCTACGAAATCTGCGGCAACGGAGAAGATGACAACTGCGATGGCAATGTCGACGAATCCATCGACGAGGACGGAGATGGCTGGGGCCACTGCGATGGGGACTGTTGCGACCTCGCGGGTGTCTGCGGCGACACTCCGGAATTGGTGAATCCGGGTGCCTTCGAGGTGCTCGGCAACAGCGTGGACGACGACTGCGATCCAGGCACCAGTGACACCGACGCGCCACCCCCCTGCTCAACCGCACAAGATTTCACCGTGACTCCGGCCAACCTCGCGCAGGCGATGGAGCTTTGCCAGTTCACGACAACGAGCCCTCCGCTCCCGCAGCGCAAGTGGGGCGTCATTTCGGCCGAGTTTCGGCTTGCGAACGGCACCACGCCCAGCGCCGCCCAACTCAGCAACATGCAGAACAGCCAGGCAGCCGTGCTCGTCAACTACGGCAACGTCATCGTCCCCCAACTTGGCCCCACCATGGCTGGTCTCTCCAACGGCATGATGCGCGACGCTGGCGACCCGGGCTACCCCGGCACCCCGAGCACGTCCTTCGGCACATCCTCGCAACCACCCGCGGCGTATCTAGCGGCACATGCCGGACAGTTGCCCTCGTCTTCCAGCTGTATGGGCACCTGCCCTGCCGGTTCCGGCGCGAACGATCCGGTCAATCTGAGGCTCACCATCCGCGTGCCCACCAATGCCCGATCCTTCGCGTACCAGTTCAGGTTCTTCTCGCGGGAATACTGGGTCTACGCCTGCTCTGCCTATAACGATTTCTACCTCACGCAGCTGACCACGGGTGCCGCTGGCATCCCAGCCGACAAGAACATCTCGTTTGACTCCCTGAACAACCCAGTATCAGTGAACAACGGGTTCTTCGAAGTCTGCGTGCCCCACAACTGCTACACCTGTCCCAACGGGCCGTCCGAGCTCGCGGGGACCGGGATGGAAACCAGCAACTGGGGAGGCGGCACGGTGTGGCTCCAAACGACCGCGCCGGTCGTCCCCGGAGAAACCATGACGATCGAGTTCATGGTCTTCGACGTGTCGGACACCATCCTCGATTCGCTCGCGCTCCTGGACGCGTTCGAGTGGTCTACCGACGCGTCCGGTGTCGGGACCGGCCCGCCTGGTTGACCTCGTCTGCCCGGTCACCCGCTGGATGAGCCTGGGCTGCGTCCAACTCCGCGAAGCCACGCCGCAACGGGCGTGCCAGGGGGGCCGCAACCAAGACCAGGTGCTCCGTCCAGATCACAGCAGAGCTGTCCTCGTCGTGTCACCACCCGCGAGTTCGGTTCGGCGGAGCACGACGATTGCGACTTCTCGGACAGAGCTCTCGTCGTGTACGGATACTCAGCCGGCCGGGAACCCCCGCGTCTCTCGATGGTTTGGCTGTGCAATTCGGCGGACACGATCCATCGAGAAATCCGCCACTTCCGGGCCAGCCGAATACTGATACAGGACGGGATTGTCTGGTAGTACAAGCGCGGCTACACGTCGCCTGGTGAGAACGCGACTACCTCTCCGGTCTCCACATCGATGATGGCGTAGTCGCCCATGAAGCAGCAGTCGAGCCAAACGTAGAGCACATCGCGGCCGCCTTCGGTGCGCGGTTCGATGTTCACGATGTTGTAGGAGTCTGGGTCGGCAGCCGTGTGGATGGTGTCGGCGTGCGCAAGCAGGTACTGGCAAATGAGCACGAGGTAGCCGGTCGGGTCGTCGTCGCGCGGCCGGCACTCCACGCTGGGCGCGCCAGCGGTGCCGGCGCTGGCACCTCCCGCGCTCGCGTCGGCTCCGCCGTGGCCGCCCCATGCGCCGTCGGCACCTGTGCCACCACTGGCCGCTCCGCCAACGTCTGTGCCACCAGTGGCGGCTCCCGCGACACCGATGTCCGCCCGACCGGCGTCACGGGTGGTCCGGCCGCAACCAGGTGCGGCGAGAGTGAGCGTCAGAAGCACAGGGATCAACGGCGTCCGCGGCATGGTCTCGCTCCTGGAGCAACTACCATACCAGTTGGGGCGGTCTTGCATACTCTGGTCCAGGTCCATTGCAGAGTGGCTCCGATGCTGGTCTGGCCTGCCGGGGCCGCGCGGTGTCGGAGCGCACGGTCAAGCCGCCCTGCGTCAACGCAGGTTCGGAACCTGTCGTGGGAGCCCGTGCTCACCGAGGACGAACTCTTGTCCCGGAGGCCCGTGCGGCAGAGGTCGAAAGCACCCTGCTGCGGACGAGTTTCTGGTAAGGACAGCCCAGCACCGCAGAAGAAAAGTGCTGGGGAATTGCTCCTACAAGGTTCCAAAAAAGCTGCAACTGATCCCGCCCAAGACTTAGGGGAGGAACTTCAAAGGGTGTTAGGATCCTTGACGCTGCGGCAGGCGGAGAGGTCGACATAAGATTCGAAGTGCCAGAGCGGGTTAGACTGAAACCGATGCCCGCGCACTGGTCGTCCCTGGTTGCGCTGCTGGCCTTCTACGGATTCGTCGGTTGCGCTCGACGAGCGACGCCTCCAGAGCCGGCAGCACCAGAACCTTCACCGACCCGCGCCGCGGCTGGGCGGAGTCAATCTTCGACCGACCATCTGCCAGCCCCCAACGCCGCGCCAGTGCCGCCGTCTGCCAGCGCGAGTGCGGCGCCGGCGTCGGTGACGACGAATGCACCGCCGGCTTCGGCCGCGGCGAGCGGCCCGCCAGCTCCTGTCGTGGGCGTAACGCCGACGACCCCGCAGCGGCCCCCGCTGAGCGGCGAGCAGGTGGACCAGGCGCACACCTACGCCATGCGGGCTCTGCTCGACCCCGATCCCCCCACCGCGCGCATCGTCCTCGGGCTGGGCGAGACGGTGGATGCAGCGAGTGTTCTGGGCGGGGCTGCCGAGCGTTGGACCTGGCAGAAGTGGGGAGATGGACGAGCTCTGTTGCAGCGTTGCGCGGGAGCCGCCTGCGAGACCATCAAGGTACCGTTGGCGGCGGACCGGATCTCGCCCGCGGTGGTTCACGGAAAGCTCGCGATCAACGCGTGGAGCGAGGCCGAGTCTGGCCCCATCGACCAGGCTCGACTCATGCTGCGGGTGGACCCAGTGGCTCCGTTCCTGTTCGTGCGGGGCTACTTCGGCTTCGAGAGCCTCGAGCGCTTGCCGAACTCAGGGGACCTCACTTTCGTCTATCGCCGGTACGAGAAGGCGCTCAAGGCACTGTCGACGAAGGCCTATCGCGAGACGCTGCAGCGGCTCACCCACGTGCCCGAGCCGTGGCTCATCGACAAGCTGCGCGAGGAAGTCGCCCGACGTGGGCTGAGCCGTGCTGCGGTCGAGTGGCTGGACCAGAAGGGGCTTCACGCGCCACTTCTGCGCTACTTCTGTCGCCAAACCAGGGCCACGGAGCAGGAGCGCCAGGCGGCGCTCGGAAAAGTGAACGGCCCGGAGGAGTTCAAGAAGCTGCGCGCCATGGCCAGGCGATTCGGCGATCGTGCCATGCAGTCCGCTCTGGGCGAGTTGGCCCACGCCCGGCGGTCCCGCTGCGGTCTCGTCGATCCCCCGGTGGTGACCGACGAGTACCGACGCACGTGCGAGGAGTGGAGCCGCCTGGCGCGACAGTATCCGCAGCCACCCTAGCGCGGCGCGCGGGCACGGATTCCAGGGCGGATCGGTCCGAGGCGCACTGCACGGCGGACCCAACATACGATCTGCGATCGTGTCACTGACAGGCGGGTGTGGGTCCCGGAAACCCCGTCCAGCGCGGAATCATTGAGGTCTGGTCGAGGCAGAGCAACCGGATCGCTTGCAGATCATGCCGCGCGCCGGAAGTAGTATATCAAGATGCGGTGACTGCTTCCGACCCGCAGCGTTTGGTTCGGGTTCACTGGCGATGGGCATTCTGGCTGACTTCCGGACTGGCCGTGGCCTGCCGCTCCCCCGCACCCGCTCCGCCGCCCCCCACGCGCATCGATCCCCCGAACGCCTGCCTGCCGAAACGCTCCGAGCTCAACCAGCCCTCAGCGTGGGCCAGCGTGGGGCGGGATCCCGGCGGTCAGCGACGGAGCGAGGCGCACGGGCTCGAGCGCCCTGGTCTTCGGTGGGTGCATCAGGTCAAATACGCGAGGCTCTACGGTATCGCCGTTGGCGGTGATGGCACGGTCTACGCCAGCGCGACGAACGGCATCTACGCGATCGACGAGAGCGGGCAGCGCGTGTGGTCTCAGCGTGCGGGGCCGCCGGCGCGCGCCACGCCGGCGGTCGCCGCGGGTGGCCGCGCATACATCCAGTTCTTCAGCAGCAAGCCTCGTCCCTTCGGTCACGCCGACCTCAACAGCGGAAGCCTGGTAGCCTTCGACCGCTGCGGAGAACTCCGCTGGAAGTTCCCTGCCCCCCCACGCAACATCCATTCTCCCGTCCTGGGGCCCGACGGGACCGTGTACATCACCGGGCACTACCCCAACCGCTCCGCACCCGAAGCGCTGTTCGCCTTGAGGCCCGACGGCACCCGGAAGTGGTCGAAGCCGGCTCCGGTCGATGACACCTTCGTAACGCCCCCAGTGCTGGACGGACGCGGCAACCTGTACTTGGCCACCCTGGAGGGTCGCCTTATTTCCCTTTCTCCTTCGGGGCATTCCCGATGGGCTCGCGTCACCAAGACCCGCTACGTTCAGCTCGCGGTCAGCGACGCTGGAACGCTGTATGCCGTGGCCACGAGAGCCGTCGAGGCGTTCCGTCTGGATGGATCCAGCCGCTTCAAGACCGAGATCCTTGGTTACTCGATTCCAAGCATTGCCGTCGCGGACGACGATCGCATCTACGTCGCGAGAGGCGGGGGACTCCACGCGCTCGCTTCCAGTGGAACCGTCGAGTGGGTGTTCCGGCAACCGGGCGCCGCTCTGCCACCGGTGGTGGACGCGACGGGCACTGTGTACGTCGTGTTCAACGAGCGGGGCGTCGGGCGCCTGTACGCCGTAGATCGAACAGGGCAACAGAAATGGCTCTTCTACACGGAGCAGGCGAACGCACTGGCGATGGCCGCTGACGGTACGCTCTACATTGCGGCAAACGATCGCCTCTACGCCCTCTCTGAATGCCCCGACGCAAGCTGCCCCGACGACGGCACCGCCGTGGCCGCGACGAACCTCCCACCCCCACCTCCCAAAAAGTCTCGACGACCAAGGCCCAAACCTGCCTCACGCCCGCCACCACCACGCCGCGAGCGTCACGATGGTTACGACGTCTACCCAGGATGCCGACCGGCCACGACCGCTATCGTCCGCAAAGAGGGAAACGACTTCTCCTGGTACACAGAGAATCCCGAGGACGGACCCGCCAAGCGACAAGATGGGAGAACTCGGTTCCGCAATCGCGCTCTGGCCGCCGTTCCACTTTCGTCGCATGCAAGCGGCTTTGGTGTTTCCTGCGTGGAGCCGCGCGGCGCATTCGCCGTCTTCGTGCATCCTGGCCAGGACGTCGCTGCCGCAGCGCGCGCCGCAGGCGAATGGCTCAAGCAAGAGAACCTCCGCGGCGAAATCGACATCGTGGTCTCAAAGATCCCGACTCTGCAGTGAACGGGTACGTCTGCGCGACCTTGGAAAGCTGCAGCGCGGGCTTGCGCAGGTGGAACTCAGCTTCTCCAACTTGATGACAGAAAGTCGGTGGCGTTCTCTCAAATCCAACTGGATCTGCATCCACCAGCTCGACACGATCACGGCGCTCGAGGGGCTCGTCTCCTTCTACGTGAGCGAACACAACTCGAATCCTCCGCCAGGCAGTAGTGGGGAAAGACTTCTCCCCCTCACGGTGGAATTTGCAGCCCACGAGGAAAGAATGGTGTCCATTCGTGTCTGCATCGCCAGGCTGTGACAATTCGGTAGACGGCGCGCAATATGAAGGGATGACTCCATGCGCGAAAGGAGCGCTCGACCCGGCTTGGGCTGCCGCTCCCACGGGATCTCGCACCGCTGGCGTGACCAGCATGTTGCCGGCTCGCGGACAGCACGGGAGACCGCACCTCTGCGCTGCTGAGATATCCCCCCACAGCAGTCGGAATCGGATCGCACTTCTCAAGGATCGTGCCCTTGTGGGCATTTTTGCCCCACGTACACTAGCCAATACGTGTCCAGTAGCGCGATTGCCGGCTGCACGCGGAACTCAGGAAATTTCCGCTCAGATCGCCGTAGATGGAACGGGCTGGGGTCGGCTCGTGGGTCGCAAGAGCGACGACGCTCGACGGCTGCGCTGCGTGCTGCAGCCGGCACTCAGACGCGGCGTGGATCGGCGCCCGAGTGCGCCTTCGCTATCGCCGACCTCCTCGAGGACGCCAGCAGCCGGCGGGCGCTATGCTGGGACCCAGCTTTTTCCAACTTCCCCGTTACAGCGGCACTGGCGACGCGGCTACCGCCCGCGCGAAAGCTTTTCGGCGGCATGTTGCCAGCACGGGGCGGACGAGAGAACGCGCGCGTGGCAATTCGTAACCGATTTCTCCACCCGATCACTTGCGTCGCGGCCACTACCCCAATGGGCTGGGTTGTCTCCGTACGGAGGTCAAGAGTCTGTGGTGGAAGACATGCAGACGTGCATCCAGATGGTCACGAGGAAATCGCCAGTCCGCCCCTTCTCGTTCTTCCGAGCCGCCGTTGACGGCAGTCCCAGTTCCAGCTGAGGCGCACACCACCACGAAAACAGGGAACACCGCCATGATGAGAACCCGAAGATCCAGTCGACTGTCGCGAACCACCCTGTCGGCCCTTTCCCTGCTGTGCGTTGCGGTGGTGCCACAAGCAGCGTCAGCTCAAGCGCTAGAGGAGTTCGACCTGGAAGAGGTCCACATCACGGACCAGTACTGCCAGAACCTCTTCACAGTGGACATACAGTATCTGCTGAGGCTCGACGCAGACCGCCTCATGGAGGGCTTCAGGGCTGTCTCGGTAGGCCAGAACCCGTCGAACCTGTACGCAGGTTGGGAAAACACTCTGATTCGCGGGCACACCCTGGGCCACTACCTGACGGCGCTCGCGCAGGCCCACAAGCAAACTGTAGGGACCGACCCAACGCTGAACGCGCAGGTCAACAGCGTCCTCGACCACATGATGACTCAACTGCGGTCCTACCAGACCACATACGGGACCGGGTTCTTGTTTGCCACGCCAGAGTCACACTTCGACGTCGTCGAAGGGGCGGCGGGTGACATGTGGGTGCCGTGGTACACGATGCACAAGATCCTTTCCGGCATCGTCGATGTCTACAAGTACACCGGCAGTTCCACGGCCCTGGACATCGCCAGCGGGCTCGGAGACTGGATCTACAACCGGGCTTCGGGCTGGAACAGCAGCCTTCGATCCACGGTGCTGAGCATCGAGTACGGCGGCATGAACGACTGCCTGTACGAGCTCTACAAGTTCAGCAACAATCCCAACCATCTCGCTGCAGCTCACATCTTCGATGAAGACACCCTCTTCACGCCCATCTCCCAGGGCAATGACACGCTGAACGGCCTGCACGCGAACACCCAGATTCCGAAGTTCGTCGGTTCTGTGAATCGCTACCGCGTCCTGGGCGACTCAGAGAGCTTCTACCTCACCGCGGCACAGGAATTCTGGGACATGGTGGTCTACGATCACAGCTACGTTACTGGAGGAAACAGCGAGCTCGAGCATTTCCACGCGGCTCGGCAGCTGGACTCGGACAGAGACAACACCAACAACGAGTCGTGCAACTCGTACAACATGCTGAAGCTCTCGAGGGAGCTGTTCAAGATCACCCATGACCCCAAGTACGCCGACTTCTACGAGCGAGCGTTCATCAACGAGATCCTGGCGAGTATCAACCCCGAAACCGGCATGACGACGTACTTCAAGCCGATGGGGACCGGCTACTTCAAGCACTTCGGCAGAGAAACGGACACGTTCTGGTGTTGCACCGGCACGGGCATGGAGAACTTCACCAAGCTCAATGACGGTATCTACTACCACGACGGCAGCGATCTCTGGGTGAACATGTACATCAGCTCGACGCTGGACTGGAATACGCGGTCGCTGTCGTTGACCCAGACGGCGGATGTCCCACTCTCGCCAACGGTGACCTTCACCATCGATGCGGCGCCGGCCGAGGAGGTCGGCATCAAGTTCAGAAGGCCGTGGTGGGTGGCAGCGGGCGAACTCGTGAACCTCACGGTCAACGGGGCAGTGCAATGCGTGGAGTCGGCGGGGAGCTTCTTCGAAGTGAGCCGGACGTGGAGTGTCGGCGACGTGGTGGAGTTGACGCTCCCGGCAGACGTCACGGTGTCTCGACTGCCCGACAATCAAAACTCGGTGGCGTTCATGTACGGTCCCCTCGTGCTGAGTGCAGGACTGGGAACCGCGAACATGGTGTCGGAGCCCCAATGGGCATCGGAGAAGGCGGCGCCGCCGCCCACTCCAGTGGATGACACCATCGGGATCACCAGCGGGACCATCGAGGACTGGATTGCCAACATCAACGATAACCTCGTCCAGACATCGGCGGCACTCGAGTTCACGCTTCAGAACACCGACGCGGACGGCAGCCTGACGTTCACTCCGCACTACCAGCGATATCAAGATCGGTATGGCATCTACTTCTACTTGGAGGGGACCCAGGGCACCCCCCAGGGGACCGGCGGGACCAGTGGCGAGACGTGGACGAATTGTGAAGGCACGGGCGGTGCAGCTGGCGCGGGCGGCACCGGGGGCCAAGCCACTGGTGGCGCAGCCGGCAGTGCGGGGGCTGCGAGTGGTGGCGCACCCGGTACCGGCGGGGCTACCGCTGCGGGTGGAACTACAGCAACCGGCGGCGACACGGCGGTAGGTGGCACCACGGTCGTGGGCAGCGGCGGAGCGACTGCCGCAGGCGGCAACGCGGTCGTGGGCAGCGGCGGGGCGACTGCCGCCGGTGGCAACACGGCCGAAGGCACCGGTGGGACGAACGCCGTGGGCGGCGCCGCGACCTCGTACGGAGGCTCGACAGTTACCGGCACGGGCGGCGCAGGACAGCCCTGCGCTGCGGGTCTCACGCTCTGCAGTGGTGTGTGTGTCAACGTCGCGACCGACGCCGCCAACTGCGGTCAGTGCGGCACAGTCTGCGGTTCCGGCTTGGTCTGTTCTTCCGGCACGTGCACCGGCGCCTGTACCGTCGGGCAAACCCAGTGCGGACTGGCGTGCGTCGACTTGAACAGTGACATTCTCAACTGCGGTCAGTGCGGCACCACCTGCCTGGCGGGACAGGTCTGCGCTAACGCACTGTGCACCGGTACGGCCACCGGCCCAGACGTTTCAGTTCCCATCGATTCGGGCGCGGCGGGGGCGGCGGGGGCGACCGGTTCTTCGACGGACGAGGATTCCGGTTGCGGCTGCGCGACGCCGGCATCACGGCCGACGCGGCTCGGCGCCCTGCTGAGTGCGCTCCTCGGGCTCGCGCTGGTGGGGCGTCGTCGTCGACGCCCCGGTTGCGTGCCAGGCAGAGCCTGATCGCTGCCGCAGGTCACGGCACAGGCCCATTGGCGCGGATCTTCGAACGCGGTCAGCGGCGGCAGCCCGGTCCCGGAGTAATGCCATTGCTGCTGACGAGCGCGCTCAGGGAGTAGCTTCTCGCCGGGGCGTAGCGACCCCGCACGCGCCGCGAGAGAGCGCTGCGGAGTCTACGTCAGGCGTGATCTAGACCGTCAGCACGGGTCTGGACGCGTTGATGCACCGGGACGGGAGTGCCGGGACGGGAGTGCCGAGACTCCGGGCCGGGAGTGCCGGGAGTGCCCGAGTGCCCGAGTGCCCGAGTGCCCGAGTGCCCGAGTGCCCAGTGCCCGCCCAGCGTCACGCCCCCGGGGCGCCGAGCAGGGTTTCTTGGCCGCACAGCTCAGCGTCGATCGAGCAACCAGAGGATGATAGCATCACCCGCCCAATGGAGGCGCCCAATGGAGGTAGGATGGGTCTCAACCTGAAGAAAGACAGCAAGTACGCCCTGCTGGTGGCCACAAGCATGGGCGTTCGCCTGACGCCGGCGGATGGACAACCGATGCACGTGGGTGGACCGCTCGCGCTGCAGGTGACCAGCGCCGAGTCGAACGTGGCGAGCGTCTCCTCGTTCCTCGGTCTGCCGGTCAAGTTGCTCACGGCGTTCGTCAAGGGCAGCCCGATCGCCCGACTGATCCGGGACGATCTCGCGGGCCGCCACATCGATGTCGAAGGCCCTGACCTGGATCAGGGCGGCCCCTGGGGCTACCGGCACCAATTCAACCTCGCCGACCGGGGCACGGGCTCGCGCGGGCCGCGCGTGCACAACGACCGCGCGGGCGAGGTGGGCCGGAGCATGAAGGCAAGCGACTTCGACCTAGCGCGGATCTTCGGTTCCGAGGGCGTGCAGGCCGTACATCTCTCCGGCCTGATCGGCGCGCTGTCGCCCGAGACCGGCACGCTCTGCCTCGAGATCGCACGCGCGGCGAAGCAGCACGGCAGCCTCATCTCGTTCGATCTCAATCACCGCGCTTCGTTCTGGAAGGGCCGCGAGCAGGAGCTGCGCGACATCTTCTCGGAGATCGCCAGCATCTCGGATATCCTCGTGGGCAACGAGGAGGACTTCCAGCTCTGCCTGGGCATCCAGGGACCCGAGGCCGGCGGCCAGGACCTGGCCACGAAGATCGAGAGCTTCAAGGGCATGATCGAGCGCGTGAAGGCCAAGTACCCAAACGCCCGGGTCTTCGCCACTACGCTCCGCGAGGTGGTCAGCGCCAACCTCCACCGCTGGGGCGCGATCCTGCACGAGAACGGCCACTGGCACGTCATCGAGCCCCGCGAAATCGGAGTGCTGGACCGCATCGGCGGCGGCGACGGGTTCGTGGGAGGACTGCTCTACGCGATACTGCGCGGATGGGAGCCCGAGAAGTGGGCCCAGTTCGGTTGGGCGACAGGCGCACTCGTCACCACGCTGGTCACCGACTACGCGCAACCGGCAGACGAGGACCAGATCTGGAGCATCTGGCGCGGCAACGCGCGCGTGCAACGCTAGCGCCCCCGGGGCAATTGCGCCTCGACGGGTTGTGGGTCTTGGAAACTGTGAGCTTTTCCCCCGCGACGGGCGCGAGAGGGTGAGCAGTTGCGCGCGTGCGTACAACGGGTCGTGGGGGAAAAGCTCACAGTTAACGGGAGGGACCCCCGCTTGTTTCGTCTACGGCGCTGGCGCATGGTCAGCTCAGCGCCTCGAAGCCCGAGATGACGTCGAACAGTTCTTCGTCGATGCGACTCTGGCGCAGACGATGAAACGTCCCGTTCAGGTCCTCGAGCAATTCGTCGATATTCTTGTCCGCGCGTTGCATCGCCTCCAGGCGGCTCGCGTTTTCACTTGCGAGAGATTCGGCACACGCACGGAAGAGCGAGACGAACAGATATTCCCGGATGAGCGCCCGCAATGTCGCGGCGCCGCTATCCATGACCTCGGGCAGATTCTTCTTCGGCCAGGGACGTTCGGCCAGCTCGCGTCGCCAGCTTTCGTCCAGCGGAAGAAG
>CAZSVU010000232.1:0-13498 GCA_964610275.1 uncultured Polyangiaceae bacterium | reverse complement strand
CGGGTGTGCATGCCCATTGAGACCACCATGACCGTCAAGACCCCCATCTACCTCGACCACCACGCCACCACGCCGCTCGACCCGCGCGTGCTCGAGGCCATGCTGCCGTACTTCACGGATACGTTCGGCAACGCGGCCAGCCGCACGCACGCATTCGGCTGGCAGGCAGAGGCCGCGGTGGAGCAAGCCCGCGAAACCATTGCGGGGTTCATCGGCGCCTCGTCGGCCAAGGAAATCACCTTCACCTCGGGCGCGACCGAGAGCGACAACCTGGCGGTCAAGGGTGCCGCCGAATACTACGCCAGCCGCGGAAAGCACATCATCACCACGGCCGTCGAGCACAAGGCCGTGCTCGATTCCTGCAAGCGGCTGGAGAAGCAGGGCTTCCAGGTCACCTACGTTGGCGTCGGCAGCGACGGCATCGTGGATCCGGACGAGATCCGCCGTGCCATCACCGAGCAGACCACCCTGGTCTCGGTGATGCTGGCCAACAACGAGGTGGGCACCGTGCAGCCGATCGAGGAGATCGGCAAGATTACGCGAGAGCGTGGCGTGCTGTTCCATTGCGACGCCGTTCAGGGGCTGGGTAAGACGCCGTTCGACGTGGCCAGCATGAACGTCGACCTGGCGTCGATCACGGCGCACAAGATCTATGGGCCCAAGGGCGTCGGGGCGCTATACGTGCGTCGTCGCAAGCCCCGTGTCCGACTGGTCGCGCAGATGGATGGCGGTGGACACGAACGAGGCAACCGCTCCGGAACCCTGAACGTGCCCGGCATCGTCGGCTTCGCCAAGGCGCTGGAGATCTACCAGCAGGAGGGCGAAGCGGAGAACGCACGCATACTCCGACTCCGGCAGAGGCTCCACGCACGCATCACCGAGAAGCTGGACTTGGTGACGCTCAACGGTCACGCGCAGCAGCGGGTTGCCGGCAATCTCAACCTTTCCTTTGCTTTCGTCGAGGGGGAGGCGCTGATGATGGCCATCAAGGACGTGGCTGTGTCCAGCGGTTCGGCCTGCACCAGCGCCAGCCTGGAGCCGAGCTACGTCCTGCGCGCCATGGGACTGGACGAGGATCTGGCGCATTCGTCCATTCGATTTGGCATCGGCCGGTTCAACACCGAGGAGGAGATCGACTTCGTTGCCGATCTGGTGATTGAGAAGGTGAACAAGCTGCGGGCGATGTCGCCGCTGTACGAGATGCACCTCGAGGGGATTGATCTGAAGAGTATCCAGTGGGCACAGCATTGAGCGCGTCCACTTTCCGTCATGGAGCAAGCTAGATGGCCTACAGTGAAAAGGTCCTTTCCCACTACGAGAACCCGCAGAACGTCGGGACCCTGGACAAGGACGCGGAGGACGTCGGTACCGGCCTCGTCGGTGCACCGGCCTGCGGCGACGTGATGCGGCTGCAGATCAAGGTGAGCGAAGGTGGCATGATCGAGGACGCCAAGTTCAAGACGTTCGGCTGCGGATCTGCGATCGCTTCGTCTTCCCTGGCCACGGAGTGGATCAAGGGTAGGAGCGTGGACGAAGCCGGGCAGATCAAGAACGCCGAGATCGCTGAGGAGCTCAACCTGCCTCCGGTCAAGATCCATTGCTCCGTCCTGGCGGAGGACGCGATCAAGAGCGCCATCGAGGACTACCGCAAGAAGCGGCGAGCTCGCGAGGCCCTCAGTGGCGGGTCATCCCAAACCACCGCCGTCGCCCCAAGCACGGCGACCACGAACACGGGGGCATGACCATGCAGACGACGTCACTGATTCAGTTGAAGCAGAAGCCCGCAGCGGAGCCCGAGGCGCAGGCCCGGCCCCACAAGGGGATCTTCGTGACCGATGCGGCGGTGGAGTATGCACGGCAGAAGCTCGAGCGCCGCGGGACACCCGATGCGGCCATCCGGGTCGGGGTCCGAGGCGGTGGCTGCGCCGGCTACACCTACGCCATCGAGTTCTCGGACGACCCGCCGCGCGATCGGGACCGGGTGTTCGAGTACGGTGGCGTGAAGTTCTACGTGGATAGAAAGAGCCTGATCGTGCTGGCCGGGACCACACTCGACTACGAGCGCACGTTGATGTACCAGGGCTTCAAGTTCGACAATCCGCAGGCGGGCTCGAACTGCAGCTGTGGACACTCGTTCACTGTGGGTTGAGTCCGTCGCACTGCCACTGCGATGACAGATCCCTTCGACCTCTTTGACGTCGATCCGGCGTACGACCTCGATTTGGGTGTATTGGAGCGCCGCCATCGCGATCTCAGCCGTGCGCTGCACCCGGATCGTTACGCGGGGCGTCCCGCTGACGAGCGGCGTCAGGCCCTCGGCAAGTCCATCGAGGTCAACGACGCCTGGCGCGTCCTCCGCGATCCGGTGCGTCGGGCCGAGGCCCTGTTGACTCGCCTGGGGGCACTCGTCCAGGAGAGCCAGTCCCCGCCGACGGACCAAGAGCTGCTGATGGAGATAATGGACCTGCGAGAAGAGCTGTCCGCTGCTCGCCAGAAGCACGATCCGGAAGCAGTGATCCGGGTGAGTGGGAAGGTCCGGCAGCGCCAAGCGCAGCTCACCGATCGCATGGCAGCAGACTTTCGAGTGGCGCTCGACCGGCAGGCGGTTGCGGCCCGGGGGCGAGACGTGCTGGACGCCCTGCTTCGACAGTTGGCCGAGTTGCGCTACTACCGCAAGTTCCTCGAGGACGCGGCCGTCGTCGAGGATGAGCTGTACTGATCTCCACGCGGGCGCTGCCCCCGAGCGAAAGTCCCATGCTTCTCGACATTTTCGACCCCAAAGCTCCACCCAAGGCGATCGGCATCGATCTGGGCACGACGCACTCCATCGTCGCGCACGTCCAGGATGGCCGCCCCCAAGCACTCATCAGTTGCGACGGGACTCCGCTGCTGCCCTCGGTGGTGCACTTCGGGGACCACGGCAACGTCATGGTCGGCAACGCTGCGCGGGCCCACAGTACCCGTTGTCCCGAACGTACGATCAGCAGTGTCAAGCGCTTCATGGGTCGGGGTGCGCGGGATGCGGAAACGCGAAGGTTGGGCGCGTATCGCTTCGTCGAACCAGCAGGCGAGGACGAAGCCAAGGTGGTGCGATTCGATCTGGGCAACCGCAACGTGACACCAGTCGAAGTGAGCGCCGAGATCCTCAAGAGTCTCCGCCAGAGTGCCGTCGATCAGCTCCATTCGGTGGGCGGCGCGGTGATCACTGTCCCCGCGTACTTCGACGATGCGCAGCGCCAGGCCACCAAGGACGCAGGTCGATTGGCGGGGTTGCAGGTCCTGCGTCTGCTGAATGAGCCCACCGCGGCAGCACTCGCATACGGGCTCCAGTCCAGGAAGAACGGACTCTTTGCGGTGTACGACCTGGGAGGAGGCACCTTCGACATCACCATTCTGGCCCTGGATGACGGGGTCTTTCAGGTGCGCAGTACTGGCGGGGACAGTGCCCTGGGTGGCGACGACATGGACCGCGCGCTGGCCGAGAAGATGCTCACCACCATGGATTGTGAGGCCCCGGAGACGCGGACGCGCGAGATCGTCAGCATCGCCTTGGGAGCAGCGCGGCAGGTCAAGCACCAGCTGAGCGAGGTGCAGCAGGTTGCGGCGGAGTTGCCCAGAAGGGGAGGCGACACGGCCGAGTTTCGTGTCACGCGCAGCGAGTTCGACGAGCTAATCGGCCCACTCCTGGAGCGTACCGGCAAAGCCTGCCGACGCGCTCTTCGTGACGCGGAGCTAGGCCCCGAGCAGCTTGAAGGAGTGATTCTGGTGGGCGGCGCGACGCGCGTTCCCAGGGTGCGGCAGTACGTCGCCGAGATGTTCGGTCGCGAAGCGTTGGCTGACATCGATCCCGATCTCGTGGTTGCCTACGGTGCTGCCCTGCAGGCGGACTTGCTGGCCACGTCGAGCGACGAAGTGCTGCTGTTGGACGTGTTGCCGCTGTCCCTGGGCATCGAGACCATGGGGGGTGCGGTGGACAAGATCCTGCCACGCAACACCACCATCCCCGTGGGGGCCAAGAGCGTCTTCACCACATACGCGGACAAGCAGACAGGGTTCGACATCCACGTGGTCCAAGGCGAACGCGAGCTGGCCAAAGACTGTCGGTCACTAGCGCGGTTTCTGCTCAAGGGGATCCCTCCGATGCCCGCCGGGATGGCCCGTCTAGAGGTCAACTTTCACGTGGACGAAAACAACCTGCTGGAGGTGACCGCCACCGAGCTCACGACCGGTATCGAGCAACGCGTGGAGGTGAAACCGAGCTACGGATTGAGCGACGAAGAGATCGAGGACATGCTCATCGATGCTATCGACCACGGCGACGAGGACTTCGAAGCGCGTCGGCTTGCCGAGACGTGTGTGGAAGCGTCCCGCATGGCCCTGGCGACCGACAAGGCTCTGGCCAGCGATGCCGATCTATTGGAGCCCGCGGAGCGGGACCGGGTAGCGGCGGTTCTGGTCGAACTCCGGGCGCAGGTCGAGGTGGCCCGGGACGCCGCAAGAGTCCAGATGTTGATGAACGAGCTCGACGACGCCACCAAGGCGTGGGCCGGGCGGCGCATGAATCGAGCGATTCGAGCGGCGATTGCCGGCAAGAACGTCGGACTGGTTGCGGACTCAGTGGCTGCTGCGGCTGGAGTCGAAGCCCATCTCGAAGCGCATGGCGCTGCGATTGGCAAGGAAGAGTAGCCGTGCCCAAGGTGCGCTTCGTGGAGCAGCGCTTGGAGGTCGAGGTGCCCATCGGGACGACCATCCTCGAGGCGGCGAGACAGGCGGGTGCTCCCGAGGGTGACACGTGCGGCGGTGAGTGCGCATGCTCGACCTGCCACGTGTACGTCGGGGTGGGGCAGACTCTGCTCTCCGAAGCCGACGAAGACGAGGAGGACGCGCTGGACAAAGCCTTTGATGTACGACAACACTCGCGCCTCGGGTGTCAGGCGCGTATCGAGAAGGATGGATTGGTCGAGGTGAGCATCTCGCGTGAGAGCATCGACGCATTCTACAATGAGCATCCTGAGCTGCGGCGCGGCGGCGGGTCATGAAGGGCACTCGCCTCGGGAGATGAACCATGACGCCTGACGAGCTGCAGTACTTGCTGAGGGAGCTCAAGCGCTCACCGTTGCACCGTTCGACCGGGACGGCGCACAGCGTGGACTACCGCCTCCAACACCTTTGCTCGATTCTTCCGCACCGGCCTCCCTTCCTGCTCCTCGATGGCATCGACGCGCTGGATCTGATGGAGCGCACCATTTCGGGCTACCGAACGATCCTCCCCAACGATCCGGTGCTCGGCGGGCATCTGCCTGGGGCGCCAACCTACCCTGGCGTGCTGCAAGTGGAGATCATGAGCCAGATGGGTCTCGCGCTGGTGCATTTCTTGAAACGAGGCACGCACCACGTGCGGGCCGACGCCCGACCCGTGCGGGCACGGACCCTACGGATCCATCATGCCGCCTACCTCACACCACTCGGTCCAGGTGCCCACGTTCAGGTGCAGGCGCGTGCCATCGAGGAAGACACGCTCACTGTGGTGATTGCCGGTCAGCTCCTCAAGGACGACGTCGTCGTGGCGTTGGCCGTGCAAGAACACTACTTCGAGGCAGCATAGGCCAAGTCCGGCGCTCAGCCGTCGATGAAGCGTTCCGGTCGCGTGCCGGGCGGATAGAAAGGCCCCACCCAGTCCATCGACGACCAAGATGACGTGCCGATACGAAGCTGTGGGTCGCCGGCGAACACCGGGCGCTACTTCTGCTCGATTTCGGTATCGGTGAACTCGATCAGCTGGAACTCGTCGATGAGCTTCTGCGCGTCGCGGATGAACTTCTCGCTGGCACCGATGCCGCCGGGCCCCGGGATGGCACCGCCCCCCAGAATGTCCACGACAGAGCTGTGCTCGAGGTTGATGGGAGGCGGAATCTCGGAGGGCGTGAGGTACTGCAGCTTGCCCGGCGGAGCCATGCTCTCCAGGCCGGTGCTGCGCCCCGCACTGAGCTCGTCGATGCGCTGCGCGAGGTACCTGCTGCCGGGATCCAAGGCCAGGGCGAGCCGGTACATCGCCATCGCCTTGCGCAGGAAGCCAATGCGCTCGTATCCCTCTGCCGCCCGGATCAGCGCGATCTGCTCTTCGGCGCGTCGCCCCAGTCGGTGGCAACAGTACGCGGCACGACGTGACCAGGAGGGGTCGTCGGGTTGCAGCTCTTCGAGCCGATGGCAGAGACCCAGGGCTTCGAGGTAGCGGCCCTTCAGTACGGCGCTCGAGGCCTCGTCCCGCAAATGACGGATCTCGGGATGCTTCTCCTTGGACGCGCCCGGGGGTATGGTGTCCGGTTTCTTCTGTCTAGCCACGCGCATGTCTTTCGGCAGTGAACACTTGCCGGTGCCGGTCTCTTCCCGCCGCGCTGCTTACTCTAGTGCTCGCGCACCGCAACACAATCCGAATCGGTCGCTTTGGCAGACGTTGCCCTTACCGTGCACTGGGTGCGGCCGTGTGGAGCGGGAATGCACCCCCCCCCCTGAAAAAATGGCGCTGTCGCTAGATCCGCGGTGGTGCAGATCACCCCTGCGGGTGGTGCTGGCAGCCGATTCCCCGTGTCCCGGGCGCTGGTGTCGCGTCGCTGTCCCCATTCAGATCCGATTGATTCTCAAATGTGCGATCAAACGCCTGCGCAAGGGGATCGGTATTTCACTCCCGTCGAAAGAGTGGCAGCTGAGCACACGCCGGCGGGAGCCCCGGCTCACGCCGCCGCGGAACGCTCGCTGATTCTCGTCAGCGCATCGACGGCGTAGGCCACGTCTCGGTCGGTGAGAAAAGGCCCCAGGCTGAGGCGTGTCGTTCCGCCAGCGGCAAAGGTGCCCATGGTGCGATGCGCCAGCGGCGCGCAGTGAATTCCCGGGCGAGTGAGAATGCCGAATTCGGATTCGAGCCGGTCGGAGAGGGCCTGCGGTGATTCGAATCCTTCGATGCGAACCGAAAACACACCGCAGCGCTGGTCCTTGTCCGTGGGACCGTACAATCGCAGGCTCGATGGACAGCCGGCGAGACCGTCGAGCATCTGTTGCGTCAGGTTGCGTTCGTGCTCCCAGACTGCTTCCACGCCGCGCTCGAGGACCCAGCTGACTCCCTCGGACAAGCCAATCAGTCCGATCGCGTTGTGACTCCCCGGCTCGAAGCGGTCCGGCAGGAAGTCCGGTTGGACGTCGCGTTCGCTGTTCGATCCAGTTCCTCCCTCTCGAATCGTGGCCAGATGTCGCTCCACGCCTGGTCGAATGTAGAGTGCCCCGGTTCCGAGCGGCCCCAGGAGCCCCTTGTGACCGGGGAACGCCAGGAGATCGATGTCGTCGCCCTGAACGTCGATCGGCACGTGGCCCAACGTCTGTGCCGCGTCCACCAGCGTCAGCACGGATCGCTCGTGGGCGATGCGAGCGAGCTCGGCCACGGGTTGGAGCGTCCCGGTCACGTTGGAACCGTGGACGACGGCCAAGAGGCGAGTGTTGGACCGAATTGCCCGTCGGATGTCGTCGGGGTCGACGAGCCCAGTCTGCGGGTCACATTCGACCCGCGTTTGCTCGATCACTCCCGTCGCAGCCAGTCGGTTCAGTGGACGCAACACCGAGTTGTGTTCCATCCACGTCGTGACGACGTGGTCGCCCGGACGCAGGCTGCCGTGGATCGCCAAGTTGAGCGAGTCCGACGCGTTGAGCGTGAAGATGACGTGCTGCGGATTCTCCCCGTGGATCAGCTGATTGATCCGGTTTCGACATTGATCGAGCAGCTTTCCTGCCTCGCGGCTCTCGGCATAGGCGCCGCGTCCCGGGCTCGCTCCCAACTCCAAGGCGAAACGCGCCATGGCGTGCTGGACCGATGGTGGCTTGGGAAAGCTCGTGGCCGAGTTGTCCAGGTAGATGCGCCGGCTCACTGAAGCACTCCTCGGGGCGACCAAGCAGAAGGTAGCGCTACCCCAGTGCGGGGGAAGGCGTCAAACCACTCATCGAGCGCGACGCCCCAGCCCGCCAGCGCGTCGGGCTCAGCTGTCGGGCCAACGCAGGCTGGCATCGACTCCGGCGTCACGCACGCCCATCTGCGCCAACGAAGGAGGCTCCGGGGTGGGCTCGCTCGCAACTGAGGAGCCGGTCGGCCGCGCTGGGCGGGCCTCGGTGGGACGCGGGTCTCCCCCCAGCAGCCTTCCGCGGACTCGGATGCCCGCCTCGAGCAGCTCGTGGCCTGCTTCCACGGCTGGGCCGCTGGTGAAGATCGCCTTCACGTGCTCATAGGCCGTGCGCTCGCCAAGCGGAACGAGGACGAATCCAAGCAAAGCGAAGAAGCCGATCGAGAAGTCGACCACACGGCGGCCGAGCCGGGACCACATCGGAAGCATCGTAGTCGCCTCCCCCAGAGGACGCGAAATTGTTGAGCTTCTGGCGGGTTTCTCGGAGCGGTCGGCGCATACTTGTGCCGTCGACGCACCTCGCCGTGCCCACCCCGGGGCCGTATACTGCACCGTCGGTGAGGGTTTTTCGCGCTTTCGCTCTGGTGAGCCTGCTGGCGGCAGTTGTCGCCGATCCCGCGTGTGGCGGAACCGTCAGCAGCGACTCGCCAGACCCAGATCGATACGGCGGGGACGCTACTGGGCCGGGTGGTCACGCTGGTTCCGTGATCGGAACGGCCGGTTCGGCGGGGGCCAGGTTGGGCGTTGACGCGTCCGTGGTCGGGAGCGGCGGCAGAGTCCACGACGCCGGGCCCGATGCCCAGGTGCAGCCGGATGCCAGCGTCGTGGACGGTGGCGATGCGTCGCCCCCGTGGGACGGTGCTTTGGATGCTGGCATCGACGTCGCGGTCGACGCCTCGGAAGATGCTTCGTTCGATGCCGCGTTGGACGTGGTCGCTGATGTCGCGCTGGATGCACCCCCCGACGTCGTCCCGGACGCACCCGTCGACGTGGTGGTGGATGCACCCGTGGACGCTGCCGTCGATGCGAACGTCGACGCAGCGCTGGATGCCGAGCCAGACGCGCAACCTCCGGCGACCTCAGGTTTCTGGGAGGAGCTTCCGGTCACCGGGCCCTCACCTCGCTGGGGGCACGGAGTCGCCCATGACAGTGCCCGCGATCGGGTGGTCCTGTTCGGCGGCTGGCCGGGCCCGTCACCGATTATCGATTCGGAAACCTGGGAATGGGACGGTGTGCGATGGGAGCTCGTGGCACCGGCGGGTGCGGGACCCCGAACGTGGATCTTTTTCGGCATGGTGTATGACCCGGTTCGCGAGCTCACGCTGGTTCACGGCGGGTACACCAACATGGCGGCGGATGCGTGCGGGAGCGTGGATCACAGCAGCGCCACCTGGGGCTGGGATGGAACCGAGTGGGCTCTGCGGTCGTGTGAAGGGCCCGCGGCTCGTGGGCTGGAGCTCGCGTACGACAGCGCTCGCGACCGCGTGGTCACTCTCGCTGGCGGCACGTCAAGTTCCGAGACCTGGGAGTGGGACGGTGAGCACTGGGCGCTGATCGCCACGGAAGGTCCGCCGCCACGCCAGAACTACGCGCTTGCTTTCGACCCGCTGCGATCCCGGGTGGTGCTGTTCGGCGGAAGCGACGGGCTGGTCCATGGCGACACCTGGGAGTGGGACGGAACCGCGTGGGAGTTCATGACCGAGACCGGTCCCCTTCCGGCACAGAATGCAGCGATGGCCTACTTTGCTGGGGAGCTGCAACGGACGGTGCTGTATGTGAGCGGAGAGACCTGGCAGTGGGATGGTCGCGCCTGGACCCGCGTTGACGTGATCAGCCCGACCCCGCGGGTGTCCGCGGCCATGGCGTATGATGCGGATCAGCGGCACATTTTGCTCTTCGGCGGTGATGGCATTCCCGGCGACGATCACGTGAATTTGGGCGACACCTGGATCTACGGAGTTCACCGCTCGCTTCAGTGAGGTGGCTTCGGAAACCACTGCTCTTGCCTCAGGGGGTGAACTGCAACAGGAGGAAGCGCGAATTGCGTGCCCGGACCTGTCCCGTTGACCGGGCGAGAGGCTCCCGCTCCGAACGGGTGATGAACCAGGCGGCATGCTCCGCCTGCAGCCGTTGCCGGAGCGCTTTCTCCGACGACCAGGCGTCTTCCCTATCGGGTCTGCGAGGGTCGTGCGTCGCGAACGCGGCTGCGCGCTCCGGACATCCCAACGCTGCCATGACGGCATAGAACCCAAAGTCTGCGGTGTCGATCAGGATACGCCCCCGATCCGCTGCGATCTGGGTGTGCGCGCGTCGGCCTATGTCGACTTCCCAGGTGCGGTCGACGAACGAGTCCAATTCCCCGTACCGGGGTCGGAGCACCAGGGCGCCCAGGCCGACGAGACCCAGGCCGGTCGCGACGAGCACCGAGCGGCGGCGACTCTCGAGCGCGTGCCAGCACGATTGCAGTGCATGCCCCGCAAACACGGCTAGCCCGAGCCAGACGGCCAACAGCGGGCGCTCGCCATGGTGGGTCGGGGCACTGCCACGGACCTCACCCACGACGAGAAACCCGACGAGGCCGGCCAGCAGCAGCGCGGGACGCCGGTAGCAGCCCAGGGAGGGTCTGGAGTGCACAACCAGCAGGCTGAGCAATGCCAAGACAGTGAGGGCAGCCAGTTCCGGCTCACAGCGCAACAGCGCCAGCGGATGCTTGACCGCTCGGGCGAGCACCGAAGCTTCCGCTCCGCCCAGCGCGTTCCGGTAGGCGGTCACTCGGGCCACGAAGAACCAGGCATCACCGTGGTTGCTCGCACCGTGTGCTATCCAACCGAGAGGACCCAACGTCGGCATGAGCGCGATCAGGGCGAGCTTGGACGAACGCTGGCGCCATGCGTCCAGACCCGTGAGCCCCGCAAACAGCGCTGCCACCGGCCAGGCTTCATACCGACAGAGCGTCGCAGCCAGCAGCGCGGCGGCTCCGACGGTACGACGTGATGCGTCCGCGCAACTGACCGCGACTGCCCCTAGCAAGACGAGTGCGGCGGTGGGGCCGTCTGGCACGGTGGCCACGCCTGTCCAGGCCGCGTAGGGAATCGCACACGCCAGCACGGCACCGAGCAGCGCACCCCAGCGGGGTACACCGAGCCAGCGTGCCGCCATGAGCACCAGCACTGCGGACACGATTCCGGCGATCACACTGGTGGCGCGCGCCACCTCCAGGGAGCGGCCCACCAGCGCCATGGTTGCCCCCTCTAGCCAGAACGGCAGCGGCAGCCAACTGCTGCCAGTCGGATCCCAAGCTGGCGCGATCGCGAACCTCTGGGAAATGGTCACGCGCGCGAAGTCGTCGTCGCTCAGCGCGCGAAAGCCGGATGCCAGCACGAGGCCGGACACACCCAGCTTCGCCAACGCCACCACGCCAGCGTCCCAGCGCGCCTGCGTGGCCGGTCGCGACACGCTACTCGGAGTCGGCTGGAGCGCCAGGCTGGTCTGGCGCGGGCTGGGCGGGTGGAGGTGGCTCCGATTCCGACGGCGTCGCGGGCTGTGCGGGCGTGGGCCTTGCTGGAACGGGCTTTACTGGAGCGGGTTCCACTGGAGCGGGTTCTACCGGAGCGGGTTCTACCGGAGCGGGTTCTACCGGAGCGGGCTGCTCGGGCGGCGCCGGCTCCGACTTGGACTCCGTCTTCTTTTCGACCTTGTCCAGGGTCGCCTCTTCCGATGCCGCAGCGCGTTCTTGTAGCGACTCGTCGGACGACGTCGAGAGGTAGGCCAGGCTGATGCTGGACACGAAGAAGGTTGCGGTGGTGACCCAGGTGATTTTCGTCAAGATGGTGCCCGCACCGCGACCGCCAAACACCTGAGTGGCCGCCGGGGTGGCGAACAGTCCGAGCCCGCCGCTCTTCCCGGGTTGCAGCAGCACGACGAGGATCAGGAACGCACAGGCCAGCACGTGCACGACGGTCAGCGGGGTGCGGATGAGTTCTTCCATGACTGCTGCTCCGACCCCTTGGTCTTGGCCAGGGGGCCTTCCGGCGCGGAGTAGTACGGCGATATCCGTTTCGGTGCAACCCGACAACCAGTGCGAGGCTGGCCGGCTGCCACCCCCCGGGCAGCCGCTACCGCGGGAGTTTGGGCTTCGAACGGCGCTCGGCGGGCAGCTCGGACTGACCGGATGGAGCGTACCGGCCGAAGTCTCGAATCTGGCCGGATCTCATTGGTCTGGCGTTCGCAACGCGTCGAGAGCCGGTAGTCTGCTGCCTCGGAGGATGCGTCCCGCGAGTGACGGAACGGCCGACACGAAGTCGATACGCGCCGAGGTCTCCGGGTCGGCGCCACGGACGGCCTCGGACGCGGTGGAGCCTACAATCGCGCTGAATCCGCCACATTCGGCTAGTGCGTGGGCTACGGCTCGGGTTCCGGTCGCGAATGGCGCGTACTCGCAGCGCCCCACCGGACCCATCAATAGAGCGGTTTTCGCCTGGCCCACGGCGGTGGAGAAGGCTCGTGCGGTCTCCGGGCCGATGTCCAAGACTCGCTCGCCCGCCAGGATTGCGTCCAGCCTTCGAGTTTCCGCCGCGGGAGATTCTTCGCTGGCCGCTACCGTCACGTCCACGGGGAGCACCAGGCGGATGCGCTGGGCGCGCAGGCGATCGAGCAGGCGACGACACTCTGCAACGTGGCTCTGCTCGACACCCGTCGCGCCCAACTTGACGCCCTGGGCGGCCAGCAGCGTGGTGCCCAGCGCACCTCCGACGCACACGGTGTCAGCGCGGAGCGCCAACAGTTCGAGTTCCTCGAGACGACTGGGCAGGCGATTGCCGCCCAGGATGACCACGTAGGGACGATTCGCCTCACGTCCCAAACGATCAGCTCCCGCGAGCTCGGCTTCCAGAAGACGTCCGCAGCCGCGGTTGCGCACTGCGCGCGGCAAAGCCTCCAACGACGCACTTCGGCAGTGGGCAAGGCTGGGCGCGTCGTTCACGTAGACGTCGCACAACTCGGCCAACCGTGCCGCGAAACTGTCCTGATTCGACTCCTCCCCGGCATGGAAGCGAAGGTTCTCCAAGAGACACATCTGTCCGGCACGCAGGTCACCCACGACCTTCTTGGCTGCCTCCCCGATGCAGTCATCCGGCAGGAGGACGTCACATTGAGTGAGCCCTGCGAGGCGCGCTCCCACCGGTTCCAGGCTCAGGGCGTCCTTGCGCATTCCCTTGGGATGGCCCAGATGACCGGCCACGATGACTCGCGCTCCGGCCTCCCGTGCGAACTCGATGGTGGGCAGCACCGCTCTGAGCAGCAGGTCGTCCAGCACCTGCTCTCCAGCGTCGTCCAAAGGTACGTCCAGGTCGGCTCGGATGAGCACGCGCTGGCTCTCGAGGCGAAGCTCGTCGAGGCGTAGGATATCGTCGAGACTCGCCATGAGATGACCGTTCTGGGTTGCTGCTGGGGGCGGCAACGTAGTCACGCGCACCGGCTCGGTCAAGCGGCCCAGGCAGACCCGCATCCTTGATCCATGTTTCGCCGGCCGCCAGCGGGCGCCGAAACATGGGATG
>CAZSVU010000231.1:0-13528 GCA_964610275.1 uncultured Polyangiaceae bacterium | reverse complement strand
AAAGGCTCCGTCAGTTGACGGAGCCTTTTAGACCAGCGCGCCCAGCAGGATTCGAGCCGGCCTGTTGGAGTCGCCCAGGAGGACCGACTGACGATGATGACCGGCGGCGGGCTGCATGAGGCACCGAGGAGCGCAGGCAGCGAAGCTGCCGAGCACCACAAGGCACCTGCGACCGCCGCGGAGAGGATGCCTAGTGACGCTGACTGCCGCGAAGGAATCCTGCTGGCCGCGCGGGCGCGCAGGTCAGCACAAGACGAAAAAGGCTCCGTCAGTTGACGGAGCCTTTTAGACCAGCGCGCCCAGCAGGATTCGAACCTGCGACCCCCGGTTCCGTAGACCGGTGCTCTATCCAGCTGAGCTACGGGCGCGAAGGGTGCGCAGTAATAGCATGCCCGGCCCGCTGTCAAACAGCGACGGGGCTGCGTTCGGTGGTCATCGGTCTCCAACCGCCGATCCGCTGCCGTGGCCGGACAGTGAAAGCTGTGCAGTCCAGCGCGGGAGGATTCCACCCGCCATCTCAATCCGCGACGCCCGTGCAAGAATTGCCGAGGCCCTCAGGGGGTATGACAGCCATGCCAGACCCCAAGCGCAACGGACCGTTCTGAACGTTTTCAAGAACTAGACAAACAATTGATATTTAACCGGAATATCTCCTGCTGCCCAAAGTGGCATGGACAATGCTTATGGGCCAGCGACGGCTCTGCCGGTGGATGCTTCTCGGTAATTGAGCTTCTTTGGGCGGTTGGGCCCGCCCCACATCGAGCTTCTGGCCCTGGGACGGGGCACTTGGTGGTACTTGGCTTACCCTTCTTAGACTTGCCTTTGCCGCTTCCTTCTGCTGCTTAGCCCCTTACTTGATTATCTCTCCGTGCTTCGAGACCCGGCGGCCCCCCGTCGGGTCTTGTCGCTTTGTGGCCCGTCCATGCGCGGCAAACGCGCGACCCAGAGGGCGAATTCCCCCCTAGCCGCCGGCGGGTACCCCGAACAGAGAGTCGCTGGTCGCCTCGGCGTGGCATCGCGCGCAGGGCGGGACGTCCCCTCGCTCGAGGATCTGTCCGTTGGCTCTGACCAGCATGAACTCCCAGCGATCGGCGTCCAGTTTGGTCATCACGTAGCTGAGACCAGGCTGCCCGCTGGCGGGGTCTTGCTGGAGCTCCGCCACGACCGCGCCAACCGGCAACGTCGCTCCAGGAAGGAGCTGCTGGTACGTCTCCTTTGCGTCCGGGCTCACGTGAATGCTGGCCAGCTGGTTCCCGGGCGGATGACCGAGGGACACGAAGGGCGCCTCGTTCACGGGCGCCCACGAGCGGACTTCCGCCATGCGCATCCACTGGCTGGGCTCGCTCGGCTGACCGCCGGCGTCCCTTTCTGCTGTCCCGCCTGTCGGGCTGGACGCCGTGGCGCTGGATGGTGGGGAATGGCCAGCGCACGCACCGGCGGCCAGCATGGCCAGGACGGCCGAGGCTGCGCAGCCCAGTCCGGCATGATACCACCCCCGCATGCGAGCGCCCTGCCGCCCCGGGATCTGGTTCAAGACCGGAGCGGCCGTGGTCACCGGATTGCTGTGCGCGGCCTGTGCTGCGAGCCCGCCCCCCGCGGCCGAGGCGGCGTCCAGTGTCGCGGCCGCCTCAGGCCCGCCGGAGCCCGCGTCTCGTGGAGAGCGTGAGCCCACGGCGGACCTGGACCCTACTCCCCGGGCAGCGGCGCCGGCGCGAGGCTGGCTCGGCGTGGAGCTAGGCGCTACCGAGCCGACCCGGGCCGGCGTCCTGATACGGGCGGTGGTGCCGGGCTCCCCAGCGGCGGGCGCCGGGGTGCTTCCAGGGGACGTATTGCTGCGGGTCGACGGGCAGCCTGTGAACACACCCGAGGACGTCATCCAGGCGGTGGGATCCCAGGTGGCCGGCACCCGGGTCGGTCTGGCGCTCAAGCGCGGCCAGCACGACCGAATGCTGGCTGCCGAGCTCGTCGCGCGGCCCGACGACGACGAGGTGCAGCGCATGACCTTCGTCGGCGCTCCGGCACCTGCGTTCGAGTCGCTAGCGGCGGCGCAGGGTGCGGTGAAGCCCACGCTGCAGGCGCTTCGCGGCAAGGTCGTGGTGGTCGAGTTCTGGTCTCCCTGGTGCGTGGTGTGCCGTTTGCTCGTGCCGACCATGAACGACTGGCACGGACGCTACTCTGCCCAGGGCGTGGAGGTAATCGGAATTACCACCGAATCCGTGGTCCGGGCCGCCCAGGCTGCCCGTCAGCTGGGCATTTCCCATCCCGTCCTGTCGGACGAGACCGGCAAGACCACGCTGGCCTACCGTGCCATGGCGCTGCCGACGCTGTTCGTGATCGACCGCGCCGGAACCGTCCGAGACGTCATGGTTGGCTACTATTCTCAGCGAATCCAGGAGATCGAAGCACTGGTCGAGCGCCTCCTGGCCGAGCCCTGACTCCCCCGATTTCCAACCTCGACGGTTTTCGAAACCGCGGCGATCGGCTACCCAGGGCGCGATGGACGAGCGCAGACTCAATCAGGTCATCGAGCGCACGCACCAGGGCGGTGCGCAGAAGTATCACGAACGGAACGCGGCGCAGGGGAAGCTCTTCGCTCGCGATCGACTGGCTCGGCTCTTGGATCCCGATTCGTTCGTCGAGGACGCGCTGCTGGCGAACGTCAGCGCCTCCGATCTTCCCGCCGACGGGGTCATCACCGGCGTGGGTACCGTGGCGGGACGCCGCGTTGCCGTGATGGCGAACGACTCGACGGTGAAGGCCGGGTCGTGGGGCCGGCGAACAGTGGAGAAGATTCTGCGGATCCAGGAGACCGCTACTCGTCTCGAGTGCCCGCTCGTGTACCTGGTGGATTCGGCGGGTGCCCGGATCACCGACCAGGTGGAGATGTTTCCTGGCCGCCGCGGCGCTGGTCGAATCTTCTTCAATCAGGTTGCCCTCAGCGGCACCGTTCCCCAGCTCTGCTTGCTGTTTGGTCCGTCCGCTGCAGGGGGCGCGTACATACCGGCGTTCTGCGACGTGGTGGTGATGGTGGAGGGCAACGCGAGCATGTACCTCGGCTCACCCCGGATGGCAGAGATGGTGATCGGCGAGAAGGTCAGCCTGGAGGAGATGGGTGGCGCTCGCATGCACTGCTCCGTGTCCGGCTGTGGTGACGTGCTGGTCGAGAGCGAGCCGGAAGCGATCGCGTTCGCTCAGCGCTACTTGGCCTACCTCCCCCAGAGCCACGCTGAGGCCCCACCCGCCGCAACGCCAAAGCCCCCGAAATCGGGGGGTCCTGCGCTGCGCGACGTGATCGTGGCCGACGAGAACAAGCCGTTCGACATGCGGCAAGTCATCGACCAAGTGGTGGATGGGGACAGCTTCCTCGAGATCAAGGCCCTCTTCGCGCGCGAGATCATCACCGGGTTCGCACGGATTCAGGGACGAGTGGTGGGCGTCGTTGCCAACCAACCCAAGGTCCTGGGCGGCGTGCTCTTCGTCGACAGCGCGGACAAGGCCGCTCGTTTCATCTGGCTGTGTGACGCATTCAACGTACCGCTCTTGTACCTGGCTGACGTTCCCGGATTCATGATCGGGACCAAGGTCGAGCGGCAGGGGATCATCCGGGCCGGCGCCAAGATGATCGCTGCCGTGAGCGAGGCCACGGTACCCAAGATCAGCGTGATTGTGCGCAAGGCGTACGGGGCTGGGCTCTACGCCATGTGCGGGCCGGCGTTCGAACCCGATGCTTGCCTCGCGCTCCCCACGGCATCCATCGCCGTTATGGGTCCACAGGCGGCTGTGAATGCCGTGTACAAGAACAAGATCGACGAAGTGCCGGAGGGACCCGAGCGGGACGCATTCGTGCGCGACCTGCGAGACCGCTACCGCGCCGACATCGAGATCGAGAAGTTGGCGAGTGAGTTGGTGGTGGACGCGATCGTCCCGTTCGACCGCCTGCGCGACGAAGTGGCGGCTCGATTCGAGCAATGCGAGGGCAAGCGGGAGCGCCGCCCCCGCAAGCGACACCACGTCCCGCCGGTCTGACACCGCTACCCGAGCGACAGCACCCAGTCGATCACCAGGGACGTCCAGCCGACGCCGATGAGTGGCGTCAGCACCGCCATCACCAGACCAATGCGGATGAAGTCCTTGGTCTCGATGCGACCCGTTGCGAACGCGAGCGCGTTCGGCGGCGTCGCAATCGGCAGACACATGGCGGCTGAAGCGGCCAAGGCGATCGGGATGGCCACACGAGCCTCAAAACCCGTCGCCAGGGTTACGGCAATCGGCAAGAGGACGTTTGCCGCGGCGGTGTTGCTCATGAAGTTGCTCATGGCGGTGCAGGCGTAGGCCATTACCAGAGCGACTCCCACGACGCCGAGGCCGGCCAAGGGCAGGCCGCTGACGAGCCACGTGGCCAGGCCCGTCTCCTTGACCGCCTGGCCCAAGGCCAGTCCACCCGCCAACAGGAACAGCACGTCCCAGGAGAGGTTGCGCAGCCCCCGTGCGTGCAGGATGCCAGTGGAGGTCAGCACGACGATGGGAACGAAGGAGACCACAGCGGTGGGCATTCCGTGCCACTGCCCGGTCAGCCAGAGCCCAATCGTGACGAGCGCGGTACCGCTCATGACCAGCTTCTGCCAGCGCGGGGCGCCCGGATGCTGCTCCAGCTGGGCGGTGGAGTGCGCCTGCCAGCTGAACTCCACGTGCTCGGACTTGCTCCGATAGGCGCGCACCAAGAACAGCCAGGCCAGCCCGGCCAACACCAGTGCCGGCAGCAGACCCACCAGCATCCACTGCAGAAACGTCACCTGTTGCCCTGGCAGATCCTCCAGCACCCCCACGGCGATGGCGTTGGGAGGAGTGCCGATGAGGCTACCCATGCCGCCCAAGTTGGCCGCCACGGCGACACCCAAGAGCATGGCTTTGGCGAAGCGATCGTCCTCATCCAGTTGGTCGATGACCGGGGCCAGCAGCGCGAGCATCATGGCCGTGGTCGCCGTGTTCGACATGAACATCGAGAGCGTGAACGTGATGGTCATCACGCCGAGAAGGATCGAGCGCGGCGCAGTGCCGAAGCGCCCCAACAAGCGTGTCGCGAGCCAGCGATCCAAACCGGTTTGTGCCGTGCCCGCTGCCAGCACGAAGCCGCCGAAGAACAGCCAGATCAGTGGATGCCCCAGAATACCCGCGAACCGTTCCCAGTCCTTGGCGGTTTCCGCGTAGACGCCCCCCGGCTTTCCGAGCAGCGCCACTTCCAGCGCGATGACGAGCACGCCCACGGCGAATGCCGGGATGGCCTCGGAGACCCAGAGCAGCGCGGCGAGCACCAGGATGAACAGCGCTCTGGCGGGCGCTGCGTCCAACCCGCCGAAGCGCGCTGCGAGCGTGCTGGCGCCCAGGGCGACACCCGTGCAGGCGACGGCTGTGGCCAGGCGCCGGGGCGAGCTCACCTCGAGGCGTCCGAGCAGCCGTCCAACCTGGCGTCGTGTATCGACGATGGCCGGTTGCACGTCTCGCTCCAGCCATTGGTCCAGATCCCGCACGAATGCCCCCAACTCGGGTCGTGGAGGTGGGGACGACGCATCCGGGCGCCGTTGCGCAGCAGACGGTTGGTCTGAGACGGGGTCGCTCATACCCAGGGCCAATTACACCGGCACGCTCTGGCTGGCGATCGTGAATGGCATTCGAGGAAGATGTTCCGATCCGGGCCCCTCCGAGACACGAAGCTGCGGCGGTCCGGAGCGGTCGATCACGGGACGCGAGAAAAGCACACGTCCCGACGACACCCGCGCGGCGCGAGCCAAGCAGCCATCGCAGCGGTTGCCCGATGAGTCCGTGAAAGGGACGTTTGTCGTGTGTGACGACGCAGGAGCGTCGGAAGTGCGCTGGACGCGCAGGCGTAATATGCTTCCGAGCGTGCAATCCGTGGGTGCTCGCGTGGCGGTCGGCTTGGCCCTGGCCGGGCTGATGACGGGAGGCAACGCCGGAGCGCAGGTCGATGCCCGTCACCTTGCGCGCGCGCTGCAGCATCCGCACGGCTTTGCCCCAGACCCGAATCGGGCGGATGAGACGCCGCAGCATGACGTGCCCGACGCCTTTCGTGCCGCCGGAGGCACCGGGCTTCCTGCTTTGGTACGGCTACCGCCGTCCGTTGCAGCCCGTGCGTACGGGCTGCGCCCGCTCATTCCGGGGTGGGCTGCCGTAGAATCCGACCTCGCCACCCTCGCGGACCTGCCCACTGCGCTCCACGCGAGTTGGGCACCGCCGCTTCACATCCAGCTCGACCGTGCCAGCGTCTGGACCGGTGCGGCGGAGGCACGCGAGCGCACGAACAGCGGAGGTCAGGGCGCCGTCGTCGGCATCGTCGACACTGGGGTCGATGTCTCTCACCCCGACCTGCGTGACGGGGAAGGGGGCACTCGCGTCAGTTGGTTCCTCGACTTCTCGCGTCCGCCCGCCGGGCGCCACGCAGAGCTGGAGGAGGAGTACGGGTGTACGGGTGGGGTGAGCGCCCAGTGCGCCATCTTCGACGCCTCGGATCTAGACGAGCTGATCAACAATGCCACTTCGCTGGACGAGCCCCGCGACACCGTGGGTCACGGAACGCACGTGGCGTCCTTGGCGGCCGGCAATGGTCTGAGCAGCGCCGGCCGGTATGTCGGGGTTGCTCCCGAAGCGAACTTGATCGCGGTGCGCGCCACGCGCGGCGTTGGCGGCGTCATCCGTGACGCCGACGTGCTGCTGGCAGCTCGCTTCGTCTTCGAGCGAGCCGAGGCGATGGGGCAGCCTGCTGTGACGAATCTGAGCTTGGGCACGGACTTCGGGGGGCACGACGGGACCTCGGCTCTGGAGGAAGGACTGGCGAGCCTGGTGGGGCCGAATCACCCCGGACGGATCCTGGTGTTGGCCGCGGGCAACAGCGGTGTGATCCGTACCGGTCTCACCGCGGAGTACCCGGAGCCGCTCGGTGTGCACACGGAAGTGCACGTGCCGCGCCACAGCTCGGTGCGGGTACCGTTGCTCACGCCGCCCACGGGAGTGCCGCTGACCAACGGTGCAGCATACGTGTGGATCCGAATGCGGCCCGGCGACGAGCTGTCCGTCGGTCTCGACGACTCCGACGGACGCTGGGTGGCACCGGTCCCGCCCGGGCGCTCCGAGTCCCATCGTGACGGACAACTCGAGGTGACGGTGCTCAACGGCACGGGGGCGCAAGGGGAGGCGGCGGTGACTGCGGACAACGCCGTGGTGGTGATCGACGGATCCTGGCCCAGTGGGGCGACCTTCGGCATCCGCCTCGAAGGGCACGGTACAGCGCGGCTCTGGGTGCAAAGCGAAGGGGACATCGGGCCCACGGGAGGGACCTTCGGTGCGCTCTTTTCCGGAGCCGCGCAACGCGGCACCATCAACGTGCCCGCCACCCACCCCGAGCTGATCGCCGTTGGAGCGACCGTCAATCGCGTGGATTGGACCAGCAGGGATGGGGTCCGCATCATCGTTCCCGGCGACACGGCTGCGGACTCCGCTGCGTACTTCAGCGCTGCTGGGCCGACCGCAGCCGGTGCGCTCAAGCCGGATCTGGTCGCGCCCGGTGCGTACGTCGTGGGTGCCATGGCCAGCCTGGCCGATCCGATGCTGAGCGACGGGCGCGGGCTGTTTGGCGGAGACAGCTCTTGTCCGGGGCAATCGCTCTGCCTGGTCGTCGACGACACTCACGCCGTCTCGACGGGTACCAGCATGGCGGCACCACAAGTCTCCGGCGCGGCAGCTCTGCTCCTGTCCCGTGACCCCACTCTCACGCAACCCGAAGTGCTGGCACTGCTGCAGACCAGCGCGCGACGGCCGCGGGGCGAGGTTCTCGTGGAGCAGCAGGTGGGGGCCGGCGCGCTGGACGTGGCCGCGGCGCTCAGCGTGCAGGATCTCGGTCTCGACCCGACCGCGGCGAACGACGCGGAGAACGCCGAGCCGTCGAGCCGGCAGAGCTGGCTCGTTCTGGCCAACGACTACGCTCACCCCGACCCCGATTGGCACCTGAGCGGCGTGGTTCAGCTGCGGACCGCAGCTGGCGACGTCGCCTACGGATTCGAACCCGAGCGGCTCAGGCTGCAGGTGCAGCCGGGTGAAGTCGCTTCGCCACTCTCGCGCATCGGGCCCGGATTGTGGTCCTTTGCCGTCGCGGCACCCGCGGGCAGCGGCGGAGGTCGACTGCAGTTGCGCGTCGTCTTCGACGGCCGAACGTTGGTCACGCGCGTCGTTCCGGTGGCGGTCGACCGCGGTGTGGTCGAACGAGGAGTGTCGGCCAGGGGCGGCTGTGCCATTGCCAACGGATCGACGCGACCGGACTTGCGGCCGTTTGCAGGATGGCTTCTGTTGTTGCTCGTGCGTCTGCGGCGTCGTCGCGGGTCACAGTGCCGTCAGATAGACGGTGCAGCCGTGGCCCTCGAAAGGCACGACATCGGGATCGAACGGGTGGTTGGGATCGACCCCCCCGACGTTGGTGCCCGCCACTAGCACCGCAGCGGTTCCTGTGAAATCCACCATGCGTTGGTCGGTCTGCGTGCCGCGCTGCGGAACCGGTGCGTAGACGCGAGATAGCTCGCGCCCCTGCGCGTCGACTCGAACCAGCACCCAGCTGAATGCCACCGGGGCCTCCCACTCGGCTTGGAACCCCAGCGTCAGGTCGTCGATCGGGCGGTCGAGCTGCAACCACACGTACATCGCACCAGTTGGCTCAATCGGACGTAACGAGGCGACTCTTCGTGGCAGCGACGAAAGTCGAATCACCCAGTCGAATCGAGCGCGCGCGAAACTGCCAGCCCACCCGAGTGTGGGTAGATGGGTGCCATCGTCGCGGTCGCCGGCAAACGCTCGTGCCACGCTGAAGTCCCCCAAGAGATCGGCCATCCGTCGCGGCTTCTCCTCCAGCGACTGGCGAAGCACATCAAACACGTCCGGCTCATTGTCCCAGCGGGCGGAGCCTGGCCCGGTCTTGCCGGCGGCGAGGGCGAACAGACTGGTCGTCAGCAGGCCGGGTGACGCGGCGCTGAGTCGCTCTTCGAGGAAGTCGAACAGTAGCCCCGCTCCCTCGCTGCTCGGTGTCCGATCGCGTCTGGCCACGGCCAGCTCTGGGTGGGCCTGGAAGTCGTCCAGCGCCCTCCAGTCGGCTGACTCCGGACGGCCAACGATGCGCCACAGATGGGCCGCAAACCCTCGGCGCGCGTGCGGGCTGGCGCTCGCGTCCAACCGCAGTGCGATCGTTTCTGCCACACACAGCGTCGCCAGCCGACCCCAACTCATGCGGGGATCCGGCCCCGCCACGCAAAATCCGCTCGCCTGGTCCACGCTGGTGGGCTCCGGTGAGTCCAGTCCGACCTCCACCGGCGCCGTGGTGCTGGCCCCGAGGTACAGATCCAGGGCGTCACTGCCGCCACGGCCCCAGTCCGAGATGGGAGCGGGGAGTCCGAGGGTCAGAATGAGCGCTTCGTAGGCGGTTTCCAGCGCGGAGAGCGCCGCCAGGACCGCGTCCTGCCCCACGCCCGCGGCGCCGTGGACGCACACTGGGCGCGACCACGAGCAGGCGGGCGGCTCGGGAGTGTCCTCTGGCCGGCTGGGCCCGGAAAATACTGCCGCACCCGTGGGAAGCCAGGGATCCAGCGCCACCGGGGCTTTCCGGGTCGGGGGCGCTCCACCCAGCAGCACCGAACCCCCGCCTTTGCGCTGGGCGTCCACGGAGGGCGCTCCCAACAGCGCGGCAGCGGCCAGAACGGTCGCTCGCCGTCCGGGGCAGCGTTCCCAAAACCCACTGCATTTGACATGTTGGCGCACGAGCGCCCTATACTTACACACCTTCCGGACCTTCCTGGAGGGTGAGGCTTTCATGGCTCAGCCGCAATTCGACCCGTCCAGGGCGGTGCAGTTCGACCTCGGGCGCGGCCAAGTCGCGCTAGATGGCGCCAGTTGCCGCGTTCTTGTGCCCACAGACCTGTTGCTGGAGCTCTGCCGGAATGCTGGCAGCGAGGCTGCAACGAACTTCGGCCGGCGGCTCGGCACCGAATGCGGACGCCGGGTGGCCGAGCGGCTCGCGGACGGTGCTGCTCAGACCTCGGTCGACAACCTCCTCGACCACCTTGGCGGCGAGATCGCCTTGATGGGCCTGGGCAACCTGGGTGTCGAGCGGTGGGGCAAAGCCCTGGTCATGACCTTCGAGGGCTCCCCGGTGGGAAGCGACGGGGACGCGCTTCTCGGTGCAGTGCTCGAAGGGGCCCTGCAGCGGGTGTTCGGGCGGGACACGACCGCGGTCAAATTGCACCGGGACGATGATCTCGTGCGAATGTTGATGGTCAGCTCCGCGACGGCGAAGGCTGTCAGCGAGGCCCTGGCGAGCGGGACAGCGTGGGGTCAGGTGGTGGCTGAGCTCCACGCCGCGGCCGGAGAGCGAGGTGGCGCATGAGTCCCGAAGACAAACTCAGTCGCCTGCAGGAGCTTCTGGAGCGCGTGCGCAGAAACGCGAGCGCTCCTCGGCCGATCGCTGCGGTCGTGGAGGAGCCTGCGCCGGCCGTCGCCGCGGTGCCGACCAATGGCGGCTCCGCGACCGCCGTTGCCGAGGATTGGTCCGACGCCGTCGATAGCGCCCCCGAGAGTGAGCCCGAGCTGCTCGACGTCGAGCTGCTCGACGTCGAGCTGCTCGACGAAGACATCCTCGACGTCACTCCCGATGAAGAGCTCGAGCCTGCTGAGGCTGCTCCCGAAGCGCCGGCACTCGAGCTGGAGCCTGTCGCGGCGGCGTCCGCGGACGCCACCGGGCTGGACTTCGTCGAAGAAGAGGAGGAGGAGGAGCTCCCCGTTTCCTCGCGGCGTCCAACCGCGGCAGCCGCCAGCATGGACGAGGCACTCGCGACTGCAGCGGAGCAGATCGAACTCGATTCGACCGAGGAACCGCCGGTACCACTCAAGACGCCTCCACCGGAATCGGGACGGCAGATCGCGGGGCCACCCGCCGCGACACTCGACACGGCGCACACGTCCGAAGCGTTGGAGACGGCTGACGCCTCTGCCGAGGAACCCACCGAGCTCGAGCTGCCAGAGGCGCCTGCCGGCCCCACGATCGAGCAGCTGGGCGGGACCATCGAGCTCGAAGTCGCCGAAGGTCCAGAGTTGGAGCTCGCGACCCCGGTGGAGCCGGCGCCGGCGCCGGCGCCGGATGCGCTCGAAGCGCCGATCCCCGCCTCGGAAGCGCCGGGAGGATTCGACCAAGCCCTGGTGCCACCTCCCGAGGCGCGCGCCGAGCTGGAGCGACATCGCCAGCAGGTGACTCCCGAAGAGCCCGTAGCCGCCGAGGCTGGCCCCGAGGTGGTGCGCCGCAAGCCCGTACCGGCGCAGGCGTTGCCAGCAACCTTCAGCGGCGAAGCCCAGACGTTCCAACCGAACACGTTCCTCGAGCTATTGGACGCCTCGTTGAAGCTGTGACGAGGCGCCGGTCTCGATCCGGACGAAATGCGCCATCAGGAACGCGGGCAACGAGCCACCGGTTGCATCTGCGGCTCGAGTGCGCGGACGGGGTCTCAGGAACGCCCTACTCGCAGCGGGCGACGCGCATGATCTGGAGGTTCGACAGGTTACCCCACGCAAACGCCCAGCCGACGTCCCCGCCGGGGTAGGTCGCAAAGTCGTCGGGGCCTCCTGCCTGCGCCCCGACCACCACCGGGCCCTCGAGCACGCTGCCGGCCGTGTCCACCACTGCCAGGGCGAGCTCGGTTCCCGTGCTCCAGGCCGCGAGCAGATTGCTACCGTACGCGGCCAGGTGCGAGTACTCCTCGTCGACGTTCGGAGTGTCGGTGAGGGTGACGCGACCGGACGGGCTGCCGTCGTTGCCCACGTGGAGCATCACCACGTCGTAGGACGCGCGGTTCTCCGGGCTCGTGAAGCTTAACCAGAAGCCGTCGGCAGCGGGAACGAGCCCACCGAGCTTCGTGCCATTCCCCATGTTGTCGATGGACGGCTCCGGGCTGACCTCCACGCGGTTGTTGAACCAGATGCCGGCACCGGGATAGGTGTCGGACGTGCAGATGGGCGCGAAGGTGGTGCCATTGTGGGCCAGGCGCTCGTCGAGGCTGTGGCTGCACCCCCAGTCCCAACCTCCGTCCACGAGCGCTCCGTCTGCGCTGATGAACGAGTAGTGGTCGCCCTGATGATCGCCAGCCGATCCGTGGTTGCCGGTCTGTCCAAAGTAGGCGGCGTACTGGCTTCCGGACCATGCCAGGCGCCCCTGGTGGGGCCAGGAATCAATCCAGCGGTCACCGTCGGTGGTGTGTGAGTTCTCGCCGACCAGGGTGAGTGACGATTGCACGGCGCCCGCCTCGCTCAGGCGCACGAAGACCATGGCATCGCCTCGCACCACGAGCACGGCCGATCCGTCGTCATGCGCGACCAGCCCGCGGACCTCGGTGCCTTCGACGAGGGCATCGTCGCCCGCGCGCTGGTCCGCGCCATCCAGCGGCGTGACGTGGACGTTGGAGCCGTCGGTCCACGCCACTTTGGCTCGCCCATCGGGTGAGGTCGCGAGGATCACGGGCAGCGGCGGCGCGCTCCAACCTTCGCCTTCCACGCTGACCTCACCACTGACGGGAATGGGCGTCACGGTCAACCGATCGGCGAGTGGAGTCGAGCACGACACTGCCGGCGCTCCGCCACTGCCGGTTGCGCCACCGGTGCCTGAGGCGGTGCAGCTACCGCTGACGCAAGTCTCACCAGCGCTGCACACCGTACCGCACGCACCGCAATTGCTGGCGTCGGTGAGCGGGTCGGTGCAGATGGCGTTGCAGACGATCTGGCCCGCGGTGACGCACGTGCAGACTCCACTCGTGCAAGTCTGGCCTCCGCCGCAGGCCTGGTCGCACGTTCCGCAGTGCGAAAGGTCTATGTCGAGATTCACGCAGCTCGTGCCGCAAGGGGTCTCGCCCGTGCCGCAGGAATCTCCGCAGGCTCCAGCAGAGCACACTAGCCCAGCGGTGCATGCGTGCTCACATTCGCCACAGTGGTTGCCATCCGACTGGAGGTTCACGCAGCTGCCGGCGCAGTCGACCAGCCCGTTCTGGCACTGACACTGTCCGGTCTGGCAGACCTGCCCCGTGGTGCACATGACACCACACCCGCCACAATTGCTGGCGTCCGTGGAAACGTCCACACACCGCTCCCCGCACTCCTGCTGGCCGTCTGCGCACGCCTGGGCGCCATCGTCCGAGCTCTCCTGGTCGTCAGACGTGCAGCCTCCGCCAGCGACGAGCAGTGCGAGAAGCCCGAGCCACCCCGGGTGAGAATCCCACCACCGCAACTGGTGACCTCTGGTCCGGGAGCTGCGAACGGGGTCGGATTGTCGTGTCATGTCTCTTGCCTCGTTGTAGAAGTCCAGGTGTACCAGAAATGCCGGCGCAGAGCCCTCACCCGTGAATGGCCGGATGGTGGAGATGGCGTGGATGGGAAGTCACCGAATCATCCTTGATCCATGTTTCGCCGGCCGCCAGCGTGCGCCGAAACATGGGATGGT
>CAZSVU010000230.1:0-13533 GCA_964610275.1 uncultured Polyangiaceae bacterium | reverse complement strand
CCCAGCGGCCGCGGTAGCCTCCGTCCATTGCGTCATTTGGCGCCGCGAACTAGCTCGTTTCCGGCGCCAAACGGGCTCCGGATGACGTGCGCCCCTGTCGGGTCGAGGGTGCACGCGCATCCTCCGCAGCCCGAGCTCTCGCCGACTAGCGTTGTCATTCCGGGGTCTTTGACCAAGACCCCGCCCCACCACGCAAGCGTGGCGGGGCCCCACCCCAAAACCGTTGCGCCGCTTCCGACTCCGTTTGGCGCCGGGAACTAGCTCGGGATCACGCTGGTCAGGCACAGAGTGAACGTCGAGGCGCGCTCGGCGCCCACGACCTGGATCTGCAGGTCGTAGTTCTGCCCGGTCTCGGAGCACTCGGTCGCGTCCGCCCAGGTCGGGCACGAAACGTCGTTGAAGCAGACCTCATGGGTCGCACTGCCGGTGATGGCGGGGACCTCGACGTAGGGAGAGACGTTGGGGCTGGTCGACTGTGTGAACCCGATTCGGACCGCGTTCCCGCCGGAGGTGCCGCTCAGCGTGATGGCGAAGCAGCTGGACGGGCCGGAGTAGGGGCTCTTGACCGATGGCTCCCCGCCGTCGGAATTGAGCTCCATTCCGATGCCGCAGCCCCAGGACGCGTACGTCTCGTCATCCACGATGGTGGCGCCGTCCAGGCAGCACTCACCCGACGTGCACGGGTTGCCCGCGGGAGGAGCGCACGTGATGTCGTCGCCATAGACGTAGAACGCGCCCTGAATGCCGTTCGGGTTGTCTTCTGTCAGGGCCGCGTCGCATCCGATCCAGCCGGTGTCGTTGACCAAGTTGGGGTAGTTGGCTTCTGCACTGCAGCCTGTTGTCGAGCCCCCTGATCCGGTGACCACCCCGCCCGAGCCGACGGGCGCGCCGCCCAAGCCGACGGGCGCGCCGCCCAAGCCGACGGGCGCGCCGCCCAAGCCGACGGGCGCGCCGCCCAAGCCCACCTGGCCGCCCAGGCCCACGCCGCCGCCCAGGCCCATGTCACCGCCGAGGCCCATACCGCCGCCGACCGCGGCTCCACCGCCCAATCCCGCGCCATCGCCGCCAGTGCCACTCCCCGCGCATACGCACTCCCCCCACTGATTCGGGGCAAGGCAGGATCGCGTCGACGAGCTCCCGTCCGAACAGGTGCAGGTCATGGCATCGCCGGTGCTGCACGGTGGCAGCGAGCTACCTCCGCCCGAGCTGCATCCGGACGCCAGTGCTGTGGCCGATCCAATGAGAGCCGTGGCCACTGCGAATCTAGTCGTGTTCATAAGTCCTCCTGGAGCCGGCACGCCGCCAAGCAAGGCTCGTAGGAAGCCAATGCTACGACGATGAAACCAGCGAGGGAAGGGCAACACCCTCTGATGTGAGCCGCTCTGGTGTCGGGCGTCCCGGCACGGACGTGCGGCCACGCCGACACCCTGGAACCCGCCAGCTTCCGGGCAAATGCTGGCCGCCCTGCGCCTCAAATCTTCGGTTTGTCAGGGTTTTCGGACATCCCGCCCCCCACGTGCCAGGAGGCTCCCCGGCAGTTCGGGAGGACTGTCGCACGCCAGGGCGCCAGCCGGGGGCGTGTCGAAGCCAGCGCGCGAACGACCCAATCCCCGCGCCGGCGGCGCCTACAGACCGGACCTGACTCGCTCGGCGTGTGCGCTGCGGGGAAACTTGCGGCCGAAACGTCGCACCTCTGCCTGCTCCTGCTCACGGTCGCCCACCGCGCGGAGGGCTTCGATGCGCAGCACGCTGGCCTCTTCGCGGAGGACGCCTTTCGGGTAGCGTGCCCGGTACGTGGACAAGGTGGCCAGCGCTTGCTGCGTTGCGCCCCGCGACAGCGACAGCCGAGCTCGATCCAGGAGCGCAACCTGATCACGAATGGATCGCGCTGCGGCCCGGTCACGCTTCTCCGTGGGCGACGGGGACTTGGTCGCGATGGGGTGTGGGGCCGGCTTTCGGGCGGGAGTCTGTGACGACCTTGGCGAAGCCTCCTTCGAGGTGGGGTCATCTGGTGCGGGCCGCTCACGCTGAGCGGACCCCTCGGTAGACGTATCGCGGTGCGGTGCTGCTGCCAGTACCTCGGTATCCGCCGGTCCTGGCGTCGTCGGTGTCACATCACTCGAGTCCGAGTATGCGTGCCAACCGGTCACGACTCCGCCACCCAGTCCGAACACCAGGCACCACTTCGCGATCTGCGCCACGATCAGCTTGCCGGATGCTTCCGCGGTGATGCCTCCAGCTGCCCGTGTTGCCGCCGACGCGGCGCCGGGCGCGACGTACAGCAGCCCCAGCGCGGCGATGGCGTGTCGCCTGAGGCTGGGGCTGGGCCGTTCGGCAACCGCTGCTCCCAACAGCGCCCGTTCGACGGGCGTTGCACCCAGGTCCAGGAGGCGAGTGGGTTCGCTCATGCTCCCCCCTTCGCGACCAGCGGCAGGCTGCCCCAGTTCGCCACGCGCGCTCGAAAGACGTGTCGAGCGCGGCGCAAGCGTGAGGCGACGGTGCCGGCCGGGATCCTTACCACGTTCGCGATCTCGTGCATCTTGAGCCCTTCGATCTCGAACAGGACGAACACTTCGCGCAACGATGGATCCATCCCCTCCAAGACCTGGTTGCAGATCGCAGCGCACTGCTTCTGGTCGACCAGTACCTCTGGGCTCGGTGCGGCGGTGGCGCATTGGTCGGGCTCGCTGCCGAGCACTTCGCGCCAGGCGCGCCGCCTCACGTTGCGCGCGTGGTGCAGCGCCACTCCGTAGACGAACGCTCGCTCGCGACCGGGGACGATGTCGTCGAGTCGTTCTGCCGTAATCAGGAAGACCTGCTGCACAGCATCGTCCAGGCGCTCTGCCGGGACCCCGAGCCGCTTGAGCACGCGCCACGCCTGCGCATGGGAATCCTCGAAGATTCTCCGGAGGCGGAGTTTTCGCGCGACGATCGCGTCCTCTCGCGTACGGTCACGGCGCCTGCGCCCAAACAACATGACCAGTAATGCACGAGCGCGGTCATCTGATCAGGTTTGTGGGCCGGAGGCTCCCTGATCCCTCAGTCCAGCCGAACGACCAGTCCCAGTCCCAGCCAGCCCGCCACTGGCGAAGTCTCGTGAAATACGCGCTCTCCCAGCAAGAAACGGCTCCGAACCAGCGCGGCTGAAGGGCCGCCCGCAAGCTCGACCGACGCGATTTTGGACCACGCCCATTCCAGGCGCAGGGCAACGCCCACTGTCGCCCACGGGTGCCGTTCGGTGCTGACGTTCCCTGCCGCCGATCCGCTGGCGCGCAGCACCCCGTAGGTGCCGTGCACACACGGGCGGATGAGCCAGCTTTCCCCGCTGCCCAGAACCGCCGGGCAGACTTCGGCAGCTCCGGCCACCAGGCGGAATGCGGTGTTGCCTTCCGGTTCTTGGAGCCCGGTGCGGATGGCCTCGTGCAGCCCCAGGCGAAGCGACGGCGAGAATCCTTCGCCAGCCCTGGTGAGATCCAGGGATGCGGAGACGCCTGGCATCGGACTCGGGGCAACGCCCATCAGGGCAACCGCCTGAACACCGCCGCCGAACGCCCAACGGCGCGGTTCGGGAGTCTTCGACGGTGCGCTCGGTGCAGGAGGAGGCGAACGGGGCGCTTCGTCTCGGGTCGAGGGCGCCTGGTCACGCTCGGTGGAGCTGAGCGCGATGATGAGCCCGACGGCCTCGAGCACCTCATCGCAGTCTCTTCCTCGAATCTCACGCGTGACCTCGGCACTTCCGGGCGGACGGATCACCAGTGAGCCGGTGGTACCGGCAGGCGTCGTCGTCACCCGCACCTCCGCGTCGAGGGCAACGCCACCCTGGGCGGTCCAACGTACGGCGGGATTCCTGACGGCCACTTCGTGTTCCAGCCGTGATCGATCAGGACAAGTCGGCCCGCCGTAATAGGTGAGCCGCACGGGCTGCGCAGACGCCACGTGCGACTCAGTCAGAACGAGGACAAATCCGGCCGCACAGGCCCAGTGCAGGGCGCGCCCGGACACGCCAGGTGCAACCATGAGACCAAGAGTAGCTGAGAGATGATCGCGCAGGCAATCACCGGACTCAAACGAATCGGTTCCAGGCCTTTTCGCCTGGCGACCTCCCGACGATCGTGATGAGATTCGCTTGCCATGACGTGGCAGCGTGCGCTGCATCTGGGAGCGCTTCTGGTCTGTGGCGGCGGCTGCTCGATGGGCAGCGCGGGATGCGCGCGCTACGACCATGAGCTGGGCTGGGTGCCGCCGATCCAGGGCGGGGGAGCGGCGGGCACGTCCGGAACGGCCGGCTCGGCCGGCGTGGCGGGACTGGGGCCATTCTCGGAGCCGGTGCTCGTGACCGTCCTGTCGGACATGGCCCGCTCGCTCAATCAGGCTGGATACCTCGGCATTCTGCCGGCTGTTGCTGTCGCCCTGGCAGCAGGGTGCGGCGCGGAGGATGGGGAAGGAGCCAACGACTTGGACGAGTTGAGCGGACAGGGTGGGGATGCTGCAGCCCGCCGGGGCGCCACCGCAATGACCGGTGGGGCCGACGGAACGCCATCGAGCGGTGGGCTGCCTGGAATGGAGAGTGGCGGGGCTACCAGCGCTGCCCCGGGGGGGCATCCTTCAGTGGTGCGCCGCCCACCACGGGCTCGTTGGGGATCTTCGCAGACAGCTCGAGGTAGAGCTTCTTCATGCTGGCAAAGCGTTCTGGTTCGGCCTTGGAAAGCTCTCGCTCCTCCCGGTAGTCGTCGGACACCTTGTACATCTGGTAGGTCCAGTCGTTCCCGAACGAGATGAGCTTGTAGTCTCCGTCGATCAGCGCGCGCCGGCGGTCCATCAGGTCGCAGCGCGGCAACTCGGAGATCACCGGACGTGTCTTGGGGGCGTCGCCGAACACCTCGGACACCAGGCTCTTGCCCCGCCAATTAGGCTGCGGCTCGAGCCCCATCAATTCAGCGATCGTGGGCGCCAAATCGATGTGGCTGCGCGGCACGTCGATGCGCCGGGGCGGCGCCCCCGGGACGTGGATGATGAGCGGAACCCGCACCAGCGATTCCCAAACCTGATAGGCGTGACGGTACTGGTTGTGCTCGCCGAAGCCCTCTCCGTGGTCGCCGGTCACGATGATGGCCGTCTGTTTTGCCCACGATTGGTGTTCGACCCAGTCGATCAGGTCCCCCACCCAGTGGTCCGTGTAGTGGACTTCGTTGTCGTAGCGGTCGCGACCGGTCTTGCCCCAATCCGGGTGCCCGTCGTGCATGTAGTACTCGAAGTGCGGGTCGAGGAAATGGAAGTAGGCGAAGAAGCGGTGGCCCTTGTCCTGCGAGACGTTTTTCGGCACGGACAGCATTTCCTTGGCCAAGGCATTCAAGCGGTCACTGGTAACGTCAAAGACGCCCTTGGTGTCCAAGAAGGTCCCGGGGAGCAACCGGTAGTCGGTGAACCCCTGGTTCATTCCAGTGCCTGGAAGGAAGTAGCCATGACCGTTGCCCGCCAGGGTGGCGTGTCCTTTGGCCGACAACAGCTCGGTGATGAAGACGTTGTCTTCGGTCCACCGCGTGAAGAAGTACCCGTCGCGCTTCATCTCGCTGCCGTACAGGCCGGCCAGCATCGGCGCCACCGACTTGGCCGTGTAGCTCGACAGCGCGTACCCGCGTGGGTAGAGCGTGGAGCGCTTGGCGAACGCGCTCAGTCGTGGCACCACGTCTCGCGGGTATCCGGCCCAGGGCATGTCGGCGCGCCAGGCATCGATCATCAGAAAGAGAACATTGTAGGGCGGCTGGGGGGCTGGCTTTTCCGGTGCGGGGGCAGGCGCCTGGGTCGAGGCCGAGGCGGACGGGTGCGTCACCGGCTCCGCCTCAGCGCGACTCGGGTCAGCGGTGCGAGAACACGAGACCAGAAGCAGTGCGAGTATCAGGTCACGACTAGGGAGCATGGGTGCGTCGGTTCTTCCCCCGCCAGGCACTGCAGGCTTCTAGTGCCCTATCCGGTCAGCAACAATCCGAAATCGCGGCTTGGTCCGTGTCCGGGGGGTTCACGGCTGATCTCGGTGGGGCGCCAGCCGTGCACCGAATGTGCCACGACAGGTGGCCAAGTGCGCCGACCGTAGCGGAGCGGAGAACGGGCGCGAGAGCGTCTGCTCGGGTTTCGGAGGAATCGTCCGGTCTGGCAGCGCTCACGCGCCACCGGCGGCGCCGCCGGCTCCCCCGCCGCTCGCCCCGGCCGCACCACCTCCGGGCACGCCAGCGCTGCCCGAGGTGCCGGCCGCACCACCGGCACCAGCGGTGATGACCGCTCCTGCGCTTCCCGCCACGCTCGCGCCACCGGCCCCAGCCACCAGGCTGCCAGCGCTTCCGGCGACGCCCACGCCGCCGGCGCCGGCCGCCAGGATGCCGCCACTTCCAGCGCTTCCGGCGACGCCCACGGCGCCACCCGACGAGGCTCCGCCACCGCCACCCGCGCCACCGGAGCCGCTGCCGCTCGACCAGAAGGCGAGATCATCGACATACAGAGTGAAGGCGGTGCTGGCCGCGAATTGCAGCTGGATGCCGATGATTTCGGCAGGGTTGAAGGTCGCGTCGGTCCCCCAGCCCTCCTGCGACAGATCGCTCCAGGCGATTTGCCGGCATTCCCAGGTGTCACTCAGGGTGATGTCCGCCGCGAAGTGGTCATCGCAGCTCTCAGTGCACTGACCGCCGCGCGTGGTCGGCACCGTGGCGTTGGTGGTGACGCGCAGGCTGACGGATCCGGTCCCGCGCACACACAGGCTGATGCCGTCGTAGACCGACGCGTCGTATGCGCAGCCATCGTCGCCGACGGTGTTCAGGTTGATCCCCAGTCCAGCCCCCCACTCCGTGAAGCCAGCGTCACCACTCGTCCACGCCGAGTAGCTCGAGTTGTAGCCCTCGTTGGTGGGGACGAAATCGCCGACGGGCTCCTGGTTCGCGTCCGACGAACCATCGTTGTACGTGTACCAATATCCCAGACGCCCATCGACCTCCGGTGCGGCATTGTCGCCGTCTTCCAAGTCGTCGATCAGGGGATCGGTACCGGTAGCCGCTGTCTCCGATCCGGTGCAGACGGTCGTTACGCCCGAGCCCCCTGCGCCCGGGCTGCCCCCGCTCGCTGGTGCGCCACCGGCCGCGGTCCCGCCGGCACCTGGGGCGCCTCCGACTCCTGCACCGCCCATGCCGAAGCCACCGGTCCCCAGCCCGCCGACGCCGAAGAAGCCGCCGAGTCCGTTCGCCCCTCCGGTCGTGCCGACGCCGCCTGTGCCGATGGGATAGCCGCCGTAGCCCGAGGGTCCGTAGCTGACTTCGCAGACGCCATCGACGCAGGCCAGTCCCAGGTCACAGGTCAAGTCGTTGTAGCAGTCGCAGCCTTCCGACCCCGGCTCACAGCTCGAGTTGCTCTTCTCGTCACCACCACATCCGGCCGTGGTGGCGAATGCCACCACGGTCGCGACCAGAGCCAAACCCACGCGCCCATTCGCCATGCCAACCTCCGCTACCGTTACGCGACAAACCCGGGGCGAGGCTAACGGATTCGGCACGACCTTGCCAGGCTTGGGGGCGTACGCTGGCGGTACCGACCCTGCGCACGACCGGGGCGCCCGCGATAATCGTTAGCAGGCGCCGTGCGGCCACCTGACGCTGCGAGGGGAGAAACGGGCAAGAGGCTGCGCCGCGTCGCAATCGCAGGCCCCCACGCTCATTCCTCGCGCACGCACTTCGTGTAGCTGGGGCCAAACGTGTTCCAGGCAGCGGATCCGGAATTGAAGCCGGTGAAGCCGTCGTCGAAGTTGAGCCCCCAGACCGCCGAGGAGTTCCTGGCCTGGTGGGAAGCCCAATACCAGTTGTTGCTCCGTGCGCCGTAGTGGGTGTTCGGGAACACGGACTCGTTGATGGCGGGTGCGACCTCGGCTTCGTCCACGAGCGTCGCGAGCTCTCGTACCGTGGGCAGGCGCCAGGTGGTGTACCCGCCGAGCGAGAGATTCTCGCAGTAACTCGTCGCCTCTTCCCACGACACCAAACCGGTGGCGTCCCCGTCGCGCTGCCAGATCAGGCGAGTGTAGTTGTCCAGGGCCTCGTCGTCCGACAGGATCGCGTACTGGTTGGGTGGAGCGACTGCGGGATCGTCAAATCCCTCTCCCGACACCGACGCAGCTCCCGTCGACGCAACTCTGCCCTGCTGCGCACGGAATGCCGCACGAGCCGTCCGCTTCGGATTCGCTCGGCTCGGGATCACCACAGCTCAGCGGAGCCGCTCCGAGCAGCACCAGCGCGATTCTGGTCAATCGAGGCATTGGTGGGTCCCCATTGAGAAGTGGTTGGAATCCAATGGCGAGGTGTGTCCAGTTCGGTCTGGGTGTCGACCGAATTCAGAGCAGCGCACAGAAATCCAATTCGATCGGAATGCCGATGACTGTGCGTGGTCGACTCCATCGGCCCGCCGTGGCGCCTCCGGTCCCGCGACGCAGGAGCGGTGCTCGTCCACCGCGGTCGTGCATGATGTCTTGCTGCCCCTGCTGAAGCCGGATTGCCCAGCACGAAAATGGTCGTCGAGTATTGCGGGGACCAGTGCGCTGGTCCTCACGAAGGGTAATGCGTGAGCCCCCCGGCGCGATCACACCAGCTTTCGCGCCGGGGGGGCTCACGAAACGCCTTGCTGCCGAGGCCAGCAGCCAGATAATCGATCCTGCGATGTCCCAGATTCGGAGGTTGGTGATGGCGACGAGGTGGACTGTGGCGCTTCCGTTGGCGGCGGCGCTGGCGGCTGCGTGTGGTGCCGAATCCGGATCCGAGGGCACGACGGCAGAAGGTGGGGCGGTGGCGGCTAGCGGTGGCGCTTGGGCGCAGAGCGGTGGCGCGAGTGCCATCGGTGGCGGGCCGCTGATCGGAACGGGGGGGACCGGGATCGGCGGCGCCGCAACCGGCGGTACCGGCACGGGAGGGTTGAGCACCGGTGGCTCGGGAGTCGGCGGGTCGGGGATCGGTGGGCTCGGCACCGGGGGAGTGGGCGTTGGCGGTAGCGGCGTCGGCGGTACGGGCGTGGGCGGTACCGGCACGGGCGGATTGGGCACTGGTGGCGCCGGCGTGGGCGGCCTGGGCACCGGCGGCTGGGGGACTGGCGGTGACGCCGCCGGCGGCAGTGGCACCGGGGGCTGGGGCACCGGCGGCGAGGGTGTGGGCGGCTCGGGCACGGGCGGCTGGGGCATCGGCGGCGAGTGGATCGGCGGCGAGGGGATCGGCGGTAGTGCGGGCGCAGCCGGCCAGGCCGGCGAAGCAGGCTCGGGTCAAGGTGGCGCCGGAGGGGCACCGGACGACTGCCCCGGCAGCGGAACGACAACGTACACCCTCGACCAGGCGGCTCAGCCCACCCCTGAAGAACAGAACGCGTACGACTTGATCACCGAGGCCATGGACACGGCCGTGGCCAACTACAATTGCTATACGGATCTCTCCCGTGAGCTCTGGGTCACCTACAATCCCAGTGTGGCGACTGCGGATGGCAACGTGAACGGATCCATTCGGTTCGGTTCCACCGCATCCATGAACCACATTACGGCCATGCACGAGATTGCTCACGTGGTGGGAGTGGGGAGCTGGCAGTTCGGGGAGTTGGTCGTGGACGGCATCTTCACCGGTGAGAACGCTACCGCCGCGTTGCGCGAGATCACGGGCATCTCGGACGATGTTCTGCACGCCGACTCGATGCACTTCTGGCCCTACGGCTTGAACTACACCACCGAGGTGTCCTCGCAGCAGGACCTCATCAACCACTGCCTGATCGTGCAGGCGATGCAGTCAGATTTCTGAAGTGAGCGGAGCTCACTTCAGAAATCCCCTTCGCCTTAGCTGCTGCCCGACGAGAAGCGGCACAACGGGATTCAGCGGGTGACCCGCACCGACACGTCTCGAAGCGTTCCCCACTGTCTCCTTCTGTGGCGCTTCTCGGGGTGGGGGCGGCATTGGGACGCCGTGGGCTATGGAAGTCCGCGAGCAGAGCTCGCGAGCTGAGGTTGGATACGGAAGCCGGGCTGTACCAGCCCCCGAGCTTCGCACGCGGGCTAGTACAGCCCCGCCGTCTGAAGCTGCTGGACGGTAATCTGAGTCCGCGCCGGGAAGAACTCCTCCTCGATGCGGTCCGCCGCCGGAATCCAGTCGTCGTTCTTCGTTCGGGGCGGCTCCACCTGGGCATCTCCCCAGCGTGCGCTCTCAGCAATGATAGGGAGCTCGATCTCGGCCCGGCGGGCCCGGAACAGGGCCGTGGTCGCACTCGGCGTCAGCGCACCAGTGCCTTCGAGGAGCTGCTGGGCTCGTGCCGCGAAGCGGGCCCGGTAGGCCGCATTCTCCGCCAGACGGTGGTGCAACCACTGGGGGTGGAACTTGTCGAACTCGTCGACGGTCATCATGCTGCGGCCCTGGTCGGGTGCGCCGATGTTGACTCGGTCCTCCTCCAGGCCCCCGCCACCCGATGTCTGGTGCAGGAGCAGCGTGTGCTCGTTGTCGTGGGCGAAGAAGCGGAAGCCGAGCTCCGGATTGATTCGACTCGAGATGGCGTAGAAGTTGTTGGGGCTCTGGTTGTCCAAGAAGGCGCTGACCGGACCGTCGATGTTGCCGGTGTAGAAGACGACGAGCATGTAGTCGATGAGGTTGTCGATATCGACCAGCACCCTGAGAGCGGGATCGCGTTGGCCGTCCGGGCCTCTGCCCTCCAAGGCGTAGTAGTCGGCATCCGCGACGAACCCCGCTTGGCAGCGATCGTAGACGTCCTGCCAGGCATCGAGCGTGCCATCCGTCGCTTCGATGGTGTAGTCGAGCTCGGTGGCGACCTTCACCACGTCGTAGTCCTCGTCCAGACCGCCGAAGTAGGTCTCCGCGAAGTTCGCCTCGGAGCGTTCCTGGGTCTGGAAGAGCCCCCAGTAGACACCGTCCAGATAGAGGTGATAGTAGCGGCTGCGCGTGTACGGCTGCCCGAGCGCCCGTTGGAGGTCCCGGGAGAACACGTCCCGGTTCATGGTGTTGTAGGTCTCGCCCATGAAGCTCCACGAGTAGTTCTGGCTGGTGCGCAGGTCGACGCGCTCGTAGAGCTCCGGGCCTTCGTCCTCGAAGAGCGGGAAGAAGAGGCTGTCGGCGCCATACGACTCGCGGAAGAAGAGCCGAAAGGCGTGCTTGGGGTTGTCCTCGTCGCGGCTGTACCCCCCGCGGATACGCACGCCGGTGTTCGCCTGAAACCCGCGGGACCCGTCCGGGTTGATGAGCTCGATGGATCCGGGGCGCTCCCAGAGATCGCCACGCTCCTGGGCGTTGACGTAGATGCCGTCCTGGGGATCGAACAGGTCCGGGAGGTCGACCACGAGTGACATGCTCGGGATATCGAGCAACGCTGGCAGGATCTGGTCAGCGTAGTCGGCCGACTCGGTGACGTTGGGATCCATGCCGTAGTCGATGCTTTGGCCTCCTCCCCGTGGATCCGAGTCGTTGGGGTCCGGCCAGCTCCCACCGGGGTTCTCCCCGTCCGGAGATAGCTCGACCACCCGATCGATGAAGAGATAAGTGTGTGTCACCACCGCTCCTGGGAGGGGATCGATCTCTCCCAGGGCCACGGCGCGAACCACCACCCCTGGCGCCAGAAAGCGATCCGTGGTGTCGGCCGGGTCGATGCGCAGCGACAGTGGCAGATTGGCGGTGAGCGCCGAGGGCGACGTGCGTGGGTCGCTGCAGTCCAGGGTGTACGCGACCTGGGTTGCCGAAGGATGCGTCACGGTGAGGTCGAAAGGTGCGGAGTGGACGCCGCGCAACACGCTGAAGTCGAGCTCGGACGAGGTGTGCTCGACATCACGCGTGGGAGGCAATGCCGTGCTGCCCCCGGCTCCAGGCGTGCTGCCCCCGGCCCCCGGCGTGCTGCCCCCGGCCCCCGGATTGCTCCCTCCGGTTCCAGGGATACTGTCCCCGGCTCCCGGCAGGGCGCCCCCACTCGCTGAGCTGCCACCGCTCGCCGTGCTCGTCCCACCCGAGCCTCCGGCGAAGGGGGAGGGCACTCCACCCGACCCGATGGCGCCCGCGGTCGATCCGTTCTCGCTTTGGTCCTTCTCACCGCACCCGAGGATCAGCAGCGCGCAGATCGTCGTGTGGGCAAGGAGCGCCCCCCAGGGTGCCCGAAGTCTGGTGGAAGTCGTCATCGCAAGGCCCTGGTGCGTCTAGTGACGGGAGGCTGGCCGGACAGGCACCGTCCGCCAATTCTGCCCAAACGCCTATTCTGCCATCGGCCTCGACGGCTCACCAGTCCGGATCAGCGGTTCTGGCACCGGAAGTCGAGGGGGACGTGCTCTCCGGGCGCAATTCGGGAAAGATGGACGACCCGCTCCATCGTCGCGGGCCTCGACTGGTCGACACTTCCGCCGCTGCTGCCATTATTGCTACGATGACTGCGCTGGTGAATGGGCAGTCGATGCTATCGGCTCTCGGTTGACCTCTGCGCGCGAGCCCCGGAGAACAGGATGCGTCACGGATTCTTGGCAGTGTTGGTGAGCCTGAGCGCTGCACTGACGGCATGTGGCTCGGATGGCGACACCGGCACCGTCGGCGACCCTGACGGCAGCGGTGGGACCGTCGATGGCTCTGGTGGAACAGCCGGAAACGGTGGTGGGGCTGGCGGCAATCCCGCCAGCGGTGTGACGAGCGACCAGCTCTTCGATACGTCCCGCGTCGCCACGATCGACCTCGACGTCGCAGCGGCAGACTGGAGCGTGGTGGTCGACGATGCTGGCACAGGATCCGTAGACCCAACCTACGTTCCCGCTACCTTCACCTACGACGGGCTGCGGCTCGGAGAAATCATGATCCGTGCGAAGAGCACCCTCGCGATCTCGCCCGACGGCACCTATCAGCCGTCGCTCAAGCTCGATTTCGACCGCATAGTGGCAGAGCAGGAGTTTGCTGGTCAGGTCAAGCTGAACCTGCACAACGCCGCCAACGACCCCGGTCAGCTACGCGAGTACCTCTCTTACGGCGCTTGGCGCGACCACGGCGTCCCTGCGCCCAGAACCGGCTGGGCCGACGTCAGCGTCAACGGGGAGGCGCTCGGCTTGTACACCGTGGTGCAACAGGTGGGCGGGAAGTTCGTCGAGGATCACTTCCCCGCACATCCCGAGGGGGACCTGTACAAGCCGGAGCTCCCTGCGGGCACGCTGCAGTACCGCGGCCCAGAGATCGAGGACTACCCTGCGGTCAATCACGAACGCGTAGACGGCACCACCCATGCAGCGTTCCTGCACTTCGTCGAGGTGCTCAATCAGGGGACGGACGAGGAGCTTCCCACCGTCTTGGACATCGAGGGAGCGCTCACCTACCTGGCAGGCAACGTGGCTCTCGGTAACCTCTCCTACTACGTCGGGGGAGGCGACAACTACTACGTCTACGAGTCGAGCCCTGGCGTGTTCACGCTGATCCCCTGGGACATGGATCAATCGCAGGAGAGTGACACCGATCCCTGTGGGCTCGGCACCAATCCTTCCACGCCGGATTACGATTTCGTTCTGAGCGAGCG
>CAZSVU010000229.1:0-13745 GCA_964610275.1 uncultured Polyangiaceae bacterium | reverse complement strand
CCGCACGCGCCGCGCTTGTGGGCCGGGCACCCTTGCCGTCCTTCGTCGCCAACTTCTCCCGGGTCGGCTCGACCTCGTCCGCGGCAACCGGCGGCAGCTCGCAACCCGAGCTGTTCCCCGCTTCCAGTCTCTCCACGGCGGCCGCTCGATGGACGACCACCACACCGTCGGTGACCCGCACGCAGGTCCTGGTGCCACCCTCCGGCTCGCCACGAACCTCGACGCTGAAAACCGTCCCGTGCACGACCACGCGGGCGTCCGGCGTAATCACCGAGAAGTGCTCACCGGTGGGCAAGGTCGGCACCGAGCAGCGAACCTGCCCGCGGGAGAGCTGGACGCTGCCCGAAACCGCACCGGCATCCAGCTCGGATAGCCCGAGGTTCGAGCGCTCGAACAGGTCCAGGCGGAGCCCAGCCGCAGCCTCGACCGAAACATTCGCCTGGCTGGCGGTGCGCAACTCGCCTCGAGGCTCGTTACCGAGATCGGCCCCTGCGGAGAGCGGGTGCTCCTTGCCGCCCACCACGTGCACGACTCGACCGCTCAGCGCCGAAACCGACATGGCGCCATCCACCGTGCCTTCGAAGGCACCGTTTCCGGCAGGCCACTGCGTCGCAGCCAGCGCGACACCCGCTGCCGCCGCGAGAGCACCCGCCGCCGCCAGCCAACGACGCCTCGCCATGCGCACACGCAATTGAGGGACGTCTCGCACCTGCGCGCGCAGCTGCAAGAGCACACGTTCCCGGCGTGTGAGCTGCTGCTCGTCGCTACTGACCGCCACGGGGCGCTCGCGCAGCGGGGCGATGAAGTCTCTGGCCTCACGCGCTTCGCTACTCATGGTGCCTCCCTGGCCAAATGGGCGCGGGCACGTCGCAGCAGCTCCTTCCGGCCTCGGACCAGACGCGACTGCGCCGCCGCCACGCTCACCCCCGTCAGAACCGCTATCTCCGAGAGCTCATGCCCGAGGACGTCGTGCAGCACGAGCGTCCGGGCCTGCTCCGGCTTCATCCGAGCCAAGATTCGCTGAATACGTTCCACCTCGGAGCGTGCTTCGAGACGCCGCTCCAGCCGTTCGGGCTCGGGCAACTCAATCATGTCTGTCGCTTCGGCATCCGGACGGTGGAACAAGCGGCGATCCCGCATCGTCGCCCGCAGGGCATCGATGCCGACGTGGCCCGCAATGGCCGACGCCCAGGTCGACAGGCTGCAAGCGCCCACGAAGCGACGCTCCGCGAGGGTGCGGACGATGCGCTCGAACGTGGTCTGAATGAGGTCGTCGTAGTCGACGGTACGCTCGTGTAGGACACGCCGCAGGGTCCGATCGACGATGGGGTGCAGGCGGTCGTACAGTGCGTCCGCTGCCCACTCGTGCCCGGCCGCGATGCCTTCCACGATCTCGTCGTCGGGAGGGAGGGTCTGCACCTCCGCACCCCCGCGATCGCGGGGAAGCACACGGAGAGCCGGCCGTTCGGTCATCGTCGGTATAGAGTGCATGCTACCCGGTCCAATAGGTAGTCGTTTCGTTCCCGGCCCGGCAGGCAGTGAAGTCATGCAGTGCAGCCAGGAGTAATTTCAGAAGGAATAACGCACCCCGCCCGCCGCGACCCAGCGCACGGCAGACTCGTACCCGGAGGTGCTCCCACTCACTTCCACCGACACCTCTGGACGCAGCAGGGTGGCTTCCGCCGCCGCGGTCAACCACACGCGGGGCGCAAGCAGCCACAGGCCGACGAGTCCCAGACGACCACCAAAGCGCGCACGTACCGCGGACTCCTCACTGCTCGTGCGCTCGTCAGTCGCACTGATCACCATTCGTTCCGAAACGAGCTCACTGCGCAGCTCGGCCGCGAGTGAACCGTCCCACCCTCCCACACGCGCACCTACACCCAGCGACTGCGACCACCATGAGATGTTGGGATCTCCTGCTCGGATGGAGTACCGCGTGGCGGCGGTAAGCAGCAATGGCAGAGGTCGCAGCGCAATGCCGATCCGCGCCTGGGGCCCGAACCGGTACGGGCCGCTATCCAGACCCGGACCAGTGTGTGCTCCGACTTCCACTGACCACACAGGACCACCTGTCCAGCGCAGCTCTTCTGGCACGGGTGCCTCGTCTGGCGCTGCCTGCTCGGGCTCGATCGGGGTATCGTATCGAATTGCCGACGGCTGCCGCGCGGCGACCAGTGCAGCGATCACGACCCCGGCCGAAGCCCAGCGGTCGCCCGCTGCGTCACTCCCCGTGAAGGCGAGCTCGCGCGACTCCACCAACTCACCCTCGACGCTCCGTCGCCGGAGTTCGATGCGCAAGCGTCGGTAGCCGGGATCCCAACGAACCACCGCGTACCATTCGAGCGGCTGGTCGGGCTCCGGATGGCCGATGACACAGCGACCACGCCCGAGCGCTGCGTTGCAGCTGCGCACCACGCTGGCCCTCACTTCCTGGGCCGTCTGCGGCGGAACGTCGATCGCTACCGCGGGAACCATGGTCTACTCGGAGCCGCCTCACCCCATGCATACCCCGTATCGCTGTCGCGCTCGCGGAAAAGTGGCCGGTCGAAAAAAACCAAGCAGATCGCACCGACCGAGTAACACTTCGCAGGCTAGGGCCGACTCGAGGGTATGCCTGCCCGGTCAAAGCTCACCCAGCGTGCGGAAACCCGCGGCCCCACGGGGCCAGGGAGCAGGGCGCCGGACCCACCGAAGTGGGCGACGTTCCTGGGCCTGTGCACAGCCGCGTGGCTCGGCGTGGCAGCACCGGCAGGGGCCGAGCCGGCCTCTTCGTCCACGGGGTCCGACCAGGGACAACGGCCGCGCTCTGGTCAGGCCGGGTGGGTGAAGGGGGCACCGCGCGTGGTCGCAGACATCCAATCCGGCCACCCCTTGGTCATCCGCGTGGTGGTCCCGCTCTGCAGCAACGAGCAGATCTGGTGTGGCGCCGGTTTCGCAGGACAACCCGGCAAGCCAGCAACCAACCTCTACTGGGGAGCCATCTTCGGTGCGCGTCGGTTCTTCGAGCGCAAGCGCTCGGTCTGGTCGCGCGTGGAGTTGAGCTCCGGGGACGGAGTGGTTCTAGAACGCGCGGTCTACCGACGCGAGGTGCCGGCGTCGCGTTGGGGCCTGAGCCGCACCGAACCCGTCGAGCAGATCGCGGTGCTGGAGGCCATCCACGGAGCGAGTATCGACGACGCGGTTCGGAGGTTCTGGCAGACGGCCACCCGCGGTGGCGAAATCTCCTTCCAACACGAGGGCAAGTCGCGCACCGTCCGGGTTCACGTCATGGGCTACGTTGGACACAACCGACTCATGGATGGCATCGCCTTCCCCCCCCGGCTGCCAGCCGCGCCGGGGCCACCCCAGCCCGTGCCTTCGTTCGTGCTCGCCTGCAATTCCGAAGGCTACTTCACCCGTCCCCTGACCTCCGCCGGCTCGATGCCGCTGGTCATGACGCGCACGCTGATGGCGCCCGAGGGCTATGTCCTCGACGCCGTGCTACGGGGGCTGGGAGAAAACGATTCGCCCACCGAGCTTCGGCGCCGCGCCATCCGCGCCTACGCCGCCTGGCAGCGGATCCCCGAACGCCAGGCGGGCAGCGTGTTTGCGAAACGGTGAGATTTGCGGGGGCCGCCCGGAGCCAAACCGCGCGCCTGCCATCCCGCTCGGCTTCCGAGGAAGCCACAGCCCACGCAGGTCCGGTCCCTTGCGGTCGATCTCCCCGAAGACATGCTAGGCTGGAACCCTTCATGGAGCGAAGAAGCGTCGATTGGTCATGTATTCTCGATCCCGACGCTCCCCTACCCACGGAGCAGGCCGGGTGTACTTCGTCGGAGCTCGGGTCGCTGCTCTCGGCGCTCGATGAGATGATTGCGTACGGCGATGCCGATGCCATCCTGAAGCGAGCGGTAGAGATGGCGCGCGAACGCATCGGGTTCACGCGCGTTGCCATCTTTCTGCGGGACGAGCCGCACGGTCTGATGCGCGGCACGTGGGGCACGGATCTGGAGGGCGCCACCGTCGATGAGCATCTCATCACCTTCGAGATCTGGCAGGGGGACCGGGAACACTACGAGCGCGCGGCGCGCGACGGCGTCTACTGGACGGTGGTCGACAACGCTCCGCTCGTCGTTCACCTACCGACCGAAACGCGGGTCGTGGGCCGCGGTTGGGTGTGCTGCACGCCAATCCGATCCGGATTGAAAATGCTCGGGATGATGTTCAACGACGCCGGACTGGCCGACGCCCAAGTCGACAACGCGAAGCAAGCGCAGGGAGCCGTACTCTGCTCGCTGCTGGGTACTGCGCTCGACGTGGCGCGACGGCGCGGACACTCCCTGCCCGGCACGCGTGTCGTACCGAGATCGCCGGCGGTCGTCAAAGCGGCGCAGCTGCTCGCGACTGATCCGGCACTGACCAGCAAAGAGCTCGGCGCAAGACTGCGGCTCAGTTCGAGCCGGATGGCGCGCGTGTTCAAGGCGGAGATGGGAATGTCGCTGGTCGAATACCGCAACCGCCTGCGCCTCGAGCGCTTCACCACGTTGCTCGATGAACGGGGCGACAACCTGCTCGACGCAGCGCTGCGCGCTGGATTCGGCAGCTACGCGCAGTTTCATCGCGTGTTCGTGGCGCTGCGGGGGACGACTCCGGGCAAATTCGTCCGCGCTCGCGCCGTCGCCGGAAATGACAAAAATCCGCGCCGGCAATGAGAAGACCAGACCGCTCGCGCATGGCAAGTTGCCTCGCGAGTGGGGAGCACCTCCAACGCCGGGGGGCGAGGTCGGTCCGATGAAGATCAGCGTTCTTCGCCTGGTGACGTGTGTCACCTCACTGCTCGCCGCCACTCTGAGCGCGTGCGTGGACGATTCCCAGGCCACGCCCAGCTTGGGGCAAGGGGGCGCCGGAGCGGAACAGCCCGAGGGTGGCTCCGGAGGCGAGTCGGCAGGCGGCGCGGCGGGAGAGACGAGCAGCGGTACCGGGGGCAGAGTGGTGGGCGCTCTCGAGCCCCCTCCGGCCCCACCCACGAGCGACGTGCCAGAGCCGACCGACACCGTCACCACCCCCAACCTCAGAGTGTTGCCCTGGGCTGGATTCAGCGCTGCTGTCTCGTACACGTTTGACGATACACAGCCCTCACAGGCCGAGCACTGGCCCGAGCTCGAGGCGACCGGCGTGCCCATGACGTTCTTCGCCAACCCGTCGAGCAATTGGCAGTCGGGTTTCGATGCGACCTGGACCGCGGTGGCAGCTGCCGGAAGTGAGATCGGCAACCACACCTGGAGCCATTGCCACGCGAACCTCAGTGACTGCACGCCAGTGGGCACCGCGGAAGACGAAATCGACCAGGCAACCACCTACATCGTCGACCACTTCGGCGTGGCGGCGGTCTATTCCTTTGCTTCTCCGTTCGGAGATACAGCCTGGAACACGTACGCCGAGTCGCGGTTCTTGCTCGGGCGCGGCGTGGGGAGCGGAATGGTAGCCGCGTCCGGCGTGGCCAACTGGTACAACCTGCCGGTCGTCGCGGTCGCCGCCGACCAGACTGCAGCGGACTTCAACGCCTCGATCGACAGCGCCCGATCGCAGGGACGCTGGGCCATCTTCATGTTTCATTCGATCCGCCCGACCACGGACGACTGGTACGCGGGGGTGGAGATCGCGGACATCACGGCCAGCGTCACCCATGCCACGTCGTTCGAAGACGTGTGGATGGACACCATGTCCGAAGTCGGCGCCTACGTTCGGGCGCAGCAAATGCTCGAGGAACTGGAGCCGAGCGAGAACACCTGGACCTGGACCTTGCCGGACCATTTCCCGCCCGGCAAGGTATTGCGGGTGACGGTGGACGGCGGAACCCTGAGTCAGGGAGGGGTGTCGCTCCCTTGGGATGCGCACGGCTATTACGAGGTCGCTCTGGACGTCGGGACTCTCAGCTGGAGTCCATGATGGTGCGAGCCTGCGTCGCGTACCACATGCTGGTCCGCTGAAGGGGAGGCTGTCCCTCCGCCGACGAAAAGCTCGATTTGCACGGCAAGACCAGCGGTCGATCGCTCGCGGTCCTGGTTCCGCCCCCGTGTGCCGAGTATGATCTCAGTGGGATGTGGGATCTACACACCGGGAGGGCAAGGTGACACGGGCGGGCTGGCGAGGGTGGCGGTACCGGTTGGCCACGGCTCTGGCGGTTCCGCTGGCCCCAGCGGCCTGCATCCCCCCACCTCCGGAGCCCGAAGCCGCGTCGACCGAGAATGCATCCAGCTCCTCAGGGGCCAATGGAGAATCTTCCTCGTCATCGACCGGAGTCGCCATGCTCCACGGGCCGGTGCAGCTCATCGACGGCAAGCGCGCGCCCAACACGAGCAAGCCCGTGGCGGTCGCGGCGGGCTGTCACATCATCCGCACCGGCCGCACTGAGATCGTGATGCAGCGGATAGAAGTCGAACTGCGGCTCTGGACCACACCCGTCGACATCCACATCAGCGTAGCGCCAGGGCACAAGTATCTAATCGAGCATGCCATCGGGGATCAGTCAGCGTCGTTCTCCACGGTCGTCACCACCATCCGGGAGGAGGATGCGTCGGGGCGTACCATGGGCTTGTTTGTCCCACTGCAGAACGCAGCGGCGCCCGGTCCCTGCCGGCCACTGGTCAAGGAAGCGCCGCGGTAGCGAGACCAGTCTGCAAGGTGCCGACTCCTCGTGGAACGGCCCAGGTGTCGACTGCTCGTGCCCTCACTGCCTGGTTGGGCTGGCTAGCAGCCCGGTCTTCGGAGCCCTCACCTGGAGGGCACGCCGATGACCGGCACGAGAATCGGGCTCGCTGATCTAGCGTAGCGCCTTCAGGCGAGACTGAGCCAGAGCGTAGGTCGACGTGGGCCACGGCGACTCGGGCTTCTTCACTTTGCCGTACGCGTCGCGGGCGACCTGGGGGAGAGCCAGCTGCTCGACCATGCGCCCGACGATGTACCAGTCGACGGGAATCAGAACGTGGTCCTTGCGGTAGTCCATGAGTTGCTTCAGCGTCCGACGGGCCTCGTCAATCCGGCCCAGGTCGGCGTAGACGCAGGCGAGGGTGTGTAGGGACGACGCGCTCCGCTTCATCTGTACCGCTTTCAGCGCATGGTCGAGGTCTTCGGCTTGGACACCAATGAACAAGCCCAGCCACGCCTGATTGCTGTAGACGTGAACGTTGGCCTTCCCGCTCTGAATGAGATCTCGATTGATCTTACGCGCAGCCTGGAACCTCCGCTGCGCGATTCGTGCCGAGGCCAGCCGCCGCAACAGGTCGGGCTTCTCGCCTTCGTCCGCCCGCGGGAGGATCTGCTGCAACTCGCGAACGTAGTCCGAGTATCGCTTCAGTTCCCACAGCGCCCCGAGCACGAGGTCTCGGGCCACTCTGGACTCCGGCAAGTCACGGGACAGCGAGCGGGCAGAATGGAGCTGCTTCTGCTGGTCGCCTGCGTTCGCGTGCCCGAGCGCCAAGGCATGCTCGAGTATGCGCTTCTGCGCGGGGTCCTTGGTCTTGCCATGAGCCATCTCGAGCGTCGGTATGGCGCGGGCGGCATGAGGCGACGCGGCGGTGAGCGCTGCTGCCGCCAGTAGCACGTCCTTCTTGCCGGGGCTGTACAGCCGAGCAAATGGTGCCACTCTAAGCGGGTCCTCACCGCCTGCGGCACGATAGGACTCGCGCGCCCAGTCGAGCCACTGCCGGGCCCGCCGGTGATTCCCCTGCTGGGCTGCATGCAAGGCTTCGGCCCCCAACTCGCCGCGCTGCTCGCCGAACGCACGTACCTTGTACTTGCCGCCTTCCCGGACCAGGTAGACGTGGAACTGCCGCGGTGCCCCGTAGGTGAGCTTGGCAAGCACGCGGTGCCCCAGCTGATCGCTGCCTTCCACCTTGACCTCCAGTCCCCCCACCGCGAAGTCCCCCAGGATTGCGGGACCGACGGTGGAGGATCTGGCGCCCTGCCTCAATCCCACCAAAGCCGCCTTGACCGACGACTCACTCGCCTGGTGCCACGCCCGGCGGGACAGGTATTTTTTGGCGATCGCTGCGACATCGTCGGTACCGGACACGAGCAAGCCCATGAACTTCGTCACCACCTGGGCGGGGGAACTCTCGGGCAAGCTGGACACCTCGACTTTCCGCAGCTTGCGCAGGAGGCGGGCGCGCGACTGAAGCTCGGAGGCTTCGTTGCTGCCGGTGACCGCCGCTTCCACCAGTTTCGCAGCCTCTGCGTAGTTGCGCTGCTGCGACAGCGTGCCCGAGCCAGCTTGCAGCGCATTGGAGAGATCCGCCCCGGACAGGGCAAGCCGCTCGGCCTCCCGGATCGCCCCCTCGGCACCCCGCAGTGCGGCGGCGTTCATCACGGCGAGATCGGCCGGCAGGTCTTCCCGACTCATGCGCGTCAACCGTCGGTCCAGCTCCTGGTGGCGCCTCGCCCAGTAGAGGGCAAACAGGACGTTGTTGCGAAACGATCCGTCAAAGAACTCCCGTAGGGTCTTCTCCGGTATGGAATCGTAGATCTGGATGGCCTCGTCCAGGTCGCCGCTGGTGTAGCGATTGCCGTTCTCCTCGTGCTCGAGCACGACCGCGGTGCGCAAGCGTGACTCCGTGTCCTCCGGGTCGAGCTCGTGAGCGCGACGATAGGCAGCGAGCGATCCGGCGCGGTCATATCCGTTCGCCAGATCACCGCCGAACTCATTCTGAGCCAGCAGGTCCGCGACTGCCTTCTGGACCAGCGCATCGTCGGCACCGAGCTCGGCGGCGCGACGAGCCTGCTCGTGGGCGGCCTCCCGCACGTAGGGGAGCAGCAGCTCCGCAAAGCGCAGTCGGGCGGCTGCGTCACGCTGGTTCGCGGCAATTTACTGGCGGACCAACGCAACGGCAGCTCTGGGATCCCCGGCGTCGCGGAGCTTCTTTGCGGGATGGTCGAATTCGACGTACGGCACGTTGCGCTGGTGGAATCGCCACAACGCCTCGCGGAAGGCCTTGACGTCTTGAGCGGAGTAGCGGGCCTTGCCCGTGGTGAAGGTGCTGTGCACTTGGATGCTTCCGTCCTGGCCGGTGGTGACACGGCGGACGAGCCCGGCCGGGCCGAGGTCGAGCTCAATGGCTTCCGGCAGCTTTCCCGGCACATACCCAGGCGGCGGATGGACCTCCCAGATCAACTCGGCCTGGTACGGGGCCGGCAGCACCAAGGTGGTCTTGCGCTCCTCCTCGGAATCGGTCAGGACGGCTGGCAGCCAGGACATCAGAACGCCTTCGCGGGCTTCCACGCTAGCACTCAAGACATCGGTGATACCGACCTTGCTCTGGGCGGCCTCCAGCTGCACCTCGAAGGCCGTGAGCAGGTCTTCCGGCTCGCTGTGTTTGAGCTGGCCGACTTGCTCGGTGTAGTAGTGCTGCTGGGCGTACTCTCGAAGGTTCTTCTGCACCGTATCGGCAGGACGGGCGAAAATGTCACGCAACTCTGTATCCAGAAACCCCTTTCCTTCGGAGTGTTCCACCACACGCGCCGGGCCGTGACGGCTGAGGTGGACACGACGACGCTCTCGATAGGTGTTCGTCTGCGGAGTAGCACGTGGAGTGACCACCAACCCCTCGGTGTCGGGCGCCGCAACCAGCGCCAGGCGCCCCTGGTCTCCGACCGGCAAGGCGCCAGGGCGCACGTGGTCCGCGGTGGGGTCGAGCCACAAGGGCCGTTCGGTCGGCACTACGACGATTGCGTGGTCGAACACGTTTATCGCCGGAAGCTTGCGGTTGACATCCTCGCGCGCCCCACTCCGCAGTAGCGCCACGTGCGCGGGCAGTCCGGTCGCCCTGAGCAGACCAACCAGCAGTGTCGCTTGGTCTTTGCAGTCGCCGTAGGCCCGCGCCACCGTTTGGTCGGGCGCATGGGGCACGACGCCCGAGTCACCGAATTCGATACCGACGTAGCGAATCCGCGATTTCAACCAGCCGTACAGCTTGGACGCCTTGGCGAAGTCCGAATCGCCTGCAGCGACCAACTCGCTCACCGTACTGGAGAATGCGGTAGCGCTGCTCCAACGTGCGCGTGTAGGTGCCGTCGTTCTCCAGCTTGTAGGCGAGACGCCTCAGTTCGATGTGCACGGGAGATTCCCGCTTGGACTTCTGCCATTCCACCTCGGGGGGCCGCTCGAGCCCCGCCGCAGTCAGCGGTCGTCCTTTGGAACAGGCCACCGCCACGCACGCCAGCGCCAACACACTCGACCAGGCGCGCCGTGAGCCCAGGGCTGCCGTCAATCCGCGGCCCATGCAACACGCTCCTTCGTCCGCCCCATGGCCCCGCTCTGCACCGACCCTGGTACCGCCCGCATCGCTCACCTCCCGAAGCACCTCCACGCAGGCAGACCAGTCTACACGCAATCTGTCTGCGGTACGAGGGGTGCAGTCCACGCCGAGGAACTCGGTCTGTACCCAACTCAGGCCACCCTGGTCCAAGAGTTCGTGGTGCCGCTGCCAAACGCCAAGCTTCGGTGGACGGCGGCAACGCCCGACCGTGTCACCGTGCGCATGGCGTTGGACCCGAGCCGAATCGAGTCGCCGGTAGACGTGACGACGTCACTGCAGCAACCGGCGCGTACCGCGAGATCGATCTCGGTCTCTACTGGTTCGAGCTTGCTGGCGACGCGATACTTCTCGCTTCGGACGCAGCGCTCAAGGAATGTGAGGTCAGACCCGCGCCGTAGAACGCTCAGCGATCAGGAAGTCCAGACGGCTTCACTTGGACCCGAGTGGGCCCGACGGACTGCGCGGCTGCGGGGCGCGTGCTGGCCGTGGGCCGTGCAGACTGCATTCATACCGAGCCCGCGGTGCGGTCGTGCCTGCTGCATCCCGTGAGAAGGGCGCGCGCTCATTCCGTGGTCACTTCTTCGCCCGCTCCTCGGTACGGCCGCGAACCGTGCCGGCTGCGCTCTACTCCGGCAAGAGGATGTCCGACTCGCACCCGAGTAGCACCTCGAGCGCGGCCTGGGGGTCGGACTGAATCAGGTCGCAGGTCTCGTCGCAGAACCTGACCTGTTCGGTCGCCTCGTCGAAGTACCAGCCCTGCGTACAGTTGCCATCCGGCGCTCGCAGGATTTGGATGGGATCGGCGCCATCGGGGTACAGCACCAAGTTGATGGCATCGGTGTCGAGACTCTCGCCCGTCGGAGGTTCTGGCAGCACGTAGTCGCACGCCAGGATCTGGCCGAAGATGGAACTGAGCGCGTTGCTGAGCCCCTCGCCGAAATCGGGCTCATCCACCATGTCGAAGTGGCAGTAGTACGGATCTCCGTCGTGGGAGCAGCCCGGTTGGGCCGAGTTCCCAGCTTCGGCCGCCTCCGAGAGCCACGGCCGGGCGTCCTCACCCACCGATTCGGTCTCCTCGCTGCCAGGCGATCCGATCAAGAAGGTGGTGATCCCCCGGGCTTCGGCGTCGGCAATCTCGTCGACGATGGGACTCGGATCCACGGGATCTGAGACCATCCCCGTTCCGATACAGCCCAGGGAGAAGGTCGGCTGCCCATCGGTGATCAGCACGATGTTCTGGTTGCCCTGATAGTCGGTCCGCTCCAGCTCCGCGAGCGCCTCGATCAACGCGTTGTGCGTGGGAGTTCCCGAGCCCCGATCCGGCTCGGTCCGGTCGAGCGAGTCCTCGATGGCCTGACGCTGCTCGGAGCCGGCGTCGCCGAGCGGGGCGACCGGCACGTAGTTGTCGACGTCCATGCAGAACTCGGCGTCGCGTGCCGGTCCGTCCGGATTGGAATCGGTGGCGATAGTCGGATAGTAGAGGATCCCCACCGGGGTCGTGGGCGGCAGCGAGTCGATGGCTTCACGCAGCGCCTCTTCGGTAACCTCCCACTTGCTGCGCCCGCCGCTCGTGTCGGACTCGATGGTCATCGATCCGCTGATATCGACCACGAACATGAGCATGGTGGGCAGCGGCTCGGGCTCGGCCGCCCACCCCGAGCACGCTTCGCCGCGCAGTTCTTCGATTTCTTCCTGGGTGATGGGGACGCCGGCTTCGTCGAAATCCTGGGGCGTGAGCGGATCGAGCACTCCATCGCCGTCGACGTCGCGAAAGTCACTCCCACTGCCGCCGGTATCGCCAGTGCCGCTGCCGTCGGCACCACCCGCGCCATCCGAGCCGCTCCCGTCGTCTCCCGAACAGCCAACGATAATGCCCAGGGTGAGCAGACTGCTCACCGCGAAAATCCTGCCAGCTCGTTTCATGGTTACCTCGCAATGCGCGCCGCGCGGCCTCGGCTGAACTGCTCCAGCTCGGATCGGAAGGGCCCACCTGGATCCTCCGCGACGAGGACGGCGATGATCGCGTCTGGCTCAATCCGCAGCGCGGGACTGTGCTGCCAATCCAAAAAGCCAAGCCTCCTCGGACAGTGTTAGCACAACATCACACTTCTGCTGCTCTCAAGCATGCATCGGCATGAGGACCCGACCTTCGTTTCTGGACTCGTTCAGCTCGAAATCATTGAGGTTTCGACGGGTGGGCACCATTGAGTGGATCGGTTCGCGATGCACCGCTCGGTCGACGCAACACCAACCCGCGATCCCGTCGCCGACCAGCAGGCCAGGGGTGGCTGAGGTCGACGCACCACCCCGCTCCGGACGCGCCGCACCGAGCCACGGTCGTCGGCGGGTTCGGCGATCCCTGGTCCGAGGTTAGAAGGTGCAGTCGAGTCGACTGAGAACCGCGGGGTCACGCCGATGCAGAGAAACCACCTTACTCCAAGGTACAGGTGTTGCCGGCTCCACAATTGGGCGAGGTGACGGCGTCCACGACCTGGTCTGCGGGCATGGCCGTGTAGCCGTAGGGAATGGTGAACGTGCTGCCGGCAGACGCGTTCATGTTGCTGGCAGTGCCGATGTTGCCGCGCCCCTCATAGCCTCTGTAGGCCCCCATGTCCGTCCAGATCGATCGGTTCTCATCGTAGACGCAGTTCTCGGCGATGAGAGCCATATCGTAGCCGACCCCATGGATCGCGCTACCCCCGGTGTTGTGATAGTTGTTGAGCATGTGAACGTTGCCAAAGCGTCCGCGAGGTTGGCGTTGATCCACGCGTTCACCCCAATGGCAGTCCATGTAGGTGATCTTCAGCTTGCCCACGCTGTTCGGCTCGTCATCGCTGCCGGCGATCAGGTTCGAGAAGCGGTGCTCCTTGGCGTACGTGTAGTGGAAGTGGCTCCAGGAAACCGTGACGAAGTCGCCCCCTTGCGTGTAGTCGCAATTGCCGTCCTGGCCGTCGGCAATGTCGAAGTGATCCAGCCAGATGTGATGGGCGCCGTTGCCCATGTACACCGCGTCGGCTCCGGCCCGGCACTCGTCGTAACTGCTGCAGGGATTGCCGCGCACGGCAACGTTGCGCATGATGACGTTGCTGCAGCCACTTCCGCTCAAGCTGATGTTGCCGGTGATGGTCACGCCAGGGCCGGTCCCAATGATCGTCTTGTTGGATCCCGGGCGCAGCGTTCCGGAGTAGTTCCCAGGTTGCACCAGGATGATTGCCGACCCGGTGCCGCTGGTCGCGCTCTGCAGGTCGCTCATGGAGCTCACGGTGATGGCCGAGCCGATATCGGTACCGCCGCCAGTGGTGCCGTTCGACAGGTTGCCGTCGGGGACGCTCGCATACCCCGGGACCGGATCCGTGATGCTGATGGCCAGTGTGTCGATCATCTGTGCATTAACAGTGACACTGAAGCTGCCGTCCGCTTCAACGAGCACCGGCGTTGTAGTGTTCTGGG
>CAZSVU010000228.1:13384-13756 GCA_964610275.1 uncultured Polyangiaceae bacterium | reverse complement strand
GCTAGCAAAGCTAGCGGGCTTCCTTCCTCATCTCCGTCCACCTTTGCTGCTGCCCAACACGAAGCGCCACAGCAGGATTCGTCCCGCACCCCTACTCTGCCGGCGACGGCCACGCCGCCAACGCGTAGATCAACGCCGCATTCCAGTTGATGGCAATCTCGTTGGTGAAGAAATTGTCCGATCGGTCCACCCAGGCGCGGCCGTCGTAGGCGTAGCTGCACGTGTCGGAGCAGAGCCCGCCTCCGCAGCTGCATGTTACGGAGATCACTCCTGTCGTGACCGGGCAGGCAGGATACTCGCAATCGCTCTCTGAGATGTCATCCGGGCTGTCGCAGCAGAGGTCGGCAAGGTCCACGGCGTAATCCCCGTCAT
>CAZSVU010000228.1:0-13374 GCA_964610275.1 uncultured Polyangiaceae bacterium | reverse complement strand
GTCGTTGGGACCCCCGATGAGCAGGCCCGGCCAAGCCATGGCCGCGCGATCGGACTGGGAGGGTCGGTGGTGCGGCGAAGCGGGCGGCTCGTGCCCCACCCGGGTGACGAAGGACCGCGCGAAGTAGTTGCGCCCCAGAACAAAATCCAAGCTGGCGAGCTCTGCGGCCCGGTAGCGTTCCTCTCCCGTGAGTCGGTACGCCACCTCCAACGTCATGCCCGTGCGCAGCAGGACTCCGTTGCTCCCCCAGTAGTACATCGTGGGGAGAGCTCGGCCATAGCCATGCGCAGAGGCATCACTCTCCAGTTCATCCGCGACCGCCAGCAGATCGGCAGTGACGGCGTCGACGATTTCGGGGGAGCGTCCTTCGCGCTCGGAGAGCAGATAGGTGTAGATTCCCAGCGCCTGTACGTCTGCCCAATCCCAGTTCCGACGCAGGTGCTGCGCGACTTCGCCCGCCTCCGCGTCGAACAACAGGCGCTCGATATCGGCCAAGACGTCGGCGTCGCCCGTGGCTTCCCACAGCTCGGCCGTTGCCCACTCGCGGTAGCCGCGCCCTCGCGAGTAGTCGCCCACGTTGAAGCTGTGGCTGCGCAGGTCCGCGCGGATGTCCTCGTCGCTGGCAGAGAAATGCTCGTAGGACAACCAGGCGGCGTCCAGGCAGGCCTGAGCGTAGTCGGCGTCAAACGGTTGATAGATCCGAGCTGCCTGCGCGAGCACCGCTGCCACCGCGGCAGCGTCCTGGCTTCCGACTGGCCCCGCGCTGCGAGGCCCCGGGTCATCTTCCGGCATGATGGTGCCGGGGAACTGAAATGCTGAAACGATGTCGGATACGCTCCCATCGTCGAACTGCATGCGGCGAAGCCAGTCGATTTGCCACTTCGCTTCGTCGAGAAAGTCGGGAAACTCTCCACCTCGTTCGGGAAGCTCGAACTCTCGGTCCGAGAGATTGGCAGGGAAGTGCTCCCACGCCTTGAGCATGTAGCCGACGGCGAAGGCACCGTTGATGGTGTACTTGCCGTAGTCGCCGGCGTCGTGCCACCCGCCGATCATCTCCTTCGACTCCATGTCGCCGTGCGGCTCGCTGAGCTGCGCGTCGTCGAGGTGACAGGCGCCGTGCGCGTAGTCGGTTCCGCTGAAGGCGAAGCTCACCGCCGTGCCGCATCGCTGCCCGTACAGTCCGAGCATGGCCGCGGCCAAGGCATCGTCGAGCGCATCCTCGCCAATGCGAAACGGTGCCGAGGGCTCCAGGTCGTCCACGCTCAGGTAGTACTCTCCCGGTTCAGTCAACTCCGTGAAGTCGATCGGCCAGACCTCTTCGCCCGTGTCTTCACTGGCTGCCGGTTCCAGAAGCGTACCGGTGAACACGACCTCGTCGTCGTCCACTCGCCGTACCGTGAACTCGTCGCCAGCGCGCCGCACCGTGGCGCGCTTGATCGCTTCCGGTGTGAAGCCGACGGAGTTGACCGCGATATCCGGCTCCGGTGGGTCGACGCACTCGTCGTCCTCCCATACCTGTCCGGGCAGGCAGGACTGACCCTTGGGGGCTGTGCCGTCGCACCCCACCAACGCCAAAGCGACCGCAGTCAGACAGACACGCCAAGTGCCATGTCGGCGGCAGCAGGACTCGAGGGGATGCAACGAGCGGACTGTCGGATTTTTATCGGCTCTCACCTGTTCGGGCTCCTGGAAGCGAGTCCGCCGACAGCTCCTCAGGTCGTGGGACAAGCATCGTAGCTCAACTGAGACCGCTGGCCATGGAAAGCCTCGTCGCGCGCCTGCACGGCGTCCGGTCCCAGCGTCCCGGCCCAGTGGCTGACGACCGGCGACAATCCCCGGCCCCGAAATCCACAGCGGCTGTCCGATTGACCCAGCGGCTGAGACGGACACCGCCCGTCGTCACTGCTCGACCAGCACCCCGCTGATTTGGGCGCCCAGGGCCTCGAACAGGGTCGAACGGGCGCCCGCGTATTCCAGCAGAACGAACCCGCGCAGCTCGGCCCCAGCAGAGATCGGCATCGCTACATACACCGTCTGTCGCTCGGTCGGCAGCATCCCCGCCGGAACCAGCTCGCGCGCCCGAAACGTGCTCCCCTCGGGCACTCGCTCAACCGGGAGGTGCCGGTCGTAGCCGAGTAAGAGCCGGGCCCGCTCCGACGCCGCATCGACAATCAGTGACACGTACGCGCTGGGCAGGTCGAGAGCAATCAAGTGTCGCATGAGCACCGGGCCAAATTCGGTGGCATCGGACGACGTTGCGAACTCGTTGCTGGTCTTGACAGTGGAACGCAGCAGCCGTTCCAGATCGGCCCTGCGGTGGCTCTCCTCTCTGCCCAGCACGTTGGCAGACACCAGAAACGCATCGTGAAACCCATCTTCCGCCACGGACCGCAGCTTCTGGACGTCCCCGATGCAGTCCAGCACGTGCCTGCGCAGCGCAGACAGCACGCTCTGCCACATGCTGACGTCCCCCGACGAGCGGACTATCCGACGCGCAAGCTCCTCGTTCGCCGACAGAAACGGGGCGGCGGACGCGCCTCGCAGCTCGTCCACGATGGCGTCAAACAGTCTCTCCTCCCAGTGGTAGCCGATGTCGTCGAGCTCGCCTTGCCCGGCGCGCAGCATATCGGCGAGCACCAGCTCTCTGCGCTCCAGGAGAGCCGCCTCGGCACTGACGTCGGGTTCGGGCGGCGTCGCCGGCCGACGAGTGAACGGTGTCTCCACCACGCACCCACAGGAACGCCGCTTGACCGGATGGCAGATGATGGGATCCACCGACCTCGGCCCATGACCCGCCAACTGGCGCAGCACGACCTCCACCGCCCGACGACCGAGCTCTCGCATCGGCTGCCTCACCGTCGTCAGCGGAACCACGGCGTGGCGCGCTTGGTAGATGTCGTCGAACCCGACTACAGCCACGTCGTCGGGCACGACTACTCCACGAGCTTCGAGCTCATTCATGGCGCCCAGCGCCATGTCGTCATCTGCTGCAACGACGGCATCGAATTCTACGCGGCGTTCCTCCAACAGTATGCGAATCGCGTCTGCTCCGCTGAAGGTGGTGAATCGGCCGGGGACCACCAGGTCTTGATGCAGCTCGGCACCGGACGCTCGGACTGCGGCTGCAAACGCCTCGGACCGCTCCTTTCCTTCCTCGCCCAGACCTGCGATGAAGGCCAGCCTTCGACAACCGTGGTCTTGAATCAGGTGCTGCACCAGCGCCTGCACTCCATGGCTGCCCGTCGCGATGACAGCGGGAATCCCCGGGACAGTGACGCCGATGGTGCACATGGGCAGCGGTGATCTGCTGCCGCAGAACTCAGCCAATCCTTCCGGACCGACCCGGTGCGCGACCGTGGACGCCACCACGACCAACCCATCGACGTTATGCTTTCCGGCCAAGTCAAAGAGCGGGAATGGCAGCTGTCCACCGACAAATGCGATGACCGAGACCCCGTGTTCGCGTGCGGCGCGGGCGATGGAGTCGAACAGGGTGCGGTGGTAGCCGTCCCACAGTCCTTCGATCAGGACGCCGAGAGTCCGGGGGCGGCCCGACGCAAGAGCTGCACGCGGCAGATGTGACCAAGACTGTAACTTCATGGCGGGGAGGTCGGGACTCGATTGCTGGAGGTGGACCGTGGTTCTGTCGGCTCGACGGAGGGCCCAACGCGGCGGCCACCTTGTGCATGCTACCTCGGTCGCCGCCCGCAGACGAGCCCTGCGCGACCGTCCGAACGTGCCCCGGGCGCGTGGCCGTGACCCCGTCGCACGCCGAACGCGGTTCGGTGCACTCGGGACTCACCCGGTGTCCGCAGGGGGAACCGAATCAGCGAAATCGCCGTCCGCCTCCACAAAGATCCGCTTCATCTGTGGCAGGCAGCTCCTAATTCGCTCCTCGAGTTGGTCAATGACTTGCTCCGACTCGTCGACCAGCATCCCCGGGCGGAATCTCACCTTGAGAGCGGCCAATACCGTCTGGGGGCCCAGGTGCAGGGTGAGTAACTGGGTCACTCGCTCGACACCTTCGGTGCCGTTGGCCAGTTCCAGCAACTCGGCACGGACTTCTGGCGTGACGCCCTCGCCGATGAGCAGGCTACGCGTGTCACGTCCCAACGCCACTCCCACCGTGCAGAGCAAGACTCCGATCAACATGGAACCGATGGCGTCGGGGATCACGCTCTCTGACCACCACGACAGCCCCACCGCCAGCAGCGCGATGATCAGCCCGAACAACGCGGCGCTGTCCTCCAGCAGAACCAGGGGAATGGTCGGATCCTTCCCGCTGAACATGGCGCGCACCAGGGGCCGGGAGCCGCGCTGCTTGTTGAACTCGCGCATGGCCACGGTGAAGCTCCCGCCCTCGAAGCACAGGGACACGACCAGTACGGCGATGGGAACGACCGGCGACTCCGGGGGCTCTGCCGCCGCGGTGAGCTTGTGCAACCCTTCATACACTGCATAGACGCCGCCCACGAAGAAGAGCATGAGCGCGACGATGAACGCCCAGAAGTACGACTCCTTGGCTCGCCCGAGGGGATAGCGAGCTGGGTCGCGTTTTCCCGAGAGCCGGATGCCCACCAACAAGAGACCCTGGTTGGCCGTGTCGGCCAGGGAGTGAACCGCTTCCGCCAGCATCGTCGCGCTGCCCGAGATGGCGGCCGCCGTGAACTTGGCGGTGGCAATTGCTGCATTGCCCAACAGCGCTGCCACGACCACCTTGCGCGAATCACCTGTGCCCGGTGCCGACATGCCGAGACGCACTCATTGGAGGATGGTGACTGAGAGCTGCGAACGCGCGTTCTGGTAGAATGACTGCAGCGCGATGGCCAGTCGTCTCGACACGTACCAGCGTCGGAGTTGGGCCGCGACTTCGGAGAACTGCCGACCCCGAAACGGCGTCTGCACGGTGCGATGGATGCTGCGCAACTCGGCGTCGCTGGGTTCGAGCATCGGTGCGACCATTCGGTCCAGGTAGAGACTGGCTCGAGCCTGCCGCCGCAAGATGCGCAAGATCTCGCGCTCGCCGATACCTTCCGCTTTGGCCGCTGCGTTCAGCGCTTCCACTCCTCCCACACTCTGGAGCAGCACCAGGCGTGCGGCTCGCGTCTGACGGGTCAGCTCTTCGGGGGCCGGCTCGGGGTCGATGCCGCGACTGGCCAGCAGGGTTTCGGCAATGTGGCGCTCCAGCGCGCTGCGAACGTGGCTCTCGCGATAGACGGGCCCTTGTCCAGGCCGGTAGCTGGGATCGGCCAACGCCACTAGGCGCGTCTCGAACGCAAGGACTCGTTCGAGAACGAAACGCGGGGCTCGGACCCCTCCGGTCTCCGGCGCCGTGAAGCGAACGACCGCTCGGTCCACCGTCACCGGACTGGCCAGCGCAGAGCCGAAGGCTTGACTGGCCACCAACAGGCCGAGGACCCCCACCCAGCGCGTGAACCAGTGCGACATTCAGTGAGCGGCCGAGCGTGGCCGCGAGGAGGATGGATTGTCGTCGTTGGCTCCAGCTTCCTCGTCCGAGTCACTCGACGATTCCGCCGCCGCATCACCACCTTCGCTCGCTGATGCATCGTGTCGATGGGCGAAGCTCTTGGCGGCGCGACGCGCCTTGACGAACTCTGCGAAGGCGAGGACCTTCTCCAGATCTCGAGCTCCGAGGTTCTCCGCCACTTCGCGCAACTGCCGCCGCAGCGCGTCCGCACTGCGTGAACGGCGACCACTGAGCTGGTCTTGGGAGATCGGCAACTGCTCCTGGGCGCGACCCTCACGTTCCGGGGCCCAACCCACACGAGGCACCGCGCGCAAAGCGTGGGCGCTGAGCCAAGCCTCCATGAAGACCCGCAACCGCTCACTCCTGAAGGCAAACCAGCGCTCGCGCTCCGGCCCGTAGGACATCAGGACATCCTTGAAGCGACGAAATGCCCCTTTGCCGTCAATGGCGCCCGAGAGGCGCCCTCTGAGCTCGGGGTCTTCCACCATCGGGATGAACCGTTCCATCCATCGATACTGCTCACGCGAACTGACGGGCTCCACCCGCATGTAGTCGGTGTCAGACGCGATGCGCGAGTGCATCTCCGGATCGGCAATGCCATCCACGACGCGCAGCACCTCACCGGTCGGCAGGTGCAGGTAGCTGTGTACCTCCGGGGCGTTGTTCTCGAACGCGTCTTCGAGCGCTTCCCAATCCACGGGGACGTCCCGCTCGGCTCCCTTTTCCCGAGAGCTGTCCATGTCCGCGTCAGCCATGATTCCTCTGAGTGAAACGCCGCTTTTACCCCGAGGCTCGGAAGATAAGTGCCGGGAGTTCAAGTCCCGGGTGTCGGGCCCCGCGCGCGACGCACTGCGTCACGCCATGCGCTCACCTTGGATTCTCTCTCCTGAACGCCCAGTCCGGCAACGAAAGTCCGATCAATCCTGATCATCTGCGCTGCATGGGTGGTGTTGTGGAAGATTCCCGCCCCAAGGCCGGCCAACATGGCAGCACCCCGTGCCGTCGACTCGAGCTCACTCGGCCGCTCGACCGTGATGTCCGAGACGTCGCTCTGCATTTGCATGAGCAGGTCATTTGCGGCGGCACCACCATCGACGCGCAGGCGTTGCGGTGCAAAGTCGAGGTCCTGCGCCATGGCAGACAGCAGGTCATCGACTTGAAAGGCGATCGCCTCCAGTGTTGCCCGAGCCAGATGCGCTGCCCGCGTCCCTCGTGTGATGCCCGCTATCAGCCCACGAGCTTCGGGATCCCAGTAGGGGGCACCCAGGCCGGCGAGTGCGGGAACGAAGACGACCCCCTGCGTCGTGTCGACCTGGCGAGCCAGCGATTCGATCTCTCTGGCCGAGCCAATCAGACCCAACCCGTCACGTAGCCACTGCACCGCCGCACCCGCGATGAAACAGCTGCCCTCGAGTGCGTAGACCGCCTCCTCGCCAATCTGCCAAGCCAGGGTCGCCAGCAGCCCGTGGCGACTCTGAACCGGCACCGTCCCGGTGTTCACGAGCACGAACGCACCCGTCCCGTACGTGCACTTGGCCTCGCCTCGCGAGAAGCAGGCCTGGCCGAACAGGGCCGCGTGCTGATCGCCAGCCATTCCCGTGATCGGGATGCCGTCCGGTAGAGGACCGAGACCGTGCGTACGCGCGATGGGTCCGGACGATGCAACGATCCGCGGGAGCAGGGCGTGCGGAACACCGAGCAACTCGGCCATGCCCGCGTCCCATTCCAGCGTGTGGAGATTCATCAGCAACGTTCGGGATGCGTTGGTCACGTCCGTAACGTGTGGCGCGCCGCGCTTGGCACCCCCCGCCAGCTGCCACACCAGATACGAATCCACCGTACCGAAGGCGAGCTCGCCTCGTTCGGCGGCGGCACGTCGGTCGAGGTCCTCTTCGAGCATCCAGGTGACCTTGGTGCCCGAGAAGTACGGATCGATGACCAGGCCGGTTACCTCCCGCACTCGAGGCTCGTGCCCTTGGTCCTTGAGCCGAGCACACAGGCCTGCCGTGCGGCGATCCTGCCAGACAATCGCGCGGCGAACCGGACGGCCGGTTCCGCGATCCCACAGTAGCGCCGTCTCCCGCTGATTGGTGATGCCGATGGCGGCGACGTCCGCCCCCGCCACACCCGCGGCAGTGATGGCGTCTCCGATCGCCCCCACCACACTGTCCCAAATCTCATCGGGCTCGTGTTCCACCCACCCAGGTTCCGGAAAGTGCTGTGGAAATTCTCGGGTAGCGCGTCCGTGAAACCTACCGTCAACACCCATGACTAGTGCCGTGGTTCCGGTGGTTCCTTGATCGATCGCCAGGATGTACTCGCTTGTCACACCGTGCACGATACATGAAGAGTCGCCCCTACGTGCAGGCCGGTGAAGACCGAGCTGCGGCCCGGATCGGCAGGTTCCGGCTGCTTGGCAAGCGCGCGGCACCACGCCCACCGCCCGGCTGCAAGCGCACGGAAAGGCAGGAGCGGAGCGGTGTGTGTCGCTCCCGCTTGTCGGATTCCTGAGCGGACGGTAGCCTCGATACCTCCGATGGCGCGTCTTTTGCTCGCTACACCAGAAGGCCAGCAGGTCGTGGAGCTTCGTGCCCACAACTCGCTCGGGCGTCATCCCGGCAACACGATCCAGCTGCTCGACAAGATTGTCTCCAAAGAACACTGCATCATCGAGAAGCGCGGCAACTTCTTCGTCCTCAGGGATCTGGGAAGCCTGAACGGGACGTACATCAACAGCGAGCGGGTGAACGGCGAGCAGCAGCTCCGACACAACGACGAGATCGCGCTGGGAACGACGCGTGCTCGATTCGAAGACGGCGCGGGAGTCGGGGCAACGCCGGGTCCGGCTGCAGCTCAGAACTGGCAGGCGGCTCCGGCACCGCCCCGCGAAGGATTCCAGTCTGCAGCCACCCCCGGCTCTCAACCCTTCAGCTCGCTGCCCGCCACGACGCGCGCTTCGGGTGGCACCGTGCCTCTGCCCGCGCAGGGCGGTCCCGCCCCGGGGGGTGGCGCAATGGCGCCCATGGGCGTGCATCCCGTCGTGGGCGCCGTTCCCGGAGCCCCACCCGGCGTGGGAGCAGCACCCGCCGCCGTGCTTCCGCCGCTGAACGCCACACGCGTCGATGTGAGCGATCAGGCGAGGTCCATCGGGACGCAGATCGCAGCGATACAGAAGGGGTTTCTGCCGCACGATCAAGTCGCCAGCAACCCGCAACAGCTGGCGGCCGACTACGAGCGGCTCCGCCTATCGCACGAGCTCTCGCGCGAAATCGCGCTGGAGCGGGATCTCTCTTCCCTGCTGAACAAGATTCTACTGACGATCTTCAAATTCGTGCGAGCGGACCGGGGCGTCATCTTCCTGACCAGCACCGGCGGTGAACTGCTGCCCGGGGCAAGCTTGCGGCGGGACGGGACAGATGCCCCCATCAGTGTTTCGTCCACCATCATGAATCATGTGATCAAGGAGCAAGCCACCGTCCTGACGCACGACGCAGCCATGGATTTCGCTGCGTCCAAGGGCAAGAGCATGATTCTGAATCGCATCAGCTCCGCGATCGTCGCGCCGCTGCTACACAACGATGAGATCCTCGGGGTTCTCTGGTTGGACAGTGAGACTCTGGCCCAGTTTCAGCAGAAGGACATGGAGATCGTCACGGCCATCGCCGCGCAGGCGGCTATGTTCATCGAGATCAACATCCTCGGCAAGAAGATCGAACAGGAGATCGTCACCCGCGAACGATTCAGTCGTTTGCTCTCGCCCAACGTGGCAGAGCGCGTGGTGTCCGGCGAGTTGCAGATTGAGAAGGGCGGCGCGTTGGTCCCCGAGTGCACCATCTTCAACTCCGACATCCGGGGATTCACTCGCATGAGCGAGGGGGCCCAACCGGAAGGCATCGTCGAGATGCTCAACGACTACTTCGAGCAGATGGTCGAGACGCTGTTCAAGTGGGAGGGGACGCTCGACAAGTTCATGGGGGACGGGATCATGGCGCTGTGGGGAGCACCCGTTCAACAGTCCGACGATCCGCTGCGCTCAGTGGGCTGTGCGATCGAGCAACTCGAGGTCCTCGGGCAGTTCAATCGTGCACGTGCCGACCACAACCATCCTCCGCTCGCAGTGGGCATCGGCATTCACACCGGGCCCGTGGTTGCCGGGTACATCGGCAGCTCGAAAGCCCTCTCCTACACCGTGATCGGCGACACCGCGAACACGAGTGCTCGGTTGTGTGGCATTGCGGCCCCCGGGCAATTGCTCGTCAGCGAGGAGACGCTGAACCGCCTGGACAACAAGTTCGAGTACGAAGAGCTGCCTCCCGCGCGTCTCAAGGGTAAGGAAAAGCCCTTCCGCGTGTTCGACATCAAGCGGCCTCGGCCAGGAGTCCAGGTGGTCGCACCTCTGCAGCGGTGAACGGCGCTCAAACCTGATCCCGTCCCGCGCCCGGAGGTGGGGTCGCGTCGATCGTTACGCAGTGCGGCGTAGGCTCGCGTCATGATTGAGCGCTCGACTCGGGACGGGTTCTCGCTATGGTTGGGCCCCCATGGGGTACGTACTCCCGTTCGAAAAGCCGGTCTTCGAGCTGGTGACTCGTGTGCACGAGCTGCGAGAGCTCGCCCTGCGAGATCCCCGGTTCGAGCCCGAGCTGAACCGCCTCGAGGAGAAGGCCGCGCGCCTTGCTCGAGAGCTGTTCCAAGCGCTGACCCCTCATCAGAAGGTGCAGCTGTCGCGTCACCCCGACCGTCCCTACACCCTGGATTACCTGGGCCGGATCTTCGACGACTGGATCGAGTTGCACGGGGACCGACGCTTCGCCGACGATCCAGCACTCGTCGGCGGAGTGGCTCGCTACCGCGGCCGCAGCGTGGTCGTCGTGGGTCACCAGAAGGGACGCACCACTCGGGAGAACATGGTGCGGAATTTCGGGATGCCAAACCCGGAGGGCTACCGGAAGGCCATTCGCCTCTACGAGCTCGCTGATCATTTCGGGTTGCCGATCTTCACCATCATCGATACCCCGGGCGCGTTCCCAGGCATCGAAGCGGAAGAGCGCGGCCAGAGCGAAGCCATCGCAGCATCACTCGAAGTGATGTCCAAGGTGGGAGTCCCGATCGTCGCCGCCATCATCGGAGAGGGCGGATCGGGTGGCGCGCTCGCGTTGGGCGTGGCCAACTACTCCGTCGTGCTCGAGTACAGCTACTATTCGGTGATCACGCCGGAAGGTTGCGCGGCCATCCTGTGGAAGAGCGCTGAGAAGGCGGCTGAGGCCGCGGCGCGGCTCAAGGTCACGGCTCCGCACCTGCTCGAGTTCGGGGTGGTGGACAAGATCGTGGACGAACCGCCTGGAGGCGCGCATCGGGACCCGGACCAGGCCGCCCGTTTTCTCGACGCCGCTCTGTACGACGGTCTCAAGACCTTGCTGCCGCTCTCCCCGGACCAATTGCGCCAGCACCGCTACGACCGGTACAGAAACCTCGGGGCCTTCGTCGCCTGACCCCACCTCCGCGGGGTCTCCGCGCACCTGCCCCTCGGCCGAGCAGAGCCTTGCGAGACCCGGCAGTCCGCCACCGCCGCCGTGTGGTGCTACCCTCGGGGAATGCTGGGACGACGCGCGACGATCGCTGGGCTGATCGCTCTGCTCGCTGCCGGTGCGCCTGCGTGCGGTGGCTCCGACGGCGGCAGCGATGACGACGACGACGACGGGCCGCAATTCGAACCCGCTCCGCTCGTGCCGGGGGAATACACCTACAGTCTGAACGAAGGCACCGAAGCCGTACCCCTCTGGACGACTCCCGCAACGCACAAGCTCACCGCAGGAGACCGGGCACCGGACTCACGCGGATCGGGGCTGTCGCTCAGCGCCGCGCGCCGAGAGTTCGAGCCGGTGCAGATTGTGATGGGTCCTGCCGAAGGCACGGTGACGGTACGGGTGGAACCGTTCCCGGACCTGGGATCAGGGCAACGTACGGAGCTCGCAGTGGTGGGCCTCGACAACGGCTGGGCCGAAACGCTCACGCCGCTCATGCCCTCGGACACGGTCGAGCTCGACGCAGCGCAAGGCACGGCCGTCTGGCTCACGGTGTATGTACCCGAGACCGCTCCAGCGGGACCACACGAGACCACGCTGACGATTGCCCCGGAGGCGGGAGGATCCATCAGTGTGCCCATCGAGCTGTACGTGTTCGACTTCTCACTTCCGCCCAACGCCAGCTTCGCGACCCAGCTCAATCTCAGCATCGAGAGCCTCACCACCGGTGGGCGAAGCGTCGATGCAGCCAAGTCGTTGCTCTTCGAGCATCGAATGACGCCCAAGAGTGTGACCTGGCCGAGTGGGTTCCATTGGGATATCACCTGGGACAACGACACTCCGGCCCGGTGCAGCGCGCTGTACGACGAGCCCGACGAGGGCGCCGACTACTCGATCCAGCACCTGGCGCGTCGCTACATACTGGGCGAGGAATGGAACGGGGTTGGCTTCCCCACTGCCATGCTGTTTCAATTCGTGGACAACTCCACCCCACGACCGGCCACGTTCTGCGGCATCGACCGCGGTGACCACTTCGGGTCGGACGCCTACAACCAAGCCTGGTCGGAGTGGTTGAGCGCACTGAATGCGTACTTGGTGGAGAATGGGTACGCCGAGCGGGCCTACTACTACGTTCAGAACGAACCACAGGATGAGGCTGATCATCGACTGGCTGCCCATCTGTGTCGCCTGACCAAGGCCGCTGCGCCTGACCTTCGGATCGCCGTCAGCGACGAACCCAAGCCGGAAATCGCAGAGGACCCAGACGGGGCCTGCGGGTACGACATCTGGATCGCACATCTGCGCGCGTATCAAGAGGACTATGCGTGGCAGCGTCAGCGCGACCATGGGGAGACCGTCTGGTTCTACAGTCTCGATCACGATCCGGACCCGTACTTCAATCCAACGGAAATCGAGCGTCAGGGGCTCCACCAGCGCATCATCCCCTGGACTGCCTGGGCGCATCGGATCACGGGTTGGGCCTACTACGACGCCAATCGGTTCTTCCGGGATGGCCGTCCCACGGTACGAGCGGAACTGCTGCGAGAGGGGTTTGAGGACTACGAGTACCTGTTCCTGGCGAACGGTGGCGCCCATCCGACGGTCTTCACGGACGAAATTGTCGATGGCACGGCGCGGAGCGTGGCAGCCAGCATGACCAGCTGGACCAAGAATGCGGACGCCCTGATGACGCTGCGCCACGAGCTGGGTTTGTACATCGAGGGTAACCGCGACACCCTGCCCGTTCTGGAGGTTTCGAGCTCGCGCCCGCGGGGCGCGTACTACATCAACTTCCAAGCACCCGAAGGTCCCCCCACCGACGAACCACTGACGATCGATGGCAACGCGTACCTGAAGGTCGGATGGGAGCCCTACACCGCCGAACAGGGATACGGCTGGTCCGGCGAGTTCATCGACGATCCTGGGATTGCGCTGTATGGGTTCGACGACGTCGCTGGGTATCCACCCACCCAGCAGTCCTACATCTACGACGACTACGGCCGCGACAACCTGTTCGAGTTCGATCTGGCACCGGGGACCTACCGCGTCACAGTAGGCGTGGGCAGACCCGGGCGGGGCTACCCCGGACAACCGCACAACGTCGAAATTGAGGGACAGGCGGTGGTCGATGAGGAGCCCACGACCGACGACCAACCCACGCTCGAACGTACCGTCGACATCGAGCTCAGCGATGGCAGCCTATCGATGGTGGTCGGGGGACGCTCGGAAACCATCGACGATTACTCCTACACGTTCCTCGGCTACTTGGTCATCGAGCCCGTCGAGTAGTTGCGAGACTCGGGTCTGCCCACCCTTGCTCGGAGTTCGGGCCGGGCAGTGTGAAGAAGATGGAGCAACGTCGCT
>CAZSVU010000227.1:0-13757 GCA_964610275.1 uncultured Polyangiaceae bacterium | reverse complement strand
GAACTGCGCCGACCATATTGGCACGCCGCTGGCTGAGGCAGCATTCGCTCAGTTCCGTGAGCGCTGGGGGAGCCCGTGTGCGTTGACCCCCCTGGCGCACCTGGCTCGCCTCATCGAGTTACTGCACCACGCCGAGAAGGCCGTCGCGTTGCTGACCGACGACGAGATCGTCTCCCCGCACGTCCGGACGCGTCCCACCGGGGCTCCCCGGAGGGGCATCGCCCACGTGGAGGCACCGCGTGGTGTCCTCATCCACGACTACGACGTCGACAGCGACGGACTGGTCCGCGCGGCCAACTTTCTGGTGGCCACCCAGCACAACATCTCCGGCATCAATCACACGGTTCGGGCAGCAGCCGAGCAGTTCTTGAGTCAGTCCGACGATCGGCTGCTCAATGGCGTGGAGTACGCCATCCGTTGCTACGACCCCTGCCTGTCCTGTTCCACCCACCAGATTGGCGACATGCCACTCCGCCTGGTCATCACTCACGGTGACCGGGTGCTTCGAGAGGTGCGGAGGTAGCCGATGGCACAGATCACCATTGAGACAGCTGGCTGCCGCTCCTGCTCCCTCTGCGCAGAGATCTGCCCCACGGAAGTCTTCGATCTCTCCGAGGCGGACGGCATTGCCACGGCGGCTCGGCCGGAGGACTGCATCGGCTGCACTTCGTGCGAGTACATTTGCCCTTCGCGTTGCCTGTCCGTCAGGGACATCGAGCGCCAATTGCCACTCTACCGCCTGGAGCAGAACACGTCACTGGTCGCGCGGCTCCTGCAGCAGACGCCGCTGGCCACTTCGCTCACCTCGGCTGACGTGGACCGCGCCCTCCAGGACGTGTCGGTGCGGCTTGCTGCGCTGTCGGACTCGATCACCGAAACGATGGGGCGCGGGCACAGGGTGGTGGGGCGCAAGGCAGGACAGCTGGCGGCCCACCACCTCCCTGAGTTGTACGAGGGACGAAACCTGACGGAAGTCCTCGGCAGGATGCGCCAGCGCTTCGCCGGCAGCTTCGACTTCGTGGCTGAGGTCGCTGACGATGAGAGCGAGATCCAGCTGCGGTTCGAGCAGTGCGCGCTCGCACCCGTGGTGCGGGCGGCGGGTCAGAACGAGGGCTCGGCTGTTCTTTGCGGCCTGTTCCACGAGTACTGGGCGGGCCTGCTGGGTGCTTGCTGCAGCCGCTCCTTCGGTGTCACCGCCGGGAGTGGAGGCGCTTGCTCGATAGGACTTCGCAGTAGGAAGTGAACCACACAGCGGATCGGAGAGAAGACAATGACATCTCGGACGGAGAGAATCCAGGACGTGCTCAGAGGGTTGCGATCGGCCTCACCGGACATCATCGGAGCATCTGTGGTGAGCATCGACGGCTTCGTGATTGCCTCGGTACTCCCCTCAGAGATCGACGAGGAACTCGTCAGCGGGATGGCGGCCGCCATGCTCGGCGTGGGCGAGCGGATTTCCGCTGAGCTGATGGGCTCGAACATGGAGCAAACCTACGTGCGCAGCGAGAAGGGCTACGTCGTTCTCAACGCAGTCGGCGGTGACTCCGTGCTCGTCGTCCTCACCACCAAAGAAGCCAAGCTCGGCCTGGTCTTCATCGAACTGAAGCGTCGCTGTGCAGAGCTCGCGAAGATCATCTGACCCCGAGATGGCGGCACGGCAGCACGTCGGCCCATCACTGGCGCCCGTCGGCCTGGACAGTCGCGCTCGGCCCGAGGTCGACCGTCGACAGGTTCGGCGGTGGACTATCTTCCTGACACTGCTCGGCGTGGGCGCTGCTCACTGGTTGGCGCTCAACCTGCTGGTCTTCCCCGAGGTGCTCGGACAAGAACCGGCGCATCCAGCCTCCCGGGCGTCTGCCACACCGGTTGCACGCGAGACGGCGAATGCGATGCCCGCCCAACCGGCCGCGCGGGAAACGGCGAAAGCGATGCCCGTCGAACCGCCGCCGGCGGGCAGCGTCGAACCGTCAGTGGCCGTGCCGCCGGACCCTCGCCCGCGTCCAGCCGAGGCTGCGGTCGCCCTGTATTTCGACTGGGGCACCTTCGCCATTCGCCGCGACACGCGTGCGCGGGTGCTGGAGGTGGTGCGCCGCCTGAAGCGCCAGCCCGAGCTCACCGTCGAGCTCGTCGGGCATGCGGACCCGATCGGGAGCCCCGAGAAGAACCGGCGACTGGGCGTCCGCCGGGCTGAAGTGGTGCGGGACTACTTGGTGGTTCTCGGTGTCGACCCCAGCCGCATTCGCCTGATTTCCCCGGCTGTATCCGAGCAGCCACTTCCCAACGATCATCCGGCGACTCACGCGCGGCTCCGCCGCGTCGATGTCAGCTGGAATTGAGAGAAAGGCGCTAGCATGAGCGCGCAACACGTTTTGTACCTCCTGTCCACGACTGGTGCCGCTGCCTTCTTTGCTGCCGGTTACGCCGCCAACCGGCTGCGTCGCCGTTTCGACGGGGATATGGCCAGTGCCACGAGTGCGGCGCTCAGCGAGGCGCGTCGCCGCGCCGAGCAGCTCGAACAGCGGCAGTTCGAGCGCGCCGAAACCGAGCGCGCCATCGACCCAGAGCCGCAGGAGCCAGTGGCGGGCGAAGAGGGGACGGACCTCCGGCGCCGGACCCAAGAGCTCGAGGCTCTCCTGGCCGAGGCCGGCTCGCTCGTGGGCCAAAGAGAAGAGCAGCTCGCTGCTATCCAGGCAGCGCTAGCCAGAGCCGAAGCAAGCGCGCGCAACGCCGACGCTCTGAAAGCGGAGAACGGGCGGCTACTGGAGGAGCTCGAACTGATGCGAGCCGAGCTCGAATCGGCGCAACCCGACACCGGCACCGAGGCGACCAACCAGGGGCAGCGGCTGGAGGTCGAGCTGCTACGCCGCCGCATCAGCGAGCTCGAAGCCAGTCGGGAAGAACGTGCCGAGCTACTGAGTCGGCTGCAAGAGGCCGAAGGTGCGGGGCTGGAGGCATCGCTGCTGCGCATCAAGCTCGGGGAGCTGGAGGCGCGTTTGGCGGCCGTTGCCGCAGGCGGGTCGCCCGCGCTGGTCGTGGCGGGCAGCACGGACGATCCGCCACCATCGGCAACGGCGCTGGCCCAAACCCTCCGTACGCTCGTGACTCCGGATGGGGCCCAGTGCGCGGCCCTGGCCGAGCAGCACGGGTTGCCCGTCGAGGTCGCAGGCGACGCGTCCCTGCTCGATGGGCTGGCTGCAGTGTCGGGCCTGGCCAGTCGCATGGCGCGGCAGGCCGAGGAACTGCTGCCGCTGAACGACGTGTCCGAAGTCGCGCTTCTGGACGCGCAAGGACGCAAAGTCCTGTGTCGGCTATTCACGTGTGCCGGGGACGCCATGGCCGTGGTGGTCTACGGGCTCGCCCTTCCGCCCAAGCGCGCGATCGATGGGGTGGTGGGGGCGGTGCTGCAGACCATGGGCTTCGCCGCCGATGAATGGCATGGATGACGAGCCGCGCTCTGGCGGCTCCGATTGCGGAGAGATGCTGGTCGTTTGCGTGGGCAACGAGCTGGCAGCTGACGATGGGGTGGGCATCCGCATCGGCCAGGAGCTGGCAGCGCTGCAGCTACCTCGAGGAGTCCGGGTTCGCTGCGTGCAGGAGTTGGGATTCGATTTGCTCGATGCGTTGACCCAGGCAGGGCGCCTGGTGATCGTGGATGCTGCCAGCACCGGAAGGCCGCCGGGCACATGCTTCGAGCTGCAGCCCGCAGAGCTGGAGGAGGTCGCTGCCTCGACGCAATGCGGGCATGCCCTCGGCCTGGGTGCGCTCTTGCGGCTGGCGCGACGTCTGGAGCCGAACCGCGCCCTGGCCGAGGTCTATCTGGTCTGCGTGGAAGGCGAGACCTTCACCGGATACAGCACCGAGCTCAGCCCCCAAGTGGCCGCCGCCATCCCGGAGGCGGTGGACCACGTTCTGCGTCTCGTGCCCACCGGTCGATGAACGGCGCCACAGTGCGCCGCATGAAGGGACCGTGACGGGCGCAGCGTTGCTCCGCCAGTCGTCGTGCCGACGCCATCGCCCGAGACGGCACCGCACTCGACGAGTGGTGACCGATCGGGGGGAGCATCACTTCGAGGCTGGGCGCCGCACTCACCCACTCGCTCTTCGAGCCAGAAGATGAGAAGATTGACCCATGTCCGCGCCCCGCGTCTTGACCGTGCTCGACACCTTTGCGGGCTGGTCGCGCGCCGTGATGCGAGGCTTCACCGCGGTCGCCCACGAGCACGGGTGGGTGCTATTGCACTACCATCCGAACGCGGATCTCGGTTGGCTTGCGCGAGAGTGGAACCCGGACGCAGTCGTCCTCGGGCCTTCCGGGGGCAGCCCCTTGCCCGTGCAGCTGGCCTCCTGTCCGGTGGTATCCGTGAACGCCGATCGGAGTGGCGAAGGCGTGGCGTCAGTCTCTGTCGACGAAGGCCAGATCGCCGAGGTGGCGCTCGAGCATCTACTCTCGAGAGGGCTCGAGAACCTCACCACGTTCCACTTCGACGACGCGCCTTTCGCCGTCGCCCGTGACTGCCGCTTCCGGCAGCGCGGTGAGGACGCCGGTGCCAAGCTGGTCCCCGGTTGGTGGGTGGACGGCGCCGAGCCACCTCGAAGTCACGAGCATCCCGCCGCCATCGCTGCCTGGCTTCGTGGGTTGCCCAAACCTTGTGGCGTGTTCGCCCTCTGCGATCCCTGGGCTCGCGTGGTCGCTCGCTACGCGCAGACCACCGAGATCCGCGTCCCCGAGGATCTGGCCATCGTCGGCGTGGACAATGACACCATCGAGTGCGAGCTCACCGTACCGCCGCTCTCGAGCGTGGCGGTGCCTTGGCAGAGCGTCGGTCGGAGCGCCGCCGATCTCTTGCGGCGCGCCTTGGCCGGCGAGGCCATCGCCGGTGAGCGCATCGTCGTTTCTCCGGCCAACGTGGTCGCTCGGCGCTCGACCGACGTGCTGGCGATCACCGATCCCATGGTGGCCGCCGCGGTGGCCTGGATCCGCGCCCACGCAGACCGCCGCTTGACCGTGCCGATGGTCACAGATGCAGTCGCCACCACGCGCCAGCGCCTGGAGCGGCGTTTTCGCGCGGTCCTGGGTCGGACCATTATGCAGGAAGTCCGCCGGGCTCACGTCGAGCTCGCAAGAAGCCTGCTGGCAACGACCGACCTCGGCCTGCGCGAGATCGCGCGGCGCAGCGGTTTCACGAATGCATCCCTGCTGAGCGTCGCCTTCCGGCGCGAAGTGGGCACGCCACCCGCAGCCTACCGCCGCCGCGCCGCCGGGTTGCCCGTGGACGAGGATTGACCGGTCGGTGCGGATCTTCGCCGCCTACTCTTCCTGGCTGAACCCGGCAGGGTTCGGCCGCAACCCGGCTCCACTCCTCACATGAACGTGTAGAAGACGAAGCCCTCGAGCACGAGCGCGACGGTTCGGTGCGTCACGACGCTCAACCGCTCGCCGTCGTGCTGGGCCGATTGCAGCAGGAACGGAAGGTGAACGCACAGCAGGAGTACCACGAAGCCGATCGAGGTCGCCGCTGCGGCGCCCTCCCAGTCCGGAGGCGCGACGTACGTGCGGATGATCTCGCCCAGCTTGAACACGCCGATGGCCGTCGCATACTCCATGCCGTAGAGGGAGAAGCGCGTGTAGAGCTTCGATTCGGGACCGTCGCGAAAGACGTACGCAATGCAAGTCGACCCGATGACGTAGCCGATCCCGGCCACGAAGGTCAGGATTCCGCCCCAGTCCCCCAACCACGCGTAGGCCGATACCACCGAGGCGAAGGTGAGCACCAGGGCCAGTTCACCCAGCATGCCGAACATCGCGTCCATTTCCAGACGACGGCGGTTGAGAAAGCAGTTGTAGAGCAGGAGGTAGTTCAGCGCGGCCGCGGTGGCGATGAACAGCACGACCGTTTCGCTCACCAACGCGTAGACCCCGCCCAAGGTGGCGGTGACCAGCACGTAGGCGGCCGTCTTCGCGTAGATCTGCCAATGCTCGAACACGCTGTTCACGCGCCGTTGGAACAGCGCGACGACCGTCTGCCGGGTTCTCGATGCCTCCTGCACGAGCCCCACTGCCCAAGCCAGCAGAACGATGGCGACCGTGAGAGGCATCAGGACCAGTCCTCCCCAGAAGCGACCGTCCTCGAGCAAGGAGGGCGGGGGAAGTTCCGCGCTGGGCTTGAAGATGTAGGCGTCCCGAGCGAAGACCAACTCGGGACGTTCGCCCTTGGGATGGGTCCAGGCGTACGGGCAGTCGGCCGCGTCGTACGTTCGCTTCAAGTCGGCGCCCGACAACCGATACAGGTATCCGGTATCGTGAAACGGAACCACAAACGGCACCGTCTTGCCGGGCGGGGTCAGGCCTGCCGCATCTCCCGCGCGGACCATGACCGTGACCGGCTCCTGGTCCCAACCGTCGGCAACCACCGGCGCGACCGCGTCGCCACTGCACTCACGAATGTAGGACGTCACCACCTTTCCGGTAAGCGTTGCGAAGGTCTTGCGAGCCAACGCCTGGTTCGGAACCTCGTTGGGCTGCAGATAGAGCGGCTCGAGGTTCACCTGCGCATCACCCCACGCGATCTGCAGGTTCACCAGTCCGGCCACGAAGCAGCAGTACAGCAGAATGACGCCCACCCACTTGCCCGCGCCCCATCCCGATTTGGCCTGACGACGCGAGCCTGGCTCGGGCGGTCCAGGACCCGGTGGAGGTTGCGCGCCTGGCACGGCGCCGTGTGTTCGCTGCCAGTTCATCGCTACCGCTTTCGGAAGCCCACATCATACACACCACAATCGGGGGGTCACGGGTCGCGCTGGATACCAGCGCCTACGCCCGCATGACGCAGCGCGGAAGAGACCCTCCAGCCCCTGCTGCCTGGCGCAGCAGGCCCGTGCCAGGGACCGAAGGCACGACGCCAGTATGCCGGTGTCGGAGGAAGATCCCTCAGGGCACGCGCGGTGCCGTGCCCGACGAACGCCGCGATCTCATGGCAGTAGCGATCTTCCTGGTGCGTGTCAGAGAGGCGGGTCCGGTGAGGTGATACTTGGTGTCGTAGAAGTCGGACCACGGGCGAACGTTGGTTCCCGGAGCGTCGATGCGCTCCATCGTGCACCTCGCTGCCAAAGTGGAATCGATGCGTGCGATCTGCTCACGATCTCGCTCGAACAGCGGCGCGGGATAGGGCGGGAACGAAAACAGCACGGTCGCCCCGCGCCGGCGCATCTCGGCGTGAAATTCGTTCAACACCTCGATGGTACCGTCGAGACCGTGTCCAACCTCCTGCAAGCGCGGCCACCGGTTCTGCTCGGGGTGCTCTCGGCTCGGTCTGGATTTCCTCCTGAGGGAAATCCGAGGGGGCCTGCTTCCGTGGTGGACGCCGGGTCGGGGTGGAGGGCAAGGGCGGCCGCGATCGGCGCCACCGTCAGCGGCTGTCGCCCCGCCCGACGCGGTGGGGTCAGTTCAGCAATTGCCCGCCTTTTCGGTCAGATTGCGGTGTGCTGTCGCGGAGCGCTTCTTCCGCATCCCGCACGCCACCCAGGTTGGTCTGGGGGCCAGAACCTGCGGGGCGCTGTCGGGTCTCACCGCGCGAGACCGCGTTAGCTGACACGCGGGATCGACCTCATGCGACACACCTCACTGTAGCGGTGACCCAGGCCGCGTTCCCGGCTCGCGTGTTGGATCACCGTTACGAGCGCCGGGCCAGCCCGGCCCGAGAGCTCAGCTTTGGAGCGATCATGAAGCGAAGTCTAGTCTCAGCTGCGGCCGCCAGTGCCTGCTTGCTCCTCGTCGCGTGTGGCAGCTCGGACGAAGACGGTTCCGAATCCGCCGCTTCGGGGGCAGGCGGCGTGGGGACGGGGGGCGAGGCTGCAGGTGGTGGGAATTGTCCGATAGGCTCCCTCCTTTGCGATGGCGCTTGCACGGACGTGACCTCCAGTCCCGCCCACTGCGGCGCCTGCGGACTGACCTGCGCCGTCGGACAGGGCTGTGTTGGCGGCGTCTGCACTTGCCCAGCGGGCCAGGTCCCGTGCGACGGATCTTGCGTTGATACGTGGACCAACCAGGAGCACTGCGGCACCTGCGGCAACGCCTGTGGGGCCGGCCACACCTGCACCACGGGCGCCTGCCAGTGCCTGCCTGGCCTCACTGCGTGCGGCGCCGCTTGCGTCGACACGACCTCCGACAGTGCGAACTGCGGTGCCTGTGGCCTGTCGTGCGCGGCCGGTCAGGTTTGCGCGTCTGGCGTTTGTGCTGCCTCGTGCCTCCCAGGCCTCACAATCTGTGGGTCGAGTTGCGCGGATCTCGCGTCGAATGCGCTCCATTGCGGGGAGTGTGACAACGCTTGCCCCGCTGGACAGACCTGCGAGTCGGGCGAGTGCGCGTGCCCGACTGGACTGACCGCGTGTGGTTCCGCCTGTGTGGACGCGAACTCGGACGCCATGAACTGTGGCTTCTGCGGCAACGTTTGCCCCGCGGGCACCCCGTGCTCGGCGGGAACCTGCGTGTTCGGTACTGGTGGCGCCGGTACCGGCGGTGACACCGGCACCGGCGGCATCGCGGCCACGGGCGGAGCGGTGGCGAGCGGAGGAGGCACCAGCTCGGGTGGCTCCGGCACTGGCGGTGACTTTGGCGTGGGTGGCGACACCGGGATCGGCGGCGATTTTGGCGTGGGCGGCGACCTGGGAACCGGCGGCGACCTAGGAATCGGCGGCGATCCAGGAACCGGCGGCAACACCGGCACGGGCGGCGACACGGACACGTGTGAGCCGACGTGGGATCCACCGGATTCCGCCAACGGCAACACGAATTTGCCCGCCGGGCTGGATGAAGTGTGGGCACATTCTGGCCCGACCATCCTGGCCGCCGACAACATCAAGATCCGACAGCTCATGGCCAACGAGGGTCGCATGCGGTACTGCATTCGGTGGGACTCATCGGCAACCATCAACGCCACTCAGCGCGACCAGATCGAGGCACTGCTCGCTGCTTGCGAGCGGCAGTGGATCGATCAGCTGAGCGGTTGGGGCTGCTGGCCGTATCCGGAAGTGACCGTCGAAGTGACGTTGTGGGCCGCGAGAGACCGCGCGCTGCTCGACTGGGCCGACGGCGATACCTCCGCCCAGATCGTCATCGATCCCAGCGCGGAGTGTCCCTCGGATTGCGGACCCTGGAGCCCTCGCAACGATCATGCGGACTGTAGCACCGCGCTCTACGACGAGTTCTTCTGGTTGGACGGATCGGTGACCTCGTTCACCGGTTGGGGATCGGCGACCGGCTTCATGATGGGCGCCGACTCCTTTGTCAATGCGGCGAGCAGCAACCCCGACACCTTCGTCATCCTGGCGCACGAGATGGGCCATGCGCATGGGCTCGACGACTTCTACGACTGGCAGCCCAGCGGCTGGTCATCTTGGATCATGTGGGCTGGCACGTCTCAATACGTGACCGAAACGGATGGATGGATGCTGCGCGACGTCTGGCGACACGTGAGATCGGACTACGGGTATCCTGGACCGTAGTCCGTACCGGCGGAACGGCCCCCGACGCCCTCGGCCTCGCTCCGCCTACCGCTGCCAGGCCACCGTAACGATGGAGTGCCCGGGCACACGCACGATGCCCTCGGCGGGAAGGGCCCCGAGTTCGACGGAGCGCTCGACGCCGTCGAAGACGGTGCGCATCACCCGCGCGCTGCTCGGCAGCCCCAATACCTCCTCGTCGAGCTCGACTTGAGTGACGAGCTCGGTGAGGCCGGCGTTCACGAGGACCACCGTCAGCGCATCCTCCTCGGGGGAGAGCCACGCGGAGGCGAGTAGATCCTCAGCGTCGGAACTGGCGGCCACGCGGACCCACCCTGGATCGGTGTAGCGCGCGTAGTGGCGCAGGGCATGGTACGGAGCTTGAAGCGTGAAGTCCTCTTCGGTCAGTGCAATGAGCGCTGTGTCGTTCGGCTCCAGAGCAAAGGCCGACGTTACGAAGTCGTTCTGCAGACAAGCAGCGGCGCCTTCGACGGCCAGCACGTGGTGCATGAGAATCGCCGTATCCATGCCGTCCTCACGCATTTCCGTCTGCAGCAGCGGACGGTCGTGCTCCTGCGCGAGCTCGCCCAGCGCCGCAAGGGCCGCGTCATCGACAGCAGCCGGATCGGTTCCGTACATGTGGTGGCCAATGCCGCCGACAATCGAGAAGTCCAGGGCCGGGGCGTACTCGGCGACGACGTCGTAATTGGTCACTTCAGGCGCGAGCATGCTCGGGACCGAGGCCAGGCCATCCAGCTCGACCATCACTGCCTCGAGGGCCTGCGCCAGGCCGGGGTAGGGGACTTCGACGTCGTCGCCGTCGATGGATACTGTCGCGGTCCCCTCCGTGGGCAGGAACCTGCAGGCTTCCAACGTATCCGACTCCGACGGCACCCAGTTCGGATTGTTCTGAATCGCGACGTAGTCCGGAACCACCCCCACGCTGGCGTAGGCTTCGAGGGAAGCACGCCAATGGGCGCCAAATCCAGCATAGTCGAAGCTGCCGTCCCCGAGTTGCACCAGCGTGCAGGTGTCCGGGTTCCCCGCGCAATCCCTCGATCCACTGGCCTTCAGCACCGCCGGCGGGCTCCCGGCGGTCATCATCGTCGTCGGTGGATGACCGAGGCTCTGGCTTGCGCCCTCGAGGATCGCGCTCGCGGCGGTGAGATCGTCTGGGTTGTCGCCGTCGTGGCGGTTGCGCAGGCGCAGGATGTCCAACCCGGATTCGGCGAACATCGTCTCGTACAACGCCTCGCTTCGTGGGTGCTGTGCGATCTCGTCGTCCGAGTAGGCCAGGGAAGCTCCGAAGCCGATCAACGTCTGATACTGAGTCGAGCCATCCACGGTCACGCCAACCGCTGGCTCGGGGAGTGGAGTGCAGACTCCAGCCACGCACGCGGTTCCGGTGGCGCATTCCTGGTCGTCGCAACGCGGGAGGCAGAAGCCCGGGTGCGAGGGACGGCACCCGTCGCACAGCGCGATCGCTCCGGCCTCCTCCGCGGAAACACAGGACGCCCCCGTGAACTCCGCGCAGGCTGTCTCGGCGTCACAGGACACCGTGCACGCACCGCACAGGCACTTGAGATCCCCACATTCCGCGTCGCTCCGGCACGCCGTCAGCCAATTGGTCTGACTGCCGGTTTGGGGGCCGCGTTCCGGGCTACAGGCGGCAAGCAGCAACCCGAGGCAGGCGGGCAGAGCATATCCTCCCCACGCTGTGCGTTGGGTGCTCACGTGCCGTCGTCCTCCTCCACCAGGTACTGGCCGCAGTAGAACGTCACCTGGTAGCTGATGTCCGACGCGCGATCCCCGTTGTACTCGGTGATCTCATCCCACAGTGGGATGACCTTCTTCCGCGCGTCTGCCAACAGCTGTCGCACTTCACGTTCTCGGGGATGGCCCGGCCAGAGGTCGTACGTGATCGTGGTCCCACCCACCTCGTCATCTGCCGCGGAGACGTGCTTCCCACTCACGACCTTGGCTGCCAGAGCGTTGAGCACGGCGCGGTGATGATCGACGATCGCGGCCTCCCAGCCTGCGGCTTGACCCACGGGGATGAGACAGTGGTCGGTCGCGCAGTACACGCCGTCCGGCCGCGTCTCCACCCGGATTTGTCCGTCGGCCACCAGGGAAGCGATGGCCGCGTCGAGTGCGGCTGCGCGCAAAGGTAGGAGCTCCGCCAGCCGATTCTTGCTGATCGGGCTCTCGCGGTAGACGTGCACCCACACCAGTGCCGTGTTGGTCTCGTGCGAGTTGGCGCCGGCAGACGCGCCGAGTTCCTCGAGTTCCTCGTCGGTCGCCACGCGGTAGCGGGTCTCTCTGCCGCGCCCGCTGCGGAGCACGAGACCGCTCTCGACCAGGTCGTTGAGGATGCTGCGCACCATGCTCTCCTCGTCGTGCTTGAAGTGAGCCAGCAGCTCGGCGCGGGTCGCCGATTCGTGCTCCGCCAGAAATGCGTGAACCGCACCCCACAGAGTGACGCCCCGCGTCGTTACGGACTCGCTCAAGCGCTGCACCTTCTGCCGATAGGAGCGCAGTGCCAGCCCGAACATGTCGGCGATCACCTTCTTGCCTACCCCCTGGCTCTCGAGCTCACGGACCAGGCCGACAAACACCTCGTTGGCAACGTGCGCCAGCGGCGAGCGCACCCCGTCGACCGTCGAGAGCCGCGCGATGAGCACCATCGTTTGGCGTACAATCGCGTCGATCAGAATTTGCGGGTCCATGTCAGGCCAACTCCACCGCCGGAAGCCCTGCGACCGGGGTCACCAGCGGTGGAGTGAACGCCCGGGATTCCGCCACCGGCTGGGATCGGGCGAAAATTCCCGACAGTAGCCGAAATCGTCCTTGATCAAAGCACCCTGGTCGGTGGTTGGCAAGGACGGGAACGGCCCGTCGTCCAGCTCGCCAGTGCTGGGATCGTGCTTCACAACAAGGGGGGGGAATTCTCCCCCCAGTCCTGGAATTGTACAGGCGTGCCGGTACGGGCGTGCCAGGCGAAGTCGATCTTCTGTCCGGTCGCGGGCGGCACAGCAGTGGCTAGGGCTGGGGACGCTGTGCACGGTTGGTGGCGGCGCCCTCGTCACCAGTGAGGAGAGGTCGTGCAACACGTTCCGATGTTCCAGGCGTCATCGATGCCCTGCGGCCAGGCCACGATGAATCCCTCTTGCTCGCCGAAGCTGAGCGCGTGAAGTGCACGGAGCTCATCGTCGGATGCCGCACGATACACCGCCTGCGTCCCCTGACCCGATTGAAAGATCAGGTGACTGTCACAGAGATCGCGCAGCACGCTGCGGAGCAAGCTGTCGTCGTCTCCGTTGAAGGCCTTGGCAATTTCGGATGCGCCGCATGCACCCCGTTTGGGGTGGGGGCCCGCTCGCGGGGCTGGCGAAGACCCCGGATAAGCAACTGGAATTTGTAGGGGTGCGATGGACCTCGCCCTGTGTCTGCAAATCTGCACGGCGCGGGCGAGAAAGTGGTCCCGTTACGATGTCGCCCCAGAGGTGACAGAAGAGGGCAAGCAACGAAGGTACATGAAGAGTCCGTACTGACCGAATTCGCAGCCGCCAGAGGTCCTCCGCAGGGTGGTAGCGAGAGGCGCCCGCAGCCATCCTGGTTGCCCGGCGGGAGAACGCCCAATTCAGCAAGAATGGTCTCATCCGTCGGAATTCGCTCTTTGCGTGTCGTCAACGACAGCCGCGGGCCACGCGCTGGTTCGCCCACGGGTCGTCGCCCGTGGTGGCGACGTGGGTTTGATCGCCCCTCTCATGCGCCGGTTCTGTACCGCATTCGACCCGAGAAGAAGCCCGGACCCTGATCAGTGAACGCTTTCCAGGGAATTGATCCGGTCAGAAGGAGTTTGTTGTCATGAGAAGCCTTCCCCACTTGCTCGGTCTGTCTCTCCTGGCGATTGCTTGTGGGAGCGAGTCTTCCCCGGACTCGACCGGCCCCGGCGGTGCGACGTTCGATGGAACGGGCGGAGCACTGATGAACACCGGGGGCGACGGCGCCAGTGCTGGCGGCTCCCTGATGGGTGGGGCCCCGGCGGCCGGCGGCGCGGTGGGCAGCGGCGGTGTGGTCGGCAGCGGCGGTCTGGTCGGCGCCGGCGGTCTGGTCGGCAGCGGCGGTCTGGTCGGCAGCGGCGGTCTGGTCGGCGCCGGCGGCTTGGTGGGCACCGGCGGTCTGACTGGCACCGGCGGCGATTCGGCAACCGGAGGAACGGGGGGCGGCGAGAGCACGTGCGTGTCGGGCGTCGACAC
>CAZSVU010000226.1:7958-13782 GCA_964610275.1 uncultured Polyangiaceae bacterium | reverse complement strand
TTTCAGATGGAAAGCGCTTGCTCCCTCTTCGGTCTCGCTTGATTAGGGCCTAGTGGCGTGCCACCAACCGATCTGCTACCATCGTCTCAGTACGGGCGGGTTCGGATGCGCAAGAGGTTTCTGAAGCCTGGGGCGGTGGAGTTCGTCGTGGTTGCGGTTGCAGCGGCCTGTGGCGGAACCACCACCAGCGGCGGCCAGTCCGATGGCCCACCCGACAACCCGGCAGTCCCCGGAGGCAGCGGCGGCAGCAGTGCCGGCGCCGACTGCGTTCGCGGCACGGAACGGTGCGCCTGTTTCGAAGACGGGACGTGCAACGCTGGGCTCGTGTGTGCATCTGAGCTGTGTGTGGACCCGACCGGCGCGGGAGGGACAGTGCCGGTGATTGAGGGCTTGGGCGGCAGGCCTCATTTCGCGACGGGGGGAAGTGGCGGCGGTTGCACTCCGGTCGCCGTCTCTGCCGAGTTGGCGCCCCTCAACTTGATATTCATCTTGGACTGGTCGAGCAGCGCGGACGAGACCGAGGACGCAGCCGCGACGCGATGGATCCCGGTGCGGGACGGCTTCCTTGCCTTCTCGAGTGAGTCGGGTTCGAGCTGGACCTACGCGTCGCTCGAGCTCTTCCCGGCCGCTGGCGATCTCGTGGTGGTCTGTGACGTCACCAACTACGAGCGCCCCGCCGTACCGCTGCTGAGGCTGGACGGGCTGGACCCGGCGACATCGCCTTTCTCACTGGCCTTGCACAGCACCTCACCTGTGGGAGTTGAACCCACCTTGCCGGCGCTACTTGGCACGCTGAACTACGCGCGGGACGTGCAGTCCGACTACCCGGGTTCAACCACCGTCGTGGTGCTGGTGACTACCGGGCTGCCGGGCTTCTGGTATCCTCTAGAGGCAGAGTACGGGCCCGGCTGCACCGAGCCGCTGGAGAACACGGTCCAGAACGTCGCCGCGGTGGCGGCAGAGGGATTGGCCGATGGCGTATTGGCACACGTCATCGGTGTGGGCGATGCGAGCGAGCTCTCCGCGCTGCACGAGGTCGCGCTAGCTGGCGGTACCGATTCGGCAGCGATCGTAGAAACCGGGGATGCCGCGGCCACCGCCGCGCAGCTGCAAGCAGAGCTCGTCGCCATCCGAACGCAACACCTGCCCTGCACCTTTGAGCTCCCAGACTTCGAGGACGGACCGGGGGTGTTGATCGACTTTGACGAGATCGCGGTCGTGGTCACAGTCGATGGAATCCCGATCGCGTTCCCGCAGAGCCCAGGTTGCCAGACTGAGGAGGGCTACCAGTTCCGCTTCACGAGCGACAATTCGGACATCCCCAGTCACGTCGAGCTGTGCCCTGCGGCTTGCCAGAGTGTGCACTCGACTGCTGATGTGGAGATCGTGGTGGAGTTCCCCTGCGGAGTATTGCCCTACTAGACCCTGATCAAGCGAGACCGAAGAACGCAGAAGCGCTTTCCATCTGAAAAGCCTGGTGTTACTGCGAATTTACCGACCAACAGCAACACCAGAAAGGGCTTTTCACAGCTGCGTCCAAGGACATTCAGCACTCATCCCGTCGCAAACGCAACAAGCGCGGAATCGCTGAGCTTTTCGCCACCCGTCGCCGTACCCTTCGCGGCTTGCGCCAGCGTCACCGGCGGTCCACCCAGGCGCGGTGCCGAACCGTCCCTTCCGTCGAGCATATGATCACCGCCCGAGAGACCTGCTCTGCGACGTGCGTGATCCCGCCCTGTTCGCTCAGCTGGGCATCCCGCGATCCACCGCCGCCAGTTGGATTAGCCGTGGCTGCAGAGCGGTGGTCACCACGGCGCTCTTCGGTCAGGCCGAGCAGCAACTCCGAGCACGAGTCCTGAGGCTTGAGCGCCGAAGGCCGACCCGCTGCCGAGTCGAGTGATGACGTCGGCCATCGAGAGGTCGACCGTCGTCGTGCGGCCAGTTGCTGCTCCCAGCGTTACGCCCCTGGAGCGGCGGGAAGGTCTTCTTGGCAGCACAGACCCGGCAGGGGGGGTGGTCATGGCGCAAGCCAGGCCCATGGTACCGGGGCGGGCGTCTTGCCTGACCCAATCGACCAGAGTTCTTGTGCTAGGCTACAGCAGATGCTGAGCCGACGAGACACCCTGCGCCTGCTAGCCGGCACGGTTGGCTTGGTGGCGCTGCCGCGCGCAGCATGGGCCAGCCGATCGGTGGCCGTGAGCCTGCCCTACCTCGTCGAGCGGAGCCAGCGGGTCGCCCTGGTCACTTCTCAGGGCGGGGACTCGGGATGGGAGGTCATCGGGGGCCGGCGCCGCATCGTGACCTACACCCGGGTGCGGGTCGACGATCTCATCACCGGCGACAACTCGGATGACGAGCTGCTGGTGCGCACGCTGGGTGGTCGCGTGGGGCAGATCGGGCAAATCGTACATGGCGAGGCCCGGCTGCTGCGCGGACAGCCGTGCCTGGTGTTCCTGCGCGAGCCCGAGCACGGGCTACACCTGGTGACGGCGCGCGCCCAGGGCCACTTTCCGGTACGCCCAGACGCCCGCGGGGAGAGTCGCCTGCAGGCGAGTCCGCACCTTGAGGAGTTGGTGCACGAGGAGAGGTCCGCAGCTCACGAACTCGTGGGACGCAGCGTGTCCGATGCCAAGGCGCTCATCCGACGGGCGAGGCAAGATGAACGCTGACCGGCGGTGGGCGGTGGCGCTGCTGGGTGCCTGGACGACGCTCTGCGCGAGTGTCGATGCCGCTGCCTACTGCCCCACCACCACCTGCGATCCCGACAGCGAGGGTGAAGATGCGTGCGAGCAGGTCGGCAGTTGCCTGGTCGGTGGCCTTCCACTTTTCTGGAAGCAACGTTGCATCACCTACAGCGTGCAGGAAGATGGATCCCCGCGGCTCGGGATCAGCTGCGAGGCTGCGAACGCCCTGTTCGGGGACGCCCTGAGGAAGTGGGCCACCGTGGACTGCGGCGGCGGAACCCATCCTTCGATCGAGATCTTCTCCACACCGCCCGTCAGCTGCAGCCGCGCCGAATACAACGAACAGGCAGGCAACGCCAACCTGTGGATGTTCCGCAACGACGAGTGGCCGTACGACGACGACGACCTGAGCCTGGGCCTGGCGACCATCACCTTCAACGTGGAGACCGGGGAGATCTATGACGCTGACGTCGAGATCAACTCCGCCCAGAACGACATCTCCATCGGCGGCGAGAGCGTCTCGAGCGACCTGGAGTCCATTGCGACGCACGAGGCCGGGCACGTGCTGGGACTGAGCCACTCTTCGGATCCCAGGGCCACCATGTATCCCTTATACCAGGAAGGAACCACAGATATCCGGTCGCTCTCGGAAGACGACATCGAAGGCATTTGCGCAACCTACCCGCCCGGTCGCACTACCGCCGCTTGTCCCGACACGCCAGAGCCCCGACATGGCTTTTCCTCGCAGTGCGGACCCTCGAATGAGGGTTGTGTCTGCACGGCGCCGGGGAGCGGCAATCCGACTGGGCGCTGGTCGCTGATGCTGTTCGCGACGAGCCTGCTCTTGGCTTGGATTCGGAGGCACAGGCAAGAGCGTTGAGCCACGAACCGAGTCTGCTGGTCGTCGCGGGCGAAGGCTCCGGCGACGTGACGGCGAGTCGCGCCATCGAGCACCCGTCCTTCCCACCTTCGGGTGGGGCGGCCTCGAGTTGCGCGCGCGGCACGGAAACGCTGTGTGACGTAACCGAGTTGTCCATGCTGGGGTTCGGCACGGTCGCGCTCCGTCTCCCACGGCTGCTGCGCGAGGCCCGACGACTCCTCGCAGTCGATGCCCGGCGTCTCGCCGCGGCACTGTTGGCTGGCTACAGCGAGTTCAACGGTTGGCTCGGACCGCGCTTGCGACAACGTGGTGTGAGCGTGTTCTGGTACGGAGCTCCCCAGATTTGGGCCTGCCGACCCGGGCGGGCTCGGCGCCACTCCGCCGCCTGCGACCAGCTGGCGCTCATGCTCCCGTTCGAGCGATTCTGATTGCGGCAACAACGTTGCGGTGGATCTGGCACAGTAAGGCAACCCCGCAGCCAGCGCGCGGCACTTCCCCTTTCCGGTGCAGCGGGTCAGCCAAGCGACCCGCAGCATTGCGGGTTGGCGACGACTGCCTTTGCTGGTCCCCCGCAGGGCAGTGTGGTTGGATTGCGAACGTCGGCTCCTACCCGCCGGATTGGCGCCATGAACCTTCGGATCAAGTACGTACTGCCGATCAACGCGGCCATCCTGGTCCTCTGGGGAGCCCATACCTGGTGGGATCAGCACCAGTTCAGGCGAGACTACATCGATGCCGAGGTCAAGGCGATCCTCCACCTGGGGCAGGGGCTGCGCTCATCGGTCCAGCATCGCGTGAATGATGAAGCAGCAAGTGCGGATCTCGCGTTGTTCGCCGAGCTCATCGAGCCGTACGCAAAACTCGATATCATGCTGCTGGATCGCGACTCCCGCGTGCTCGCTTCCACGAGACAGGACCGCGTGGGGCGGATCTGGCGCGAGCCCGGCATCGACCGGGTGCTAACGGGGACGGTGGATTCGTCGTGGGAGGTGGACGATCATGAACACGAAGGGGAGCAGGTCATCGACGCCTCCGTCGGCGTGCGCGACGCCACCGGCCGTCCAGCACTGGTGGTCCACGTGGCCAAGCCCTTGCGCTCGATCGGGGCGGCGCGGGATGCCCAGCTTCGCAGCCATCTGGTCTTCGCCCTGGCTCTGCTGCTCGCCGTGGGGCTGGCGGTGAACCTGATCACCTACCAGTTGCTGCTGAAACCATTGCGTCGGATCCACCGGCGCGTTCAGGAAGCGGGATGGTCTGCGGAGGCAGAGGACGCACGGCAGGGAGACGAAGTGCAGCGCTTGGAGCGAGGGATCGACGCCATGCTCGAAGACATCGCGGCGCGACACGACGAGCTGCAGGGTGCGCTCGCTGACAAGGATCAGCTGCTGGACGAGTTGGGCCGCATGCGCGACGGGTTGGCTGACGAGGTGGAGCGGATCCGCCGGGAGCTGTCGCACGCCCAGTCCGAGCTGGTTCGGAGCGAGCGTCTGAGCCTGCTTTCCAGCCTAGGCTCGGGCCTGGCGCACGAGCTGCGCAATCCGTTGCACATCGTTCGCGGAACGGCAGAAACCGCGGTTCGCCGGCATCCGGAGGTTGCCTCCTACGTTGCCGACATCGTGGAGGAGGTCGACCGAATCGAGCGACTCGTGCGCGAGCTGCTCAGCTTCGCCAGCCCCGTCCAGGTGTCGCTGGAGTCCGTCGACCTGCGCCAGTTGCTGGACCGGGTGGTGCACCGCGGGTGCCGTGCCCGGCGGGGCGGTGCCCGCGGTGGCGATGCTTGCGAGATTCGGGTTCCCGGAACAGCGCCGACGGCGTCGGTTGATCCCGTCCTGCTCGAACAAGCCGTGCTCAACCTGCTGACGAACGCGTGCGAGGCCGGAGGAGAGTTGGTGGAGATCCAGGTCGATCCGGCATCCGACGAGCGGATCGCCATTCGGGTACTCGACCGGGGCTCCGGCATCAGTGCCGACGATCTGCCGCATCTGTTTGAGCCGTTCTACACGCGCAAGGTGTCGGGCACCGGGCTGGGGCTGCCGGTCGTGCAGCGCATTGCCGAGTTGCACGGTGGCTCGGCCGAGCTGAAACCACGCTCCGGGGGCGGCACGGAAGCGGTACTCTATCTGCCCATCCAGCGGGAGGAAGGTCGCGGTGAGTAGGATTCTGGTCGTCGATGACGAGCCGAAGAGCGTGAGGCTGGTGCGGGATTATCTGGAGCGCGCCGGCTTTGCGGTTCACAGCGCGGCCGATGGGAAGGCGGCGC
>CAZSVU010000226.1:0-7948 GCA_964610275.1 uncultured Polyangiaceae bacterium | reverse complement strand
GAGCGTGAGGCTGCTCCGCCTGCGGCTCGAGGAGATGGGGCACAGCCTGCTGGAAGCCAACAGTGTGGCCAGTGCCCGAGAGCGATTGGATCGCGAGATCGTGGATCTACTGGTCACGGACGTTCGCCTGCCGGACGGCTCCGGTCTGGACATCCTGAGCTCCGCCAAGAGCGCCCAACCCGCGCTCCCGGTGATCGTGATCACTGCCTTTGCGGCCATCCCGGATGCGGTGGAGGCGATCCGTCGCGGCGCTGCCGAGTACGTGCTCAAGCCGTTCGAGCTCGAGCAGATGGCGCTGCTGGTGGAGCGCGTGCTGGAGTCGGCGAGGATTCGGGCCGAGCACTCCTACCTGCTGACCGAGGTCCGTGAGGGGGAGCAGGAGGTCAACATCGTGGGTGACTCCGACCCGATGCGGAAGGTCCGGGAGCTGATTTGCAGGGTTGCCGCCACGCCCTCCAGCGTCTTGTTGCTCGGCGAGAGTGGCACGGGCAAGGAATTGGTGGCACGGGCCATTCACGGCTGCTCAACGGCCGGCGCGCAGCCGCTGATCAAGGTCAACTGCCCCGGTATCCCGACGCAGCTGTTCGAGTCCGAGCTCTTTGGTCACATGAAGGGCGCGTTCACCGGTGCGCACGAGTCGCGCAAGGGCAAGTTCGAGCTGGCCGGCAGGGGTAACATCCTCCTCGACGAGGTCAGCGAAATCCCGCTCGACCTCCAGGCCAAGCTGCTTCGCGTGCTTGAGGATCGGCACTTCACCCGGGTGGGGGGGACGGTCGAAGTGAAGGTGGAGGCGCGCGTGATCGCTGCCACCAACCGGGATCTCAAAGCGATGATGGAGCAGGGCCGCTTCCGGCCGGACCTGTACTTCCGCCTCAATGTCTTCCCCATCACGCTGCCGCCGTTGCGTGATCGCCGCGAGGACATTCCGGCGACGGCAACGCATCTGCTCCGGCACGTCGCGACCAGCTGTGGGTTGACGGTCCAGGGGGTCAGTGACGAAGCCATGCGCGTGCTGCAGAGCTACTCATGGCCGGGCAACGTTCGCGAGCTGCGCAACATCCTCGAGCGTGCGCTGGTGCTGGCTGGGGGCGTGGCCATCCAGGTGGACCACCTGCCCATGGAGCTTCAGGACGGCCTGGCTGCAACGACGGGCAGCAGCGGCACGGTATTCCAGGACCAGGTCGAGGCCTTCAAGCGGGATCTGCTGGTGCAGACGCTCCGCGCCACTGGCTGGTCCAAGAAGGAGGCCGCCGCGCGGCTCGGCCTCAGCCAGCGCGCTTTCAGCCACTACGTCGGCAAGTACGAGCTGGACCGATTCCGGTCCGGCGAGTAGCCGCGGTCGCCGTTCGCGCTTTCAAGGGGGGAAATTCGCTTTCTGAACGGGTAAGCGGCGCTCGCTGCGCAGTGCGTTCGCCCGGGAATGCCCGTGGGAACACAGTGGCACGCCCGTTGCTTAGGGCCCCCGCGCAAACCCCCAACGGGGCCTTGCGCGGAGGAGCCAATCTTGCCTGCAGAGCTACGGCGTCGAATCACTTGCCTGATTGTCGGAATTCTGTTGACTGCTCCTTCGGCGCTTGGACAGCCGGCGGAAGCGGCACCTGAAGCGCCGCCCGAAGCGCCGCCCGAGGAAACCGAGCCCGCTGAACCGCCGCCACCAGCGGAGGATGGCGATGCGCCGGCTCCAAAGGCTCCCCCCGACGAGCCTCCTGCCGAGCGGCCAGAGGCTCCCCCGGACGAGCCACCCGCCGAACCTCCCGAGACTCCCTCTGACCCGACACCACCGCAGCCACCTGCAGAGCCCGCTCCACCTGCAGAGCCCGAGCCGCCCGCCGGGCTCGAGGACGAAGGCGAGGGTCCGTTCGTTGCCCTGATAGCCGAAGCGACGGGAGCTACTGTGGCTGGCGCGCGTGTGCGGATCGCCGCACTGGGCGTCGACGTCCGCACGTCGGAGTCTGGTGAGGTGGAGCTGCCAGTGCAGCCGGGCACCTACGAGGTGACGGTCGAGGCCGGGGGTTTCGAGCCGCTCACCGAGACAGTCGTATTCGACGAGTCCGCGGCGATGACTGGGATCGAGCTGGTGCTCGACTACCAGCTGGAGGAGGTGACCGTCACCGGGACACGCACCGAGAAGGCGGCGCAGCAGGCACCGGTCAAGACCCAGGTGGTCAGCCGCGAGCGTATCGAACGACGCCGGGCTACCAATCTGGCCGAGTCACTCGATGCGATCACGGGCGTCCGCGTCGAATCCGATTGCCAGAACTGCGGCTTCACCCAGGTGCGCCTCAACGGCCTGGAAGGTCGCTACTCGCAAATCCTCATCGATGGTCGACCGGTCTTCAGCAGCCTGGCAGGAGTGTACGGGCTGGAGCAGATCCCCGAGGAGATGATCGGACGCATCGAGATCGTACGCGGCGGCGGCTCTGCGCTGTATGGAGGCAACGCGGTGGGCGGCGTCATCAACGTGATCACCACCCGTCCACGCTTCAGCTACGGCAACCTGACTCTGCGCGCCGGGCTGGTGGGCATGGAGTCGCTGGAGGGCCGCGTCGCCAGTTCCGCCGGAGTGGTCAGCGAGAGCGGCGACCTCGCTCTGCACGTGTTCGGCTCGTCGATGTACCGGGACCCGTGGGACGCCGACGGGGACGGCTTCTCGGAGATCGGCAGCTCCCGCCAAGTCGCCTTCGGCGGGGAGTCGTACTGGGACGTCGTTCGGGGCGGCGAGCTTCAGGTGAAGCTTCACACGCTGCGGGAGTATCGACGCGGCGGGAGCCATCACAGGCGGCCGGAGCACGAAGCCGCCATCGCCGAGGCGATTCACACCACGCGCTACGGGGGCGAGTCGAGGTTCAAGTACGTCATGAGCGAGCACCTGAGCCTGGATGTCGGCTACGGTGTGGCCGTGACCGAGCGCCATTCGTACTACGGCGGCAGGGGAGATGTCGAGATCCCCACTCTGCCGGCGGACGTTACCCAGATCACCCAGGACGAGTGGGATGCCTACCAGGACGCGGTCGAGGCCCGCGAGATCGCGCTGGGGGCATACGGACGAACCCTCAACCCCGTGCACACCGCGGATGCGTTTGTCAACTTCGCCTTTGATGCTGCGGGCGAAATGATAGTGACGACAGGCGCCCAGATGAAGGTCGACGGGCTCGAAGACCGAGCCCCGGCCTATAATCGCACCATCGACGAAGTGTACTCGGATCTGGGCGTCATCCTGCAGCACGACTGGCTCTTTGCCGAGTGGGGCGAATCCGTGCTCGGCGTGCGCATGGACAAACACAGCGAACTCGACGATCCGGTGCTGAGTCCGCGCGCCTCGCTGCTGCTCGAACCGCTCTCCTGGATGCGCCTGCGCACCGCGCTCTCCACTGGGTTTCGCGCGCCGCAAGTGTTCGACGAGGACCTGCACATCACCGTTGTTGGCGGAGAAGGCGCAGTTATCCGCAATGCTGACGGACTCGATCCGGAGCGGTCCTACGGCGTTACCCAGCAGGTGGAAGGGGACTGGGATCTCGGTGGAAGCTGGGATTTGGACGCGGGTCTGAATGGCTTCTTTACCCGGATCACCGATGCGTTCGTGGTGGAAGAACAGGATGATCCCGCCACCGTGGGCCAGCTCGAGCTCGAGCGACGCAACCGCGGAGAGACCACGGTGTTCGGCGGCGAGCTCGAAGTGTCGCTGGCACTGGCGCAGCTTTTCGGCGTCATGGGCGGCGTGACACTGGAGCGGGCGCGCAATAGCGAACCAGAGGAGGACTTCGGTTCGAAGGGCATCTTCCGAACGCCCAACGTCTACGGGTTCTTCGAGACCTGGACCCGCCCGGTGGCTGGCCTGACACTTTCCACCGACCTGCAGATCACCGGTCCGATGAAGGTTCCGCACTACGCGGGCTACATCGCAGACGACCGCCTCGAGGAGTCTTCCACGTTCTTCGACTGGGGCGCCAACATGGCCTATCGCATTGGCGCCGAGCGGGGCATGTACGTGGAGCCGTTCCTCGGCGTGCGCAACATCCTCGATTCGTTCCAGGACGATTTCGACCGCGGCCCGGATCGGGACGCTGGCTACGTCTACGGACCGCGCATGCCGCGCACCGTGTTTGGCGGAATCAAGGGAGGAGTGTAGCCGCCGAGTGCGCCCTGCTCGCGACCATCGCGTACGAGGTTTGAAAGACGGTTACGGGATACGTAAGTCCAGCCGTCCTGCCCAGTGGCTATTCGCCGTCCGACTCCGACTCCCTGACTAGCAAAGTCGGATCTTGGTTGGCATGATTGCTGCGTGCGCACTGCCCGACTGTCTATGCGGGCGGTCCAACGGTTCGCAAAACGGGTTTCTGATGCTGGAGCTGTTCTACAAGGGCGGCGAGATGATGTACCCCATCCTGGGGTGCAGCGTGTTCGCGCTCGCAGTCATCCTCGAGCGGCTGATCGTGCTGGTCGCAACGCGGATTCCACCTGCTTCTCAGATCGCCAAGCTGCTGGACGCGGTACGTGATGGCGACCGAGCCGCAGCCATCAAGCTGGCGCGCGCGGACAAGACGCCGGTGCACCGCGTGCTGCTGGCCATCGCCGGGGCGCGAGGCGGAGAAGGAACCCAAGAGAGGGCCGCCGGAATCGCCGGTGACGACGTGCTGCGTGCGCTGAACCTCCGTTTGCCCTGGTTGGCCATTCTTGGTTCCCTCGTGCCGCTCATGGGGTTGCTGGGCACGGTGGTCGGGATGATCCGGGTCTTCACCGCCGTTGCTGAAGCCGGCGACGTCAGTGACATTACCCTACTGGCCGGCGGCATCTGGGAAGCACTGCTGACCACAGCGTTCGGCCTCGCCGTGGCGATTCCCATCCTGCTCTCCTACCACCTGCTGCTCGGCAAGGTAGACCGCGTGGCGTTCGCCATGCGCCGTGCGGGTGAGGGGTATCTGCTGGCGCAGCGCGAGCACGACGAGAGCGAGGGGACGGCATGATCGAGTTCTCGCAGCAGCGCCGCCGGGCAACCGCCGAGGACGTCAACCTCACCCCAATGATCGACATCATCTTCAACCTGCTGATCTTCTTCCTGATCGTCGCCGTCATCTCGCAGAAGGGACTCAACCTGACGCTGCCACAAAGTAGCACTGCCGAGAAGCGACCCAAGGACAGCCTCGAGATCATGGTGACCCGGGACGAGCGGGTCCTGTTCGACGGGGCCGTCGTGCCCAAGACGGAGATCGAGGCCCGCCTGCGCCAGGCCAAGGAAGGCGCTGCCGGCGACCGCCCCGAGAACATTCTCCTCAAGGCGGACGAGCGGGCGCCGTTCGGGCTGTTCGTCACCGTGATGGATACGGCGCGCAGAGTCGGCCTGTCCAATCTGGTGATCGCCACCAAGATCAAGCCCCGCGCCGAGGGTGCTGCGCCATGAAAGCCACCTGGCTGTTTCGAGGCGCCGTCGTCTTCTCCGTGGTGGCACACGGGGCGCTGCTTGCCGCCCGAACCGCCGAGTCGTCCGTCTCGACCGACCGCATCGTGAAGGTTCCGGTCCTGCTCGAAGCCGAAGCCGAGCCCCCGCCGGAGCCGCTGCCCCCGGAGCCGCCCAAGCTCAAGCCCCGGCCGCGTGAGCTGGCGCGTCACATCGACCAGGTGGTGGAGTCGGACGGCATGCGCGCGGGCGAGTTCGTCGACGCCGAGGTCGGGGAGTACACGGAGGAGGTCGTCGAGCCGGACGTGCCGATCGTGGTGGACAAGCCGCCGCCGGAGCCGCTGCCCCGACCCAAGCCCGAGCCCAAGGTGGACAAGCGCAAGCTGGCGCGCGACTTCCTGCAGGACGTTCGCGGCGCGATCGCAGCCGCCAAGCAGTACCCCTTCCGCGCTCAGCGCATGGGCATCGGCGGCGCAGTGGCGGTCTCGTTCGTGGTTCTTGCGGATTCGCGGTTCGGTGAGGTCACTGTCAGGCATTCCTCCGGCCATGACGTGCTCGACCAGGCCGCGCTGCGTACGGTGGAGTCGCTCAGTGGCCAGCTCTTGAGGCCACCGGAGATTGGCGACACCCCACTGCGGGCGTCCATCACTTTGCGCTACCAGCTGGACGGACAGCATCAGTTGACAACGCACCGCGGCGGCGCACAACGCGGTCGGCACCGAGACCGCACCGCGGTTCACTGATCGCTGCCGGTGCTTCTTGCCGCAGTTGCCCAGCACTCGATGGCTCAGAACACGCGCACGTTTCAAGTTGGGGCGGATGTGCTCCGGTTGCCGATGTCCCACGACTGGCCGGGGAATGCGGGCGAACTCGAGAACACCGCCGAGCACGGCGTCGTGCTCTGTTTGGAAATCACGATCTGTCCGGAGCATCTGCCGCAGTGGCTGCACCCGACTTCGTTGTCGTTTCCGAACGCCACGATCCTGGAGAGTTGCGAGTGCGAACTCGTCGTCCGCGCCCTGAAGCAGAACCACGACAACCGTCTCGGCGAGCACCCAAGGTGCTGGTGGGCGATCGGGACCTCGAGCAGGACACAGCTGCGCTGCGGCCCGAGACAGCAGCCTGAAATGATTCGATCTCAGCGCTCGGCAGGTGCCGGATTCTCCATGGCTTCGACCCGCACCGGCCCTCGATCCACCACCTGCCTCCGGGCGGTGCTGACGTTTACCGCTCTGTCGCTTGCGGTGGCGGCTTGCGGCGCACGCGCCAGCTTGTCCACGTCGGACAACGCCGAGCGGTCAGGCGGCTCCCCCAACCCGCCTGCGGGCGCCGCTCAACCGCATGCGGACTCCGGGCCTCCCGCTGGGGTCGGCGGCACGGGCCGGCGCGAGGATTCTGCCTCCTGGACCTTGATTGCGCTGCCTGACACGCAGCGGTATTCCCTGGAGAATCCCGAAATTCTCGCGAGTCAAACTCGATGGATTGTCGACAACAGGGAGCGGCTCAACATCCAGATGGTGATGCATGAGGGAGACATCGTAGACCAGTGGGACAGTGTCGCTCAGTGGAATGCAGCGGAGGCCGGTCTGCGCTGGCTGATCGACGCGAGTATTCCATTCACGCCCACACCTGGAGACCATGACCACCAGGGAGAAACGCCGGATGGCTCCACGCAGTACTTCTACCAGTACTTCCCCGAGACGCGGTTCAACGACGACCCATGGTGGGGAGGTGACTACAACGACAACACGAATCATTACGTCCTGCTCACGATCTCCAACGACGACTACATCTTCATTGGGGTGGACTTCTGCCCATCCCCTGATGAGATCGCCTGGGCGAACGTCGTGCTTTTCACGTATTCTTCTCGCAAGGCGATCATGGTGACGCATGCCTTGATTGACGACAACGGCGACTACTTCGGTACCAGTGACTGTAGTCGCTACCAGGGAGACACCTCCTTCATTTGGAACGACCTGATCCGGCATCACGACAACCTACGGCTGGTGCTGTGCGGGCACATGCACCTCAATGATGGCGAACACCACCGAACCGTGATGAATCTCAACGACGTACCCGTGCACCAGGTGTTGGCCGACTACCAGACGCGAGAGCAGGGGGGAAATGGTCGTCTCAGGATCATGACGTTCGTTCCAATGCTCGACGAAATCCAGGTGCAAACCTACTCGCCCTATGCGGATGCGTTTGAGACCGACGCGGACAGTCAGTTCACTCTTCCCTACGAGATGGAAGGCGCGGACTGAGCGTCGACGTCGCACCGTTGTCCCTCCCCAATACTGGAGTTTCCGTGCTAGCAAGCCGAGCCTGAGGTGCTAACTGGGATCGTGGGGAGAGGTCCGAGGCACGCCTCGTGCGAGAGAGTCGTCCCCATACTGTCCGGAAACTCGCCGCGCAGCTGCGTCCAAGGACATTCAGCACTCATCCCGTCGCAAACGCAACAAGCGCGGAATCGCTGAGCTTTTCGCCACCCGTCGCCGTACCCTTCCCCGCTTGCGCCAGCGTCACCGGCGGTCCACCCACGCCCGGTGCCGA
>CAZSVU010000225.1:0-13911 GCA_964610275.1 uncultured Polyangiaceae bacterium | reverse complement strand
CTCCACTCGACCCGGTTCGAGCCCTTGAAGCAGCTGGAGGAGGTGGCCGACCACTGCACCATCTGTCACAAGTGCCTGGAGCCGTGCCCCGTGAAGATCGACACGGGGGAAGTCTCCGTGCTCGAGCGTCGCATCCTCGCGGCGAGACGTCACAAGCACACCTCGCTGGCGACGCGCGCCTCCTTGCGCTTCCTGGTGAGTCAGGGGCGCGTGTTCAATGCGGTCTTTCGCCTCCTGGTGCTCCGGTGGGGCGTGGGACTGCAGCGGATTGCGGCCCGATTGCTGAAATGGCTTCCGGGACAGTGGCGGCGCAAGCGTCTCTGGCCGCTCAGCTTGGTCAGCTCTCCCATGCCGCGACCACCGCGAACCTCGTTGCGGGGTGAACTGCCACGGTGCCTGCCGAATCAAGCGCTGGTGCTCGAACCCCCGGGCGACGCCCGGCACACGGTCCTGTATTTTCCCGGGTGTGGGTCCGAACGCCTGTACTCCGACATCGGCAAAGCGTCCGTCTACATTCTGCTCGAGGCGGGCTGCCGCGTCGTCTTGCCACCCCCCTTCCTGTGCTGCGGCTTCCCGATGGAGGCGAACGCCAAAGTGGCGGACCAGGCCGGCAAGCGTCTGAGCGATACCATCATCTTCAGCCAAATTCGCGAGATGATGAGACACTTGACGTTCGACGCCGTCGTGGTGAGTTGCGGTACCTGCAGAGAAGCGCTCTCCGGCATGGGGTTGGCGGAGATCTTCGGATGTGGGCTCGAGGACGTCAGTCGCTTTGCGCTTCGAGCCGGGCTTTCCGTGCCAGGCGGCGGACGCTGCCTCTACCATCGTCCCTGTCACGACTCCCTGGATGACGGGGCGACCGAGTTGTTGCGCGAGCATGGCGTGGCCGAGGTGGTCAGCGTGCCGCACTGTTGCTCCGAGGCGGGCACGCTGGCGCTCAGTCGTCCGGACATCTCCTACAAGATGCTGGTCCGAAAGGGAGACGCCGTGCGTCGGGCGGCGGAGGAGATCCCTCAGGGTGCCCCCATCCTGACCAACTGTCCCACCTGCCTGCAGGGCTTGGGGCGCAACGCCGCGCTCGGTGTTGCCCCGCGGCACCTTGCGGTGGAGTTGGCCGAACGGGCCGGCGGGAAAGGCTGGTTGCGGTCGTTGCGCGAGCGAGCTCGGCATGCCGAGATCGTGAACTTCTAGCGGGCCGTCCTTCCTGCTTGCGCCGATTGGCCCTATTGCCAGAGCGATTTCTCAAGTACTGCGGTGGTTCGTGCGACGGGCATACTCGTTCATCTCCTCAGCACTCTTGGTGTTCGGCGTCACGCCGGCCGCGCTCGCCGTCGACACGCTCGAGACCTACGAGCCTGGTGGACTCACGCATTTCGAAGCGCACTTGGGGTACGACGGCCTGGGCAAGCGCCAGACCAGCCGGCGTCTCACGGCATCCTACCTATTCGGAGTCGGCATCACCGACACGGTGTCAGCCTACCACGTCGGTGGCGGAGAGTTCAGCACGACCCTCACCGACGGGGAGGGAACCCAGGGGTTCGGTGTGCTCCTTACGCCACTGGACACCTACCATTTCGACTTCGACCTGGTGCTGGACGCGAGCGTGGTCGGGGGTGAACAGCTCGTGATCGCGCCGGGAATGGAACTGAACGTCGATGCGCAGCCCGACATGACGAGCTTCGGGCTCTTCCTGCGCGCCCACGCGCGGGTGAGCGGCGAGAGTCGTTCCAGCGACGACGGCGGCGTCGAGGCTCGGCGCCGGCTGGACTTCCCAGTGGCCATGGGGGCCTACAACACGTTCGGCGACGTGCACCAGGTGCTGGTGCGGTACGACGCCATCGTGGTCGTCGATCCGGAGCCGGAACAGCGCGACCTCGAAGTGGGCGGTCTGAGCCTCGGGTACAACCTGACCCTCGACGAGCACCTGGAGCTCATCCACGAAGTGTCCCTCGACATCCCGCAGGAGGACGAAGAGCTCGGTGTCGGATTCCGCCTTGGGGTAATCGCCAGACTGCCGTGACAGCAGGTGGCCGCCGTGTCATGGCAGGTTCCGCGATGATCCGGGCAGGGGTGCGATGATGTGTGTATCTTTGGCTCCAATGTAATCTTTCAGGCGCCTCGACCACATTTGTGCTGGCTCGGGACCTGCGTGCGGGGATGATTTCTGCAACAATGGGCTCTCACTTGGAGGCATGAATCGTGGGCAGATCCTACCGGGGGGTTGGCACGCTCGTTCTTGCAGCTCTCGGAGGTTTCGCCGGTTGCTCGGCGGATGAGGCGAACAGCCCATCCGGCAGTGGCGTGGGCGGGCTGGCAGGGGCCCAGTCCACTGGAGGCGACACCGGTTCGACCGGTGCCTCGGGCGGTAGCGTTGGCGGCTGCACTGCCGGGCAGAGCCAGCAGTGCACCGGGGCCGACGGCTGCACCGGAGTCCAGGCGTGCCTTCCGGACGGCTCGGCCTTTGGCCCCTGCGATTGCAGCGCGGCTGGTACGGGTGGTCTGGGCACGGGTGGTCTGGGCACGGGTGGGACCGTGGTGGGCGCGGGCGGCGCGGGCATCGGAGGCACCGTGGTGGGCGCAGGCGGCACCGGCATTGGCGGTCTGGGCACGGGCGGCGACCTCGTGGGCGCGGGCGGTACGGGCACCGGTGGCGATCTCGTCGGCGCGGGCGGCACGGGCACCGGTGGCGACCTCGTCGGCGCAGGCGGCGCGGGTACGGGCGGCGACCTCGTGGGCGCGGGCGGTTACCTCGTGGGCACGGGTGGCACGGGCGGCGACGGTACTGGCGGCATCGGCACGGGTGGCATCGGCACGGGCGGAGATGGCACCGGCGGAGTCGGTACGGGGGGGAGCACCACCGAGTGGTGCGGCTACACCTCGACCACCATCCAGAACAGCCTGCAGTCCGAGTACGACAGTTGGAAGAGCGCGTACTTCATGGACTGCAACGACGGCAGCGCCTGCATCAACTCCCCAACGGAAGGGCGCTGCGTTTCCGAAGGCATCGGCTACGGCATGTTGCTGGCGGTCAACATGAACGACCGGGACGCGTTCGACAAGCTTTGGGCCTACTACCTCGCTCACACCAACGAGCGTGGCGTGATGGACTGGAACACCGAGCCCTGCGGTGACGCCTGGGAGTTCAACGGTGCCGCGGATGCCGAGCTCGATGCGGCCATGGCGCTGATCCAGGCTGATGCGCGGTGGGGCGGCTACGCGGCCGACGCCACCAACCTCATCACCATCATTCGCGACTTTGAAACCGAAGTGTGCAGTGGTCGGATAGTCCTGAAGGCGGGCGACGCATGGGGAGCGTGCGACCGGATCAATCCCTCCTACTTCGCACCGGGCTACTACCGCGCGTTTGCCCAGTTCGTTCCGGACCAAGCTCAGCACTGGAACGACATGGTGGTGGACACCTACGAGCTCTACGACATCATGCAGACCCGGATGAGCGGGCTGTATCCGGACTGGGTCAACTCTGACGGGAGCGACAACGGTGGGCAGTACTGGTGGGAGGCCTGCCGCGTGCCCTGGCGCGTGGCCACGGACTACGCCTGGTCGTGCAGCACCGATGCAGCGGATTCCCTGGCAGCTCTCGATGGCTGGGTGGACAGCAATGGGGGGATTGCCGCCATCGACAGGCCTAATAACAGCTGTTTCAACGGTGGCTTCGCCCTGACCGGGGTCTCCGCTTCCCAAGCGGAGCTCGACAGCAACGTCACCGCTTGGCTGGCGAACTCCCAGGAGGACACCGCCTACTACCAGTCCACCCTCCGGGTGCTCTACATGCTCGTTGCCGCAGGGCAATTTGCCTCGATCTTGTAGGGAGGCCGGCTCCCGGCCGAGACGTTCTTCGGAAACGGGCGCTGGGCCGAGGCACCGGGGACGGCGCCTCGGTTCCGGTGGGACCCCCAGCCTGCCCGCGGACCTTCCCATCCTGGGGCACCGTCGGTTATCGCCGAAATTTCCGGTGCCTGCGGCCCGGCTTGCGCCGTTTCTCCTGACCGCCTAATGAGGGGCGCGCTCGAGCCGTTGTGGTGAGGCATTCCTCGCGGGGACGGACCCTCCGGCAGAGCCTCGAAAGAACGGAGAGCACAGAGCGATGAAAACGCTGCAGGAGTTCTATGAATTGATGGAGCGCACGCGTGACACCCGCGTGAGCATGGTGAGCGCGCACCTCGACGGCAAGTCGCCGAACCCGGCACAGGTGGCCGAGCTGGAGCAGGCGCTGGCCTCGCTCCGTGCGGTTCCGGAATCGGGAGGTCAGCGCCAGCTCCTGGTCGACGATCAGACCGTCAACCTCGAGCTCAACTACGAGATCGACGAACTCGCCAAGGATCTAGTGTTCTTCCGTGATGGCGAAGCGGCTTTGGAGAAACACCTGGCCGGCATCCACGCGGACTTCGAATCCCAGGTGGATCGTGCGGCACGCTTCCTCGATGGCATTCAGTTCAACAACTTCGTTACCGATCGAGACGGCACCATCAGCAACTACTGCGGTCGCTACCGTTCGTCGATTCAATCGGCGTACAATGCCGTCTTCTTGGTGCGGTTTGCGCGCAAGCGGACGCGCAGCGCGACAGTCGTCACGTCGGCTCCGCTGATGAACCCGGGCATCGCCACGGTCAGTGTGATGCCCGTGGGGGCCTACATCTACGCTGCATCGAAGGCACGCGAGTTTCTGGACAAGGCAGGAAAGCGTCGGACCCTTCCGGTCGACGCCGAGCGCCAGAAGAAGCTCGATGCCATCAATGAACGCGTGCTCGAGCTCACCGCCCTGCCAGAGAACCAGAAGTTTGCGTTGATTGGCTCTGGAGTGCAGTTCAAATTCGGGGAGACGACCATCGCTCGTCAGGACGTTGCGAAGACCGTTCCAGTCGCCGAGTCCGAGGCGTTCATGGCGAAGCTCGAGGCGATCGTCAACGAGGTGGATCCGCAGCGAAAGGACACCCACCTCAAGGACACCGGACTGGACGTCGAAATCGTGCTCTCCACCGGTGCAGACCAGGAATTCACCAAAGCCGATGGCCTGTATTTCATCGACGACCAACTCGGGCTCGGGTTGGACCAGGGCCCCACGCTGGTCTGCGGCGACACGCCGCCCGACCTCAAGCTGGTGGAAGCTTGCATGAACAAGAGTCAGGAGGTCTGGACCATCTTCATGACCAAGGACGCGGCGCTCGCAAAGAGCGTCGGTGAGTCCGCGCCACACGCGATGGTGCTCCCCGAAGTCGACATGTTGGTAACGGCCCTGAACCGAGTGGCAGAGAAAGAGTGAGCGAGAATGGCGAACAGTAGCTTCAAGTGCGCAGTATTTGACCTCGACGGCGTCATCACCGATTCGGCCCACGTGCACATGGCCGCGTGGAAGGCGATGTTCGACGAGTACCTGAAGGTATGGTCAGAGCAGCAGGGCGTACCCTTCTCCGAGTTCACCGAGCACGACTACCTCGAGTACGTCGACGGCAAACCTCGCTACAAGGGGGCCAAGTCGTTCTTCGACTCACGTGGCGTGGAGCTCGAGATGGGCGACCCGTCCGATACTCCAGACCAGGTCACCGTCTGTGGCCTTTCGAACCAGAAGAACGCGCTCTATCAGGACTTCCTCGCGCGGGATGGCGCCACGGTGTTCCCGGCCTCGATCGAGTTCATCCGCGAGCTCAAGCGACGCGGGATTCGGGTCGGGGTGGCTTCTTCGAGCAAGAACACCCAGCTCGTGCTCCAGAAGGCTGGGCTCGAGGATCTGTTCGAGACACGGGTCTGCGGCGTGGTTTCCGCCGAGCTCGGCCTTTCCGGCAAGCCCGATCCCGACATCTTCGTCGTGGCCGCCAAGAATCTCGGCTGCCTGCCCGCGGAGACCCTGATGGTGGAGGACGCGATCAGCGGCATCACGGCAGGACTTCGCGGCAACTTCGGCATGGTGCTCGGCATCGCCCGCCACATTGCCGGTGAGCAACTCGCGGCTTGCGGTGCGGACCGGGTCGTGACCGACCTGGCCGAAATCAGCGTCGATGAAGTCTACGAGTGGTTCAACGACGGTCAGCACGAAGAAGGTTGGAACCTGACCTATCACAACTACGACCCACAGCAGGAGAAGCTGCGAGAGGTGCTCTGCGCCGTGGGGAATGGATACTTCGGAACGCGCGGGTGCCTCGAAACCGAGCGCGACTCCGAGAACCACTATCCCGGGACGTACATTGCTGGCGTCTACAACAAGATTCCGACCAAGATCGCTGACCGCGACGTCTACAACAACGACTTGGTGAACTGTCCGAACTGGCTTCTGATGGAGTTTGCCGTTGGAGGCGGAGAGTTCAAGAGCCCGCTCCAGATGGAGGTGCTCTCCTATCGGATGAACCTGAACATGCGCGATGGCGTGCTCGAACGATCCTTGGTGGTCAAGGATCTGGCGTCCCGAATTACCCGGATCGACAGCCGGCGGCTCGCGAGCATGGCCGATCCGCACTGTGGCGCGCTGGAGTTTGCGCTGACCCCCCTGAACTACTCCGCTCCGGTTACGTTCCGGGCGAGCCTGGACGGCGACCTCATCAACAATGGGGTGCCGCGCTATCGCGCCCTCGCCTCCCGCCACCTGCAGCCGGTGGCCACCGGCAGGACCGAAGACGGCAGCTATCTCCACGTCCGCACCAACGCCTCCAAGGTCGACATCGCCGTTGGACAACGGGTCGAAGTCAGCGTGGACTACCTGGACATCCTGATTGAGCGCGAGATCAGTGAGGAACCTGGGAAGGTTGCCGAGTCCTTCACCGTGCCCCTCAACCAGGGGGAAACCTGCACGGTGACGAAGATCGTGGGGTTGTACACTTCTCGTGACCGTGACGTACCCAACCCGGTGCGCGCGGCGCAACAAGCGACGGCCGTGGAGCGCTCTTTCGATGGCGTTCTCGAAGCCAGTCGTGCTCAATGGCACAAGCTTTGGATGCGCGCCGGCATGGAGATCCAGGGAGACCGCTTCATGCAGCGGATCGCGCGGCTTCACACCTACCATCTGCTCGGAGCCGCCTCGCCGCACAACGTGAACATCGACGCGGGAATGACGGCCCGGGGCCTCAACGGCGAGGCGTATCGCGGTCACGTCTTCTGGGACGAGGTCTACGTCTTCCCCTTCTACAACGCCAATTTCCCGGAGATCACCCGCGCGCTGCTCACGTACCGGTACCGGCGCCTCGGCGATGCGCGCAAGTACGCTCAGGAGAACGGCTACCAGGGCGCGATGTTCCCCTGGCAGACGGCCGACGGTGGTGAAGAAGAGACGCAGGAGGTGCATTACAACCCCACGTCGGACAGCTGGGGTCCGGATCTCAGCCGGCGGCAGCGTCACGTCTCCATTGCCATCTACTACAATGTCTACCAGTACCTGCAGGCCACGGGAGACCAGGAATTCCTGGAAACGTATGGCTTCGAGATGATGCTCGACATCACTCGATTCTGGGCGAGCATCGCCCAGCAGGGCAGCGACGGGCGCTACCACATTGAAGGCGTGATGGGGCCGGACGAGTTTCACGAGGCGCTGCCTGGATCCGAGGCACACGGCCTCAGGGACAACGCCTACACCAACCTCATGGTGGTGTGGCTGATGGAGAAGACACTGTCCCTACTGGAGCAACTGCCCCAGGAAGTGGTCGAGACGGTCGGAAAGAAGGTGGGCTTCGACCGCTCCGAAACCGCCAAATGGAAGGAGCTCACGCACGGGCTCAGCGTGGTCGTGGACGGGAAGATCATCAGCCAGTTCGATGGGTACCTCGGGCTCAAGGACCTCGATTGGGACGCCTACCGTGAGAAGTACGGCAACATCCACCGGATGGACCGTATCCTGAAGGCGGAGGGAGACAACCCCGACAACTACAAGGTGGCCAAGCAGGCGGACACCTTGATGACGTACTATCTGCTGCCGCCGAAGGAGGTCAGCCGAGTGCTGGCTCAACTCGGCCACGATCTCGGCAATCCGGCTGACGTGCTGAAGGAGAACTACGCATACTACCTGCCGCGCACCAGTCACGGATCCACCCTCAGCAAGGTGGTGCACGCGGCGATCTCCGGCGGAATGGGGGCTCCGGACGTCACTTGGAAGTGGTTCCTCGAAGCCATGGAAAGCGATGTCAACGATACCCAGGGCGGCACCACGCAGGAGGGAATCCACTGCGGGGTGATGGCGGGAACGTTGGAGGTCATCGTGCGCAACTTCGGCGGGCTCCAGGTGTCGGAGGACGAGTTCGTCGTGCAGCCCAACCTTCCGGCTCACTGGAAGGGACTTCGGTTCAGCACTCTGTGGCATGGCGTGCAGCACGACGTCGTGGTCACCCGCGAAGGGGCCACGGTCACGGTGCACGACGCGGCGGCTGATGTGGAAGTGAAGACCGGGCAGCAGCGAGTCGTCGAGCGCAATGGCGAGAAACTCACCGTTGCGGTGCGGCCCACTGAGGGCTGACCTTCGGTCGGCACCGTTGCGCAGCACGACGCCCCCGCCGTGACGGTTCGGCGAGGGCGTCGGCATGCGGCGCGCCTCCGTCCGAGACCTGCTTCAGCAGTCGGACTCGTCCGACCCGTCCAGACAGTCGGGCGTGCCGTCGCAGACCCAGTCGGGCGGGATCGCGTCGGAGTCATCGACGCATTCGAACCACGGGTCCGCAGGCTCGCAGTCTTCTTCGTCGGAGCCATCCGCGCAGTCCAGCTCACCGTCACAGACCCAGAGTGCCGGGACTCGCTCTTGGCCGTCCGCGCACTCGTACTCGCCGGAGCAGCCATCGACACAGCGCCAGAAGTCGTCGCTGGCTTCGGTGCTAGGGGCGCGGTCCGTGGCGGCGGTCAAGTCGTCGCAGGCGGCGTTGGCTAGGCAGTCTGCCTGACAGGCCTGCTGCGGTGCGGTCGGGTCGCATTCGAACGGATCCGCCACCGGCACCCCACAGGCCCGCAGTCGATCGGCCGCCACGTCACAGATGCCCCCCGACGGTTGGGTGGGAGCGTCCTCCGTGGTGGTGTCCGAACCGCACCCCACGCTCAGCCACCCGACCAGGGCTGACACCAGCCACCGATACGTCCGAGCATGTTGCCGCAACGAGGCCCTCATCGTCCCGAGAAGCATACACCACCTGCCTGGTCCGTGGCGCAGTGCCAAGCCCGGCGATTCGAGGGGTCGTCAGCAAGGCTCCACGAAGGGATTGCAGGGTTTGCCGCGCACTGGCGCTGGCTTGGACGGCTTCCGCTTGCCGCTTCCTCCGCGACCGGGCTTCTTCAGCTTGAAGGTGATCTCCGTCGACTTCCCCGTTTCGACCGAGAACTTCTCGGTCTGGAGGAGATAGCCTTGCTTCTTGGCCACACATTCGTGTGTGCCGGGGGCCAGTTCCACGCCCGCGGCCGGATTGTCCACGCGCTGCCCGTCACAGCGCACCGCATCACAGTCTTCGGGATTGCAGATCAACTTGATGCGCGCGACTTCCGGCTCCTCCTCCGCACTCTCGGAATCCTTGTCCGTGGCCTTCTGGGGAGGCTTCTCCGCGGTGGGTTTGGGGGGAGGCGGGGTGGTCTTTGGCTGAGCTGCGGCGGTGTCGGCGGGGACCGCAGTGCGAGACTCAGCGGGAGTCTCTTCCCCTGAGCCAGACGCCAGTATCGCGATCAGCACGATTGCCGCAATACCGCCACCGGCGACGAAGAAGAGCTTCTTCGGCTTTCGCTGGCTCGACAGCGTTGCCGCCATTTCCATGGAATCGAGCGCAGGGCGTGGCAGGTCGTTGGCCGGCGTTGGTGCCGCCGCACCTGAAGACGCGTCACTCGTGGAAGCAGCCGCCAGCAAGTCTGGCGGGGGGGGGGCCAGGGCCGAGGCAGGGCTGCTGCCGAGCAGCGCATCCAATGCAGGCGCGGTGGTGGGGACAGCGCTGGCTTCGCCGGAGGCGGCGTCGCCCTCCGCGGTGGGCACCTCGAACGGGGCGACGACGGGCGCGTCATCGGCGTTCGGCAATGCAGCCGCGATGGCGGCGGCATCAGCAGTATCGGCAACTGCCTCCGCGGGTTCCGGTGACGACGCGGACGGCGCCGATATCGGTGGGGGCGCCGGCGGGGGGGGCAACTCCCCGTTCTTGGGTGCACTGCTGGGTGGTGGGGCGCTGCCGCGCTGGCTCGGTGGCGGTGGCCGGACCGACGCCTGCGGACGACTGGCACGGGGCGGCGGGGGCGGGCCCGGCGGCACTGAAGTGCGCGTCGCGCTCGGCGGCGGAGGCGGCACAGATAGTCGGGAAGGCCGTGGCGGGGCCGGTGTCCCTTCTCTTTCTGGTGCAACACCGTCGGGAATGGCTTTGGCAAACGCGCTCGCGAGCTCGCGTACGGTCTTGAAGCGACGGGACGGGTTGAGCGCGAGACCTCGTGAGAACACCGAGTTGAGCGAATCGGGTATTGAGCAACCCAATTCGGTGGCGCGCTTGGAAGCCAACGGCAAGCGGCCACGTTGTTCGGCCTGCAACTTCCGAGCGTTGGATCCGGCAGTGTCGGCATCCTTGAAGTAGGAGTGTCCCGTCAGCGCGTAGAATGCGACCAGCGCCAGCGAGTACGTGTCCGAAGTCGACGCGGCTCGCACTCCCCGCGAAGTCGTATCCGGTGCACTCCATCCCATGGGTTCCGGGGCCGCAGAGCGGAGCTCGGCGTGTCCGAACTCGGTGATTCGGACGGAGGGGCCAGCAGGACCGTCTTCGACGCACACGTTGTCAGGATTGAGTCCGCGGTGCACCAAGTCGATCTTGTCAATCTTGTCGAATCCCGGGGCGAGCAAGCTGAGCAACTCCGACACCTGGCGGGGAGTCAGCGGGCCGCCGGTGCGCACCCGGTGCCGCAGCGATTGAGCGCTGACGAGCTCGCGGATCAGGAAGCAACCTCCAGAGGACCCGTCGCGGCCGGAATCCAGCACGTTGGCGAACAAGTGGCCCGCCAATCTGCCCGAATCCCGAGCCTGGTCACAGCATGCGTTCCATTGGTTTGGCGTGGCAGCGGCCGATCCCTTGCAGACCTCGACCGCAACGGTTTGGCCGCCTTCGGTGTCCTCGGCGCGATAGATCTCCGAGACGTCGTTGCCGGTGATTCGTTCGGCGATGCGATAGTGACCGGCCACGACGCGGCCGGCGGAAAGCGTCTCTGTCACTTCAGTGCCTCGCGGGGATGGCGCTCGTGTCACCAGTGGTGCACTGCTCTGCCCACGGTGACGCAGAACGACGCTAGCACAGCACCTACCGCAGCGACCGACTATCCGCGGCGAGCCTTGTTCGCGACGGCCGTGGGGCGTTGCTCGTGTCGAGACTGCTCCAGAGAGGAGTGATTCGCATCGGTATGACCAGCTTCGTTCGCGACGAGCTCTCCGCAGTCTGGGTGTGCGGTAGAGTCACGTTCCGTGCTCTGGGAGCGCGAGCTCGCCGCGAGTGACTGGATGCTCAACCCTGCTCGACGGCGTGTCGAAGCCGGGATCATGCAAGACGCGGCCGAGTGCCGGGTCGAGCCGACGGGGCGGACCGATAGGTCGGGCAGCTCCCGGATTCGGGAGGTGGACCGAGCCAGTACTGGCCGCTTGGCCAGTACTTTCTGACCCCGAACGACGGGTTCCGTGCTGGCCCCGACGGCCCGCAGGTGGCGACTCGCCTGCTGATGGTTCTGCCGCTTGCTCATGAAAACTACAGTGAAAGAGCCCCATCGGTAGCACCTTCCTGCGCCAAAGTGAAAGAAAAGCCAGTGGACAGGCGTCCCGCTGTCCAAGTGTTCCGTAGTGGGACACCAGCCGGTTAGCGTCCGAGTGCTCCCATGCAGTCCAATCGGTCGGTCCGTGATTTCGAGTCCCCGAGCGTGCCGTCGGCAGCGCCTGGGCTTCGACTCAGCGTCATGCGTGCTGTCGGAGGAGCAGCCACAACCGGACGCAATCGCTGTCGCACGGCAAGGCCCGGATCGGGCGAGCCACGCACATACGCAGTCTGACTATTTCTTTGCAGCAGGGCTGGCCGGGTCGGGCGGCTGAATGGCGACACGATTTGCCAGAGCGCCCTCCAGAACCCGCATGAAGGCACTGTCGATGTGGCTGTAGTACGCACGCGTGACTTCGATCGCGCGTGACTCGTCGCTGTCGTCCAAGGCTTCGATGAAGTCGCGCAAGTGCTTCGGAAAGGTCGGGTCCAATACCCACAGGACGGGAAAACGATCCAGCAAATCTCGGTAGGCTTCCAGGAACGGATTGGCGATCCAGCGTACGGCTACGGAGTGCCCAGCGTCGATCAATGCATCGAGCCAACGGTGGAACCCGTGCGCAACCACCGACGGATCGCCGCGCTCGAAAGCCGTGATGAGTAGATCCGTGATGTCCTTCAGCCGCTCGGTGTCACTCTTGTCCGCCCGCTGGACTGCGAGGCGGGTGGCGAACTCGATGACCATGAGCCGCGCCGGGAGGATGTCTTCGAGGATCCGAGCGATCTCTGCCGGCTCGGGAGCTGTCTCCAGAAACGGTGGCAGTAGTTCCATGCTGCCGGTCTTCCGAAAGTCGGCGACCGTGACCCCTTGACCGTGCCGTACGGTGACCAGTCGCGCTTGCTCCAACTTGCGCACGGCTTCCCGCAGCGTGTTTCGGTTGGTGCCGTACTTGGTGGCCAATTCGCGCTCACCAGGCAGGCGCTCGCTGGCGGCAAGCTCTCCGCGCAGTATCTGCCGCCGCAGATCTTGGAAGATGTGGGCCGCAATGTTCGAACCGTGCTGCGCTGCGTCCATGATGGGTCTTTGGTTCTCCGATGGCGCGGATTCCGCGGGTCCGACTCCGCCACGGGCGACGGAACCTCCAGCCACCCCCACGCTTGGTTTCGCGGTAGCGCGAGCTGAACGGCTGGCCCGCCGATGCATTATGCAACGGTCGCTGTCCCCCACCAAGGACTCTGCTCGGATAACGGATCAGGCCCGAACGTCCCGTTTATTCCCTGGGAACTGCGCCGCCTTCACGGCCTCCACCAAGCGCACGGGATGATCGGACATCAGCCCGTCGACTCCCAGGTGAAGCAGGGCCTCCATCTCGGCTGTCTCGTTGACCGTCCAGACGTGCACCGCCAAGTCCAGCGCGTGTGCCACCCGGAGCAGGCGTGCGTCCACGACTTTCAACCCACGGTATCGGACCGGGACCTGCAGCGCGTCGAAGCGTGGCCGCCGCAAGCGGGAGAGCCCCAACCGCGAAGCGGCCCAGAACTGGGTCGCTTCACGAAACCCTGCGGCGGTGGCGATGCGTCGGCCGCCGAGGCTTCGGAACCGCCGAATCACGGCATCGAAGTGCGATGCGACGAGTATGCGGTGGTGCAGCCCGCGGCGCTCGATCACCTGCCAGAGTGTGGTTGCGATCCGCGGGTCCCGTTCCTTCAGTTCCACGTTCCAGCGCGTGTCCGGAACCGCGTTGATCGCGTCGTCGAAGGTGGGAATCGAGATCCCCTGGCCACGCAGCGGAAAATCTCTCCCGTCTGGAGAGAACCAATGGGCCGCGTCGAGTTGCTGGAGCTCTCTCACCGTCAAACCAGCGAGCGGTCCACGCCCATTGGTCGTTCTGTCCACCCGTTCGTCATGAAAGACCACCAGCGCGCCGTCCCGAGTGAGGCGGAGATCCGTCTCGATCGCGTCGCACCCCGCGTCGGCTGCACCGCGAAACGCGAGCAACGTATTCTCGGGCCACGTTGCCGCGCCTCCCCGATGGGCAAACGCGAGCGGTGGCCCGACGCTGCAGAACGGCTTGCGGATGGGCCGGGTCATGTTGCACGGGTCACCCTACACCGCGTCCTCAGCACTTGTCAGTCAGCCGACCCAGTGCGGCATCCTTGATCCATGTTTCGGCGGCCGCTAGCGACCGCCGAAACATGGGATGGTTTCGGGACCGGGTCCGGGGTCCGTGACCGG
>CAZSVU010000224.1:0-13939 GCA_964610275.1 uncultured Polyangiaceae bacterium | reverse complement strand
CGACCTTGCTCCATCTTCTTCACCCCGTCCGGCCCGAACTCCGAGCAAGGGTGCCGGGTCTCGGCACTCCGCAGGCTCACGACCGGCGACGCACCAGATTCCTCGGGTTTTTTCCGTAGCGGATCGCTTGCTGAGGGCAGAGTGTCTCGCACTCGAGACAGGCGTTGCAGGCGTGCAGGTTCACTTCACCGGGCCGGGAAATCGCCCCCGCCGCGCACTCCTCCACACATCGGCCACAGCCCTTGCAGGCACGACGATTCACGCTCACCCGGCGCGAAATGCCGAGTCGCGCACCGAGCGCGTGAAACAGCCCCTGCACTGCCCCGGCCGGGCAGAGAAGATTGCACCAGCCGCGTCATCCTCGACTTCGGCGTGGCCAAGCTGATGGCCGACAACACGGAGATGAACGCGGCGCTGGCCAAGACGGGAGTCGGCATCACGTCGTTCACTCCACAGTACGGGGCACCCGAGCAGTTCAGCCGCAGCCACGGAGCGACCGGTCCGTGGACGGACGTGTACGCGCTCGCCCTGGTAGCCGTGGAGTTGCTCGCCGGGCGCCCGGTGCTCGAGGGTGAGGACTTCGTCCAGCTCGGCTATGCGTCGGCCAATCGCGAATCACGGCCATGGAATCGGCTTCCGGTGTGCGAGAGCTCTGGACACCGATTGAGGTTCGAATCCCGCCGGCTTTGACCCACCAGGTGAATTGCGCCGCCGAGCGCTGCGGGCTACACGACTGGGCGTGAGGGAACGATGGTTGGCTGCCGGGATGGTAGCGATGCCGCTGCAGGCCAACGCACAACCGGAGCAGGTGGGCGCCGAGCCCCCGCACGCGGCGGTCAGCTGGCAGGCTCCCGCCGGGTGCCCTGGTGAGCGCGCAGTCGTTCATCAGGTGGAGGACTTCCTCGGGCAACCTTTGGCTGAAGCCACCGCGCATCCCGTTCAGATCCGCGGCCGCGTTTCTCGCGACGACGCAGCCGGGTATCGCCTGATGCTGCAAATGGAGTCCGTCCAGGGGATGCGTGGCCGCACGCTCCAGCACGACGACTGCACCAAGCTCGCCGAGGCGGCTGCGCTGCTCATGGCGATGGCCATCGATCCCGAACGCGTGAAGGTGGCGGAACCGACCGAGCCGCCCCGGGACGAAGCCCCCGCGCCTGCCGAACCTGCAATGTCGCAGCCGCCTGGGCCAGCGGCCCCGTCAGCTTCAAGGCAAGCACCACGCCAGCAGGCCACCGAGACCATACAGAGTGTCAGCCTGGGGCTCACTGGGCTCGTCGGCGCCGGGGTACTGCCCGGGACGGGCCTGGGCATCGGCGCAGAGTTGGGCGCCACCGCGTGGGAGTCGGTTCGTCTCATCGCTGCGGCGCACTACTGGCCCGAGCGCAGTCTGCAGCTCATCGAGCCCGACGGCGCGTCCGCGCGGCTCGAGATGGTCAGCGCAGGGTTGCGCGGGTGTTGGATCTCGCTCGGGCGCTGGGAAGCAGGGGCCTGCGTCGGTCCGGAAGTGGGGCGCATCTCCGGATCGGGCCACGGGCTGGACTCCGAGCAACAGGCCGGCGACCGGTGGTCCGCGCTGCTGGTCGACCTGCGACTAGGCTACGCCCCAGCACGGTGGGTGCGGCTCACCTTGAGCGGCGAAGCGGCAGCCGCGCTCGAGCGACCGCGTTTCACGGTCGATCTGCCTGGCGGCCCGGCGGAAGTCCATCGACCGGAGCCCTGGGGGCTCCGGGGCCGCGTCGGCGTCGCTCTTGTCCTGCCTACCGAATAGCAGGACGATTTCTCCAATTCGGCAGCTGAATCTGTCGCGCTCAGGAAACCAACTGCTGTGGCGCACTGTGCGGAGCGAATCGAGGCCACGGCTGAGGCAGAGAGCAGGCGAGTGTCGTCCACGCAATCCAGCTGGGATCTGGAATCGGTCTATCGGGAGCACTGTGCGTTTGTCTGGCGCAACGCCCGACGACTCGGCTGCGACGAGCATCTAGCTGACGACGTGGTGCACGAGGTCTTTCTCGTGGTGGCTCGCCGCCTGAGCGAATTTCGCCACCAAGCGAGCGTGACCACTTGGCTCTTTGCCATCACCCATCGAGTGGTGCAGCGGCTGTTCCGAGACCGAACGCGCCGCGCCCAGCGATTGGAATCGTACCAGGCCGAGCTGCAGGCTGAACGCTCGGTGTTACCACACGCGCGCAGCGACGCCGGAGAGTACCTGCGGCATCTGCTCGCGCAGCTCAATGACACCCAGCGGGTGATCTTCATTCTCTCCGAGCTCGAGGGCATGACGTCCGCCGAAATCGGCAGAAGCTTGGGCGTCAAGCCAGCCACTGTCGACTCCCGACTACGTGCCGCGCGAACGAAGCTGAGCAGGATGATCGAGCGTGAACACGCTCGGGAACGGAGCCATGTCCGATGACCGGCGTTGCTGAGCTGGACAAGCTGATCGAGGCGGAGCGACAGGCACAGCCCGAGTCGGCTGCCGTGCAGCGTGGCTGGGAGCGTCTCGACGCGGCAGTCGCCGGCGGCCTGCCTCCAGCGCCCACGGTGGAGGCAACGGGCGTGCTGAAACTGGGCGGTGCCACTTCGCTCGGCAAGCTGGTTGGCGTGTGCGCCATCGGCGGGACCGTTGCCGTGGGCGGTGCAACCTGGACCTGGATGGAGCTTCGGCCCGCCCCGACCGAACCCGGGGCGCAGGCCGCCGTTGTGGCCGCCTCGTCAGGGCCAACGTCCCGAGACCGGAATCTGCAAAGGATGGATTCTGCAGAGCGCACATGGCCTGACGACCAGGCCGGGTTGAATCCTGACCCGCGTACTCGGGATGGTCGAGATGGCGTTCACCCAAACGAGGGCGACGCGATCGGCGGCGCCGCCACTGGGCAGCGAGCAGCACCTTCGCCCCAACGCTCACCCGCTTCTGATTCGACTTTCGAGGAGGAGCTGGCGCTCATCAAGCGCGCCAAGTCCGATCTGGACGCGGGTCGCGCTGCATCTGCGCTGCGACACTTGAACGAGCATGGGGCCCGCTTCCCACGAGGAGTCTTCGCATCGGAGCGGGAGGCGCTGCGCATCCTGGCGCAATGCTCGGCAGGAGCGTCCGTGCAGAGCCGGGCGGCGGCAGAACGATTCGTGCGCTCGCACCCCAGGTCTCCCCTGGTCGACCGCGTGAGTCGGGCCTGCGGACTGCAGAAATCCGAAATGGCAAAATGACGTCGGGCGTGTCGGGGAACCAACCAGTAGGCTCCGAGGGACGGAGAGGCGAGAGAAAGGGAGGCCCACTCCATGCGTGGCTTGAAATACGCTTTGGCGAGCGCGCTGCTTCTGGCTGGCAGCGCCTGCTCGGACGACACCACCAACAGCCTGGGTAGCGACAACGGTGACGCCGGTGCTGGCGGCAGCAGCGGCCCGGCCTCAGGTGGCAGCGCTGAGGCCGGCGGCTCCACAATCGGCGACGAAACTGGTGGGAGCGCTGGCGCCCTGGTAGGCAGTGGTGGCACCGGCTCCGGCGGCGACGTCGGCAGGTGAATCTGCCAGCGGTGGCACCGGCACCGGCGGCGGTGGCTATTCCGGCAGCGGGGGCAACTGGCTCTCCACGGGCGGAACCGGCACGGGGGGCGATCCCGGCAGCGGAGGCACCGGCTCCGGTGGCGATGCGGGCAGCGGAGGTACCGGTGGCACCGGCTCCGGCGGCGACGTCGGCAGCGGAGGAACTGGGACAGGAGGCGACGCCGGCAGCGGAGGAACTGGGACAGGAGGCGACGCCGGCAGCGGAGGTATCGGTGGCACCGGTACCGGCGGCGACTCGGGCGGCGGCGGCACCGGTGGAACCGATTGTCCCGAGCTCCCCTCGTGCAACTGGTGCGGGGGCGACGATCTCATGGATGCCAATGGCTGCGTCACAGGGTGGATCTGCGCCAACGGCATCGACCCGTGCGAGGATTCATCCGCCTACTGCGCCGACACCTCAGAATGCGAGGCGGACGAGGTCTGCGAGGACAATCTCTGTTGGTCCGACACCTCCCTCCCCTCGGAGAGCGTTCCCACCTTCGAGTGGGTGGCCAATCCCTGCACGACCGACCCCTGCCTACCGGGGATGGTGGCGGCCATCGTCGCCGATCCGCCCAACAACACAGCGTACGTCATCGTCGACGGTGGTGGCTGGGTCTGGTCAGACGGCAGCTGGGATGGCTTCGACGGCTTCGTTCCGTTGGACGGTCAGTCCGTCATGGCCAGTGGTCGGGTGAGTTACCACACCGACATCAACGGCCAAGTCTACCTGGAAATCGAGCTCACCAACCTGACGCCGAGGGTGGGCCCCCTCGAGTGAAGAACGGGTGAGACTGTCGACTCTGGAAGTGTCTCTACGGAGTCGAGGGGTGAGGGCTGGCTCCGAGTGGATTGTTGCCGACCTCACGAACTGCGAGCGAATGCGGTTCGGGTCGTGGGGTGCTGGAGCCCGCCATGGTTTGCCTGCACCCGTCGTGGCACACTGTGTGCCGATTGCATGCAGCCGCATTCGCCGGGAAAAACCGGCGAATGCGGGAACGGCGGCCGGCATGCCTCTTGCTGATAGAATGTCGGGAAGGAGTGTGCAGGCGTCATGGCGCATCGATCCGGATTCATCTTCGCGCTGACCGCCGTGGCGGCTGCCTGGGCGTGCGGCGGCACCACTCAGCAGTCGGAGGGTGGCCCCGGTTCCACTGGGGGTGCTGCAGGTGGCGAAACGGCAGAATCGTCTGGCGGCCGCTCAGACGCAGATCCCGACGCGGGCTTCGGTGGATCTGACGATCTGTCCGGAAGTGGTGGCCGGTTGGCCCCGAGTGGGGGAACTGGAGGGACCTTCAACGGGCTTGGGGGCTCGGGCACTGGCGGGGCATGGGTTGATGGGTGCCCGACGGGCTTCACGCTGTGCGAAGGCACCTGCGTGACCCTGACCAGTCCTGCTCACTGCGGTGCCTGCGGCAACGTCTGCCAGGTCGGCGCCAGCTGCGTGTCCGGAGCGTGCGTCTGCCAGGCGGGGCTCACCGATTGTGCGCGTGGCTGTCTCAACCTGCTGTCCGATCCGGCGAACTGCGGCGCCTGTGGAAACGCGTGCCCCTCTGGCACCGTCTGTTCGCTGGGAGTCTGCAGCGCCAGCGACTGCCCGGGTGACTTGGTCCAGTGCGGGCAGAGTTGTGTGGACGTTCTCACCAGCGCGGCGCACTGCGGCGGCTGCGACGTGTCGTGTGCGCCCGGGACGATCTGCCACGATGGGATGTGCACCTGCTCGGCGGGACTCGTGATGTGCGGGGACGCCTGTATCGACGTGACGAGCGACCCCAACAACTGTGGCGCTTGCGGATACGCGTGCCCAGCAGGCGATACCTGCGAGTCGTACGGCTGCTCGAGCTCGATTTGCGGTGGCGGTTTGGACCTGTGCTCCGGAACCTGCGTGAGTCTGAGCACCAACGCGATGCACTGCGGAGCCTGCGACAATGCCTGCCCGTCCGGGTTCTACTGCCAAGGCGGAGTGTGCACTTGCCCGGCAGGCGAAACGGCTTGCGGTGCAGCCTGCGCGGATCTCTCGACGGACTTCAATCACTGTGGCCAGTGCGGCGCGGTGTGTCCGTCTGGCAGCGCCTGCGCGGCGGGTGTGTGCACTTTCGGCGCGGGGGGCGCCGGCGGTGCCGGCGGTAGCGCCGGTGCTGCGGGCGCGGCAGGCGCTACCGGCATGGCCGGCGCGCCCATGATCACCTCGGAAGCTGATTTGGCGTGGTGCACCGAAGACGACGAATGCATCGTCGTTCCCTACTCACACTGCTGTGGCTCCACTAAACGCGCCATCAACTCGGCCAACCTCGATGCGTACGACGCTCACCCCGAATGGCAGGTCTTCGACGACGAGGGCGCCTGCGCCACCATCGGAATCTGCCCGGATGACAGCAGCGTCACCGAGGCCGTCTGCTCCGGCGCTCCCGACGGGTCCTGCACGATGGTGTTTCCATAGCCAGCCCTCGAACCCAGTTCGAGGGCTTCCTCACCCATCTCCGTCTGCATCTGCTGCTGTCCAACGATCCGCGCCCCATCGAGCTTCCGTGCGCATCCCGTTCAAACGCGTCTCGAGGCGCTACGCGCCGTGACACGCCGTGTTCGCGTCGTATTCAGCGGTGCAGTCGGGCGCGTAGACGTAGGGCAAGGTATCGGCGCAGTACCAGAGCGCAGATCCAACCTTGCACTCGTTGAGCGCTCGTTCCGTTTCTCTGCCGTTCGGCAAGCAGTCTGTCAAGCGTCAGATCGCTTCGTCCGCTGGGCTACTCGATCAGGCCGCAGTCGTCGCCAATGCAGCTAGCGCTGCACCCGTCGCAGTCCTCGTTGTTGCCGTCGTCGCAGTCCTCGTATGCATCCTGCAGGACACCGTCGCCGCAGTGCACGTCGAGCACGCAGCCTGGAGCGCACATGCCGTAGCCGCCGGAGTTGTCCCCAGAGTCGCATTCTTCACCCAGCCGGGGCTGGACGATGCCGTCGCCACAAAGCTCCTCTCGACAGATGCAGCTACACCCATCTCCGCTGACGGTGCCGCCATCGTCGCACTCTTCTACTCCCTCCACCGTGCCGTTGCCGCACTCCGTCTCCAGCCGACATTCGGGAGTGCAGCCGTCGCCGGTGGCAGAATTGGCGTCGTCACACTGCTCGACGGGTGAAGTGACGACGCCGTCACCACAGATCGCCTGTACGTACTCGAAGCAACAGGATGCGTCGCAATAGTCGCCCCCAATGGTGTTGCCGTCGTCACACTGCTCGCGGTCGTCCACGACGCCATCGCCACAGCTCTCAGACTCGATCTCGCAGTACGGGTTACAGCCATCGCGGTGCAGCGCGTTGCCGTCGTCGCACTCCTCGCCGCGGTCCAGTATTCCGTCGCCGCACGTGCACGGTCGGCGCGAGGTCAACCAGCAACCGTACGTGCCTGCCCAGCATCCCTCCGGACAGCAGGTGGCGCTGCAGCCGTCTCCCGAACTAGTGTTGCCGTCGTCACAGCCCTCGTGGGGATCCAGCACTCCGTCACCACACGTCGACGGTTCATACCGACAGAATGGATCACAGCCATCGGCGGCTGCGTGGTTGCCGTCCTCGCAGTCTTCGCCATCGTCGATCACGCCGTTGCCACACGCGACAGGAATCGATCCAGCAAAGCCAGCACTTCCCGCGGCACCGGCACGGCCAGCCACGCCCGCCGCACCAGACGACGATGCCGCCGCGTCGCCACCGTTTCCTGCTTCCGCGTCCTCCCCTCCGCGGCCGCCTTCCCCGACTCCGCGAGCGAATCCACCGCTGCCTGTCATCGTTCCTGCGCCGCCGCCAGTGCGGCTCGCTGCATCCATTCCTGCCGCACCGCTGGCGCGCCCCCCTGCCACGCCTGCCTGACTCTCCTCACCCCCGGCTCCCGCTCCGTGAGGGACTCCAACGCTCGTGTTGCCCCGATCCCGCGCCGTGTTGCCACCACAAGCCCAGAGCGCGGCGGCGAGAAGGACGGGAGTGATCCGTCTTCGCCGAATCATGATCCATCGAGCATAGCACGCCGTCCGGTCTGCCCGACTGCGTCGCTGGCGACAGATCGCACGCGCGTCTGCAAAGCAGTGTGGCACGTCACGATCGACGTGACGGGGGGCACGGTCGACATGGGCGGTTGACCCGCACGGCCGTAGCCGTTCACAGCGCAACGGCAACACACACCTCTGCATCCGCACGCGGGGTGTTGTGGCTCACGATATCTGCGACTGACCCGCGGGCGGTATCGTCGATGCCGAACCTGCCACACCCCCGCCGAGGAATGACGGAGCCAGGCTGCCGGCGTTCCAGCGTGACGGTACTGGGCTTCGCTCGCCTCGTTCGCCGTCCGTGATACTGGAGGGCCGCTCGGTCGGCCTCACGCTGGGTGGCACGGCGCGTGCTTGATGCTCGCTCGCCTTGCTGCGCAATTCAGTACTCCTGGTGGGGGTAGGCCTATGCCTGGGTTGCGCCGGCTCGGCACCCGTGGCCGCGGGTCACGCAGACGTGTCCCTCGCCAAGCGCACCCCAGAGCCACCCCCAGCTCTAGAGCCGGAGCCCGAGCTCGCCTCGAGCGGCTGCGTGGCAGACTCGGTCGAGCTCGGCATTGCCAGCGTCTTGGCACTCACCGGGTGCACACCCCAGCGCCGCCTGAGGGGCGACTGGGAGCCTCCCGAGACCCTGCTGCTCGCATTCACGCACGAATGGCGCGACTCGCTGGCCGAACTGGTCGCCGCGGCGCGGCCCCAAACAAACGTTTTCCTCCTGGCGAGTGACGCGGAGCTCGGCGACCCGGAATTCGCGAGCTGGTCCCACCGGCACGGCGTGACCACGATCAAGGTCGAGCACGACACGCCGTGGGTGCGAGACTACGGGCCACTCGAGGTCGTCGACGAACGCGGGCGACGTCGCTGGGTCGACCTCAGCTACTACGACGAGCGGCCGCTCGACGACGCCCTGCCGCAGCAACTGGCGCGCTTCGCGGGAGTGGAGCTCGAGTCGTATTGGCTGCAGGGTGAGGGTGGGGCTCTGGCCAGCAACGGCAGGGGAGTGTGCGCCATGACCCAGCCGAGCCTGGAGGGGCTGCTGCAGGGCATGACCAATGACGATCGGATGGAGTCGCTGATGGAGCTGCTCGGTTGCCACAGCCTGGCCATCGTTCCGGCTCTGGCCAACGAGCAGACCGGTCATGTGGACGTCGTGGTTCAGTTCCTCGGGCCCGACCTGGCGGTGGTGGCCGAGATGGACCCGAAGGTCGACCCGGAAGCAGCCGAAGGTCTGGACGCTGCTGCGAGCGCCTTGGCCTCGGCCGCCACGGCGGTGGGCCAGAAGCTCGACGTCGTCCGGATTCCGATGCACGTGGCCGGGGAAGCGTTCTTCACCTACGTGAACGGGACGCGCTTGAGGGAGCGATTCCTGGTTCCCTACTACTACCGCGTCGATCCCCGCGTCCAGGCCCAGGCCTACGCCCGGCTCCGCGAAGCCCTTCCGGGCGTCACCCTGGTGCCGATTCACGCGGATCCGATGGTACTTCGCGGCGGTGCCGTACACTGTCTCACCCTGGGGCTCAGCACTCCGCTCGACCCTCTGATCGGGACCGAGTCGGACGCCGCCGGGGATGCCTCGCCGATCTGATCGAGTAACCGGGGAGCTCGGTCGACAACTGGGAGAATCCGGGGACCCCAGGGAGCGGCCGTATCCTTCCAGGCTGCGGGTCGAGCCGCCTTGGGCGTGTCCCATTTTGCCGCGATGGGACATTTCGGGACGGGACGCTGCGTCGTCAGCCGGGTGCCGCGGGATGGACCGGACGCCTCCATCGACGTCTGCGCCGAGCCGGACTTCGGCTCCCCACAACGCCAAGGCACAGGCCTTGCAGTGGACCGCGCGGCTACTACCACTCGCGCTACCGAGTGCGTGGTCCGGGCCTGCCGGTTCACGCAATCCAATCTTCGGTGTTCACTTTCTCTGATCTCGTCTCCGAGCAAGCTGCTTGGGTGCCGCTGCTCATCTTCATGGCTCGCGTGGCCGATGTCTCGCTCGGTACCGTGCGCACCGTGTTCGTCGTGCGCGGCCTGCGGGAGCTGGCGGCTGGGATTGGGTTCCTGGAAGTCACCATCTGGCTTCTCGCGATCTCGACCGTGGTCCAGCATCTGGATGCCCCGCTGAACGTGATCGCGTACGCTGGTGGGTACGCCACAGGCAACTACGTGGGCGTGTGGCTAGAGACCAAGCTTGCACTTGGCTATCAACTGGTGCAGCTCGTGTCGGCCGATGACGGCCGCAACCTGCGCCGTTTGCTGGAAGCGGCCGGGCACCGTGTGACGGCAGTGCCCGGTCACAGCGGTCAGGACCCGGTCACGCTGCTTCTCGTCACGGTGCCGAGGCGGGAGGTGGCGTCGGTCATGGCGCTCGCGCGAGAAGCCGACCCGGCCGTCGTGCTGACGACCGAGGACCTACGGTTCTTCCATCCTGGCCTCTGCCCTGCCCCGGCGCGCCCCACCGGATGGCGGGCTGTGCTGAAGATGAAGTAGCCCCGCGTTCCCCAGGTCGGCAAGAGGGCTGGAGTGGCCAGCCCCTATGGGAGGTTGAACCGCTTGGGCACTCACCGCGTGGCGGGTTGGTCCGAGGCCCAGGAGACGAGGACGAGTCTGCCGCGCCGCTGGACGGTGGTGGTCCTGGTTGCGAGGTCTAGAGGTGGGCTGGCCACTCGTGTTGCGATCAAGCAGGATTCAGGCCAGCTGCGCACCCGAGCGCCGTGCGTCAGCGAACGCGCTCGAGTTCGGCCAGGGAGGCCACGGTGGCCCTTCGCAGCCTCGCTTTGAGAACACAAAGGCTCGAGCGATCGACTCGTCCGGTCCACTCATCCATGAAGGTCTTCTTGAATTCGAGCGCCAGCGCGCAGGCGCTGCCCGGGAAGTTCTGGTGGACCCAAGTGACGAGGTAACTACCCCTGAACCGAACGTTCTCGCGGACGTCCAGCGGCTCGAGCCCGCCCCGTGGGCTCGCCAGCTCACGGATGAATCGGTGGATGAGGGGCGCCCAGAGCTGTCGCTCCAGCGGTGACGTTCCGATGTTCACGTCCGGGTTGCGTCGGGGCGAGCTGGGAGGCGCGTCGGGACCGTCCCGTCGATGATTGTAGCTGTGAATGTCCAGCACCAAGAACCGACCGAAGCGGCGCTCGAAGTCCGCGAGCGTCGCATACGCCGCGCGATAAAAGGCGCGGTATTCGAGCAGCGACTCTCGCTTGGTCTCGACCGGAAGTCGCCTGCGCCAGACGTCCAGTCCCCAGGCTTCTCTGCGTCGCGCGTAGACTGCACGCTCTGGAGGACGGTTCAGATCGACCTCGAACCGACTCCTCTGCACGACGATGCGCGCCTCGACCGCGGCAGCGAGCTCGCCCGTGTAGGGGTCCTCCTCTCGCTTTCTGGCTACGGCGGAAACGGCCAGGTGAGAACGCACTTCGGAGCGCACGAAGTGCCCGTTGTGGATGGCAAGGGCGATGACCGGCATCGCCGTGCCCAGACCGGTGGAGGCGAACAGGGCCTGGCGTGGCACATCGGGCACGCGGGGGCTGCGCCGGCGGCCGCCGCCGCTGACAGTCGTCCCGGCCGTAGCCGCAGCAGTGTCGCGGGGTGGGTCCTCGGGCGCCCCAGGTCGCCGTGTCCGCCGGTTAGCGTGGGGGGTCTTCTTCCCTTTGGCGCTCGATTGCGCGGTCGCCATTCGGCACCTCCGGTGTGGTCCGAGCACTCAGCGCGTGGCGCTCACTTGCGGCGCAACTGCTGCGCGACCAAGCGACGCAGCTCATCGATGTCGAACGGCTTGTCCAAGACTGCAGCGGCACCTCGCTCCAGAGCCTTCAGCTTGGTTTCCTCACTGGGAAAGGCCGTGATCACGATCGTCCGCGGCAAGCACTCGGAGTCTGCGAGGATGGAGATGACATCCAGCCCGGACAGCCCCGGCATGCGGACGTCGGTGATCAACAGGTGCGGTCGCGGATTGAGGCTCGAGTGCAGGAGGGAAGTCTCGATGTACTCCAACAGCTCGCCGCCACTGGACACCGGACGGACGGCGAACCCGTCCTGGCGGAGTACCGCGGTGATCAGCGCGCGCAACTCTTGGTCGTCCTCCGCCAGCAGGATCTGAGGCGGCTGGACCGGGCTCGGCGCTGGGCGGGAAGTGTCCACGGCGGGCTGCACAGAACGTCAGTCTGCAATGGGCGTGCCCGGGGCAGCAAAACGGGGATGTGATTCATTTCCCGAGAACGGCGACACTTGCCCGGCTCGACGCGCCACGGAACCCGGGAGATTCCGTCGACCCGGCCACGGCGACAGCGCGGATGCGCTCCTCCGACTCGCGGGACGCGTAGGTCACTGCGACGCGGGGGTCCGCCGCCGTCCCGTGCGGCCAGGAGCTGTCCTGTTCTGCCTCATTGGGGAGAAATGGGGCAGCTCTCGCCGCTCGCGAAGCGCGGCAGCGACACATTGCGCCACGCCGTCTTCACAGGATCGCCTACGGCAGAAGGAAACTGGCACAGGACGTGCTTTCGCGGGGTCAGCCAAGTCCGCGCCCTGCTGGCGCGGTACCCCGATAGGACCAGAGCTATGAAGTCGAATCTCCTCCTGGCGGTCGCGTTGATGTTGGTCTCGCTGCTCGCCTTCTCCTGCCGCGACAAGGATGACAAGGGCGAGGGGGAGCAGCCAGCCGCGGCAGAATCCGCTGCTCCCGCCGCAAACGAGCCGACCAAGGAAGGCGCGGGCGCGCCGGACGACGAAGGCGCGGACGAGGCGGACGAAGGCGAAGACGAGGAGCCGTAGAGGCCCTCCTCTACCGGCCTTCGCCGGGCGAATGGCTCGAGGGCTTGCACCCTCACTGCAGGCGGGGACTCGCGGCCGGCGGACCTCCGAACGCGGGGCGACGCCGACCTTGGTAGAGGACGACGTGCACCTGATTGCCAGGCCGGAGCTGCGCTGACATGACGGCGGCGCTGCACCTCGAGATACACGAACAGCCTGACGACACGGCGTGCGGGCCTACCTGTCTCCACGCCGTGTACCGTTACTACGGGGACGACATCTCGCTGGGCCGGGTCGTGAAGGAGACTGGCACCCTCCGGGACGGCGGCACGCTGGGCGTACTGCTCGGCTACCACGCTCTCGCTCGGGGGTACCGTGCCACCATCTTCACCTTCAACCTGCTCTTGTTCGACCCGACTTGGTTCAAGACGGGGGTGTCGCTGCAAGACAAGCTGCGACAGCAGTCCCAGCTCAAGCACGACGCCCGGCTGCGTGAGGCCACTCCCGCCTATCTGCAATTTCTCGACGCCGGCGGCTCGATTCGATTCGAGGATCTGTCGCCGGCACTCTTGCGCAGATACCTCAACCGGGCCACGCCGGTTCTCACCGGACTCAGCGCAACCTACCTGTACCGGTCCGCCCGCGAGCACGGCGCCGAGTGCGAGAGCGATGATCTTCGTGGATCCCCCGTGGGACACTTCGTGGTCGCCTGCGGGTACCGCAAACGCCGGCGTGAGGTTCTGGTGGCTGACCCCTGGCGAGCCAACCCTCTGGCAACGCGTTCGCAGTATTGGGTCGATATCCGGCGTCTTCTGAATTCCGTTCTCCTGGGCATCGTGACCTACGACGCGAACCTGCTGGTCATCGAACCTGGTCGAGGAAGGAAGCGTCCTCCATGAGTTCGCTCCTCGTGGTGAGCTCCCTGTCCGACTGGCCCTTCGACGCGCCGGGAGTCAGAATCGTCACTGCCCGCGATTACCTGACTGGAACCGCGCTGCGCCTGCAGCGACGTGGTTCCGTCTACAATCTGTACGGTCTGTACGGCGTCGACCTCAAGTCGACCGCACACGGCCCGATGGTGGTCGAGGTCAACGACAATCCGTCCATCGACGCTGGATACGAGGACGCGTTGCTCAAGAACCGACTCTACGACGCCCTGATGTCCGGGCTCCGTCGACGGGTCGAGTCGGGTCGACCCTGCGTGCTGGGGTGTAGCCTCGACCCAATCAGCGAACGTGATCCTCGAACGCTTCCGGGATCCCCGAGCGGGGCCCGAGCCCAAACGGGGTGCGCGCGGCGCCAATACGCCCAGTGATCGACACTTGCGCTCGGTTATGCGGACGCCGCTAGCGCTAGTCCGCGGCGCCAAGCGCGCAAGCGTGCGGATACAAAGGAGAATCGGTCAACGGCCGGGGGTTGTTGTTCGGGGTGCTCGGCGCAGATTGCCGCAGGAAGTCGCAGCAGCACGCTGAAAAGGGGTGAAGGGGACGGGCACGGTCGAGGGCATGGGCGAGGTCGAGGGCATGGGCGAGGTCGAGGGCATGGGCGAGGTCGAGGGCATGGGCATGGGTGTCCGCGATCGGCGCCACCGTGTGCTGCTACTTGACCGGCCATAGCCCGCCCGGTTG